>JBBIQR010000044.1:19366-23178 GCA_037442245.1 Candidatus Solibacter sp. | reverse complement strand
CTCTATCCCCCGCTCAGCCCGATGCTGTGGACCAGTATCGCCACCGGCAAGCGCCCCTCCAAACACGGCGTTCACGGTTTCGTTCAGCCCACTGAAGACGGCCTCTCGCTGCGCCCGATCTCCAGTCTCTCACGCACCACCAAAACGTTTTGGAACATCCTGAACCAGCAGGGCAAACGCTCCATTGTGGTGGGATGGTGGCCTTCGCACCCCGCCGAACCGGTCGCCGGAGCCATGGTCAGCGACCTGTTTCCCTACGCCGAAGTTCAGGAGCCGGGCGCCCCATGCCCACGGGGGTCCGTCTGGCCGCCCGAAGAAGCTGCGGCATTGGCCCAACTGCGCGTCCACCCCACGGAAATCTCCGGCGATATTCTTCGCATGTTCGCACCCGGATGGGAGGGCGTCAACCAGGACAAGGACCACTCGGTTCACGACTTGGCCGCGATCATCGCACAGTGCATGACCGTTCATGCCGCTGCGACTGATCTCATGGAGCGCGTGGACTGGGATCTTGCCGCGATCTACCACGTGGGGATCGACCACTTCTCGCACCGCTTCATGCGCTATCACGCCGGCAAAGCGCGCTTGCGCGGCGAGACCCGGCCGGAGTGGTTCCGCGACGTGGTGGTCAACGCCTACCGCTACCACGATCTCATGCTGGGCCGCATGCTGGAACTGGCGGGGCCCGACTGCGGCGTCATCGTACTCAGCGACCATGGGTTCCATTCCGACGCGCTCCTGCCCGACGCCCTGCCCGCCGAAGCCGCCGGTCCGGCGGTGGAACACCGGGAATTCGGCATCTTCTGCATGCGCGCGCCGGGCGTGAAGCGGGGCGAACGGATCTACGGAGCGTCCGTGCTCGACCTGGCGCCCACGGTGCTGCACCTGTTCGGCCTGCCCGCCGGTGCCGACATGGATGGTCACGTGCTCGTTAATGCCTTCGACTCGCCACAGGTACTGAAACCGTTGCCGTCCTGGGACGATGTGGCCGGGGACGACGGGCGGCACCCGGCGTCCGCAAGGTTTGACAGCACAGCCGCGGCAGAGTCACTCAAGCAACTGGTCGCCCTGGGGTACGTGGCGCCGCCTGCGGACGACACCGCGCGCGCCATCGCCGAGAACGTCAACGAGAACCGCTACAACCTGGCGCGCGCTCTGATGGACGAAGGCCGCATCGCCGGCGCGGCAGCGCTGCTGCGCGAGTTGCTCGAAAGCGACGGCGAGGACCACAGGTTTCACGCGCATCTCTTTCACTGCCTCTTGGCCGCCGGGGATCGCAGCGCGGCCGGCAGGGTACTGGCCGAATTCGACCGGGCCGCGTCCGCGGCCGCTCCGCTCGCGGCGCAGGAGTTGCAGCGGCGCCGTGCCGTTAGACCGGACCTGGACCTGAAGGGCGCGCGCGGCAGCCCCGAGCAGCGCGAGTTCTATGAGAGGCAGCGCCTGGCCGAACGGGCCACGGGTTACGTGTTTGAGCGTCTCTTTCTGCGGGTGCGGCTCGGGCTCGCCCAGCCGGCCACCCGCGCCCGCCGCGAGACCGTCCGGCCGTTGGTGGAGGAACTGGCCGCACGGACCGGCCGCCGGCTGGATGCCGCGCTCTTCCTCGCCGAGTCCTTCGCCGCGCTGGGCGATGGCGAGCGTGCGCTCACCTACACACGCCGTGCCTTGCGGGCGAATCCAGACAATGCCGGGGCTCTGGCGCTCGAATCGGGCATCCACCACGCGGCGGGGCGTTATGATAAGGCCCTGGCGGCGGCGGTGGATTCTCTGGCGCTGCTCTATTTTCAGCCTTTGCTGCACTGCCTGATGGGCGATTCGCTGGCCAGGCTGGGGGATATCGAGAAAGCGGAGACCAGCTACCGGGTGGCCCTGGCGCAGGCTCCGAACCTGCCCCGGGCGCACGCCGGATTGGCGCGGTTGCTCCGCCGCGACCCCGCGCGGCTGGCCGAGGCCGCACTGCATCGCGCGTTGGCCGACACACGCCGGTCCCGCGCGGACCGCGACGCTGCGGCCATGCGCGAACAGATCGGTTCCCTGCAAGCTTCCCCAACCCCCGCACCCTGGCTCGGCGCAACCGAGGTCGCGGCAGCGGCGCCCCGCGACCGCTCCCGGGTAATCACGGTCGTCAGCGGATTGCCAAGGAGTGGCACCTCGATGATGATGCAGATGCTGGCTGCCGCCGGCATTGAGCCCTACACCGATCACCGGCGCTCTGCCGACGAGGATAACCCGCGAGGGTACCTGGAACATGAAGATGCCACCCGCCTGGACCGCGACCGCGCCTGGGTGCCCCAAGCGCGTGGGAAGGCCGTGAAGATCGTGGCACAACTCCTGCCGCACCTGCCCGACGGCGAGGAATACCGGGTGGTGTTCATGCATCGGGCACTTCCCGAGGTAGTCGCCTCGCAGAAAGCCATGCTGCAACGTCTCGGGCGCCCCGGAGGCGCACTGGCGCCGGCGCAACTGGAGCGCGCTTATGCCGGGCAGTTGGTGCGGGTCCAACAGTGGCTGAAACGCGCCTCCAATGTCCACCTCCTGACCGTGCCGTACACACACGTGCTCGACGACCCGGCCGCGGCGGCGGCGAAACTGGCGGCTTTCCTGGGAGAACCGTTTAACCTCGCCAGGGGCGCGGCCGCCGTCGAACGCGGACTGCGCAGACAGGTCGCTCCGGATTGAAACATCGAGCCTGTCCGCTCAATCGGTATAGCTGATTTCGGTGTGGCGGGCGGAGAACGCCGCATAGGCCAGCAGGATCACCGTCACCGCCAGCAGTCCCGGCACCGCCACCCAGAACGGCGGCGGATCGGCGTCGATCACCATCACGTTGAACGGAGGCGGAATCGGGATCTCCACCGGGCAAAGGTTCTTCAGGTAGAAGATCACGCTGATCTTCTTCAGGAACGAGGGCAGGAAGGGATTGATGTTCTCCCACACCATGACCACCGCCGCGGGGATCATCGGGTTGCGGAAGAACAGCCCGCTCATCAGAAACACCGCCCCATACCCGGCGCACGCCAGAGCCGCCACCAGGCAGTAGGATCCCAGTTGCGATAAACCGGGACCATGGAAGATGTAGTCGGTGTACGCGGGCCCAAAATGGCGCCCGATGATGAGAAAAGTCAGGGCCGTGCTTCCCACCCAGAGCACAAAGGCGCTGACGAATCCGGCCAGGTATTTGCCCGCCACCAGAACCTCGCGCCGCAGCGGAGTCAGGTAGTAGTAATGCAGCGTCTTCTCCAGCATCTCGCCCCGGAAAAGATTCGAGAACACCCCGACGCAGCCGAAAAAGATGCCCAGCCGCAGAAAGTAAAAGTGGAACAGTCCGGCGAAAACCAGGCTGTCCTCACCGATACTGTGCCGCCCGCCGTGGCGCGCGCTTTCGATCAGCCAGTGCATTCCCGTGAGGAATACCGGGGCCAGTGCCAGCAGGTAGACCCACCATCCGCGCCGCGAGAGCAGGGTCTTGCGCATCTCCAACCGCAGCACCGCCGCAATCTGGCGAAGGTGAAGATTCATATGGCGCCTCCTTCGCCGATCAGGTATTGGTACACGCTGTTGACGTCGTCGTCCGCCGGAGAAACGCTCTCCACCTCGATCCCGCTATCCAGCACGATGCGGTTCAGCAGCAGGTAGAATCCGTCGGCGTCGGTGGTGCGTAGCAGGATCTCCCGCCCATTGGTGTGGAGTTTGGCCTCCACCACGTGGTTTTCCAGGAACAGGCGCGCGGCCAACAATGGCAACGCCGGCGGTGGATTTTATTCGCAGGGCGGACAGTTTTATTATGTGCGCGGGCTGGGTCGTCTGGAAACTTT
>JBBIQR010000044.1:0-19356 GCA_037442245.1 Candidatus Solibacter sp. | reverse complement strand
GCCAGCCGGTTCGGCTCGTTGCAGCGCACCAGAATCTGCATCGGCTGGTCTTTGACCTCCCCGCGCACGCTCTGGATCTGGCCCTCCGCGACCACGTACCCGTGGCTGAGCAGGATCACCTGGTCGCTGATACGGTCCACTTCGTGCAGGATGTGGCTGGAGACGATCACGTGCTTGCCCGCCTTGCCCCACTGTTCAAACAGCGCGATCGCTTCGGCGCGCGCCAGCGGGTCGAGGCCGTTCAGCGGCTCATCGAGCACCAGCACCTGCGGATCGTGCGCGATCGCCTGCGCCAGCCGCGCGCGCTGCCGCATGCCCTTGCTGTAGGCGGCCACCGGACGGTTGCGCGCGTCCATCATCCCGGTCAATTCCAGCGCGGCCACAGTGCGGCGGTCGCACTCGCCCGGCTCGAAGCCGTGCATCAGCAGAAAACTGTAAATGAATTGATATCCCGTGAGGCCCTTGGGAAAACTGTCGAACTGCGCGCAGTAGCCCACCGCGCGGCAGAGCCGCCCGGGATCGCCCGGCGCGATCCCCAGCACCCGGATCTCACCCTCCGTGGGGCGGATCAATCCGGTCATCAGGTTCATCAGGGTGGTCTTTCCGCTGCCGTTGGGCCCGACCAGGCTCGTCACTCCCGGAGGGATCGAGAGGCTCACGTTGTTGATGCCCAGCACCTCTCCATAGAAGCGCGACACGTTCGCAAAGGTGATCAGGTTGTCGCTCACCGCACCACCTCCGCGCCCCGGATCTTGCGCGACAACATGTAGAGGCAGACCGCGCACAGCACCAGCAGCGCCATCCAGCAACTCCACAGCGGCAACTCCTGTCCGGCGGGCATGCGGAAGAACGCGCCGCCGTTATTCACCCGCGGATCGGCGCCGAAAAGCTGAACCCACACCGATCCGATCAGTGCGCTGATGTTGAGCAGATGTCCCCAGTTGGTCCGCTGCACCCCGTTGACCGCCACGCCGAAACCGGCCATCACGAAGAAGACGCCGAACATGAGCGCGCCGGCGGCGGGTTTCCACTTCACCCACGCCGAGAGCGCCAGCGCCAGCAGCGCCAGCAGCAGGATCCACACCCACGAGCCCAGGAACAGGCCGCGGGCGAGATTCGTGTTGTTTTCCAACCATCCCCACCCGTCTTCCAGGTACGCCTGCAAACCGAACAGCAGCAGCCCCGGCACCCAGGTCATCAGCGACGTCAGCGCCATCAGGATCCACATCTTCCCGAGCACGTATTCGACCCGCGAAAACGGGCGCGCCAGGTACAGCGAAAGCGCGTTGTTGGCCAGGTCCGGCGACACCTGTCCCGGACCCACGAACGCTGCCATGAACAGCGCCAGCATGCTCTGCCACCCCAGAAAGTTGAGGAAGAAGGTGGCGTTGATCGAGATCAGCCGGTTCGCGTTCTGCACGCCGAGCAGCCCCAGCGCGCTCGAATTGTGCTGCACGTAGATGATCAGCGCCGCAATCAGCGGATAAATGAAACTGGCCAGGAAGAAGATCGTGAGGAAGCGCGATTTGCGCATGTCCTCGAAGGCGTAGCGCGGAATCACCAGGAAGCGCGACCACGACGCGGTGAGGGCGCCTTCGTACGGCCGGTACGTTTTCTTATAGACGGCCACCGGAGGCCTCCATGGCTTTCAGAAAGATGTCTTCCAGCGAATCGCGCTTGTGGTTCAGCCGGCGGATCTGCACGTCGCGCGCCGCGGCCAACTCGTAGAGCTTGCGCACTTCGACCCCATCCGGCAGCACGACCTTGAGGCGTCCCTGCGCCCCGGCCGCGGTCTCGCAGCCGAGTTGCTCCATGGCGGCGGCGAAGCTCCCATTCGCGCCGCCGCGGGTTTCCAGTTCGAGGAAGCGCTTGTTCGCCCGGCGCTCCTCTTCCAGGTTACAGAACGCCGCGATATTGCCGTCTTTAAGAATCAGCACCTCATCGCAGCACTCCTCCACGTCCCGCAGCAGGTGCGAGGACAGAATCAGGTGCAGGTCGCCTCTGCTGCGGATTTCCTGAATCAGTTGGATCATGCGCAGGCGCGCGGGCGGGTCCAGGCCGTTGGTTGGCTCATCGAGAAATAAAAGCTTGGGCCCGTGCGCGATCGCCTGCGCGAGCTTTGCCGCCTGCTTCATCCCCAGCGAGTACGTGCCGAGTGCGCGGTAACGCACTTCGCCGAGTCCCACATAGAAAAACGCCTCGTGTGCCCGCTCCAGCGCGTGCTCCGCGGGCAGACCGGCCAGTTCCGCCATCAGCCGCACAAAACGCACCCCGCTCATGGACGCGATGAACGCATCGTTCTCCGGCATGTAGCCGATCAGACGCCGCACTTCCCGCGCGTCCGTGCGGATGTCCCTTCCGAAGATCCGCGCGGTGCCCGAGGCCGGCTTGTGGAAGCCCAGCAGCGTGTTGAGCAGCGTCGATTTGCCCGCGCCGTTGGGCCCGAGCAGGCCGATGGACCTGCCCGTAAGCCGCGCGTTGAGCTTCTTCAGGATGCTCCGGTCGCCGAAGCGGACTTCCAGCCCATCGAGTTCGATAACGGGGTTCATTCTCCCCTATTTAAACGCAGGTACGCGCCCGGGAGTTCCCATCATGTGGGTCAGCGGAATCGCGCCGGAAAGCCCGCCGGTGAGCAGGCTCCCGGGGTTGAGCCCCATCAGGTTCCCGCTGGTGGCCACGCTGATGCGATCCGGCTCCCCATAAGCGGCGATCAGGGTCGATTTCATGTCGCCCAGTGCGGTCAGGGCATTCGCCTGGCCGGGATGCGCCTGCGGAGCCATGCCCTGCAGCAGCCCGACGATAGGCGCCAGCGTGGTGCCCAGGTTCTGATAGATTACCGCCGAGAAGTTGGCGTAGCGGTCCCGCGGCACCATCGCCAGGAAAGCCGGCGCATGCGTGATGCTGTTCCCCGCGGACTTCACCTGAAGCGCGCGCGAAACCAGCGCCCGCGTGGGCCCGGCGATCAGGTACCCGCCCGAGAACGCGTAGTGCACTTCGGTGAGTGGACCGCCGCTGCCCAGCAGCGAGTAATACGTCCGCCCTTCAAACTGTTCCTCGGCCGTCTTGACCGGCGGGTTGCCTTTCTTCATGGTCTCCTGATTGTAGAGGCTCACCATCTTCTGAATCGAGGCCTGCACCTTGACCGGATCGTAGGTTTCGATGACCAGCTTCCACGAGGGCACCGGCAGCGCCGGACCGTCGAGCGAAACCGAGAACTCCCCGCCCAGCGCGGCGGCCAGGTCGTTGCGCAAATCCAGCCCGATCGCCTGAGTGGGATCCACCTTGGTGATGCCCTGAAGCGCCTTCATTTCGTCGAGAATCACCGCCGGGTTCTTCACCACGAAGCCGGTAACCACCGTGGCGTCGCCCGACACGTAATCGAGCGAACCCATCGGCGCCGGAGCGGACAGCCACGAGGCGATGCCGGTGCGCGGTCCATCGAAGCCGATGGAAGCCCGCGCCTCCATCTGCCCGGAGACCTGTTTCTCTTCCCCGATGAAATAGCGTGCGCCCCCCGGCTCCGCGCTGGTGCGTAGCGCACCCAGGTCGGCGGCGACCAGCAGCCCGGCGCCGTGGCGGTAGGATTCCTCGATGCGCGCGTAGAACGGCGTGCCCGCGAAACCACCTGAGGGAGCGTCCAGCGTGGCCGCGAGCGCCTTCACCGCGGCGGCGTCCGGGCCGAACACCGTCAGACCGTTGCGCACTTCCACCGTGACCGGCATGTGCTGCTGCCGGAGAAATTCGGCGAATCCTTCACGACGCTGTTCGGAAAACAGCACCACGCTGCGCGGCGCCGTGTCCGCGCCCCGGAATCCCGCGACCACGATCTCGTCCCCCAGGTACTCGCTGGCGGCCCGCAGTTTCTCGATCAAGGGAGCGGCCTCCGTCCCGTGCCCCGCCCACCAGGCGCGCAACTCGGGGCTCTCCGCCAGCTTCTTTTGAAAGACTTCCTGCGTCTGCCCCAGGTACTCGCCCAGGTTCGGCACGCTGGCAAAGAACGCCGTGGTGGCCGGCAGGCGGCCCATCAGCCGGCTGGAGTAGCGCAGTTCCGGCATACGGATTTCGGCCAGGCCCTTGCGCAGGCTCTCCAGTTGCTGGATCAGCTTGTCGCTGTTGCGGCTCCAGGAGATGTCGTCCTTCACCGGGACCGGCTCCAGGTAAGTGCCGGTGACCGCCTGATCCCCGGGGTGCAACACCTTCTCGGTATTGTCGTGCGTGACGTGAACCTCGCCCGCCACCACGCTGACCCGCGATCCCTTCACCCCGTTGGTCACGCTGAAAACCGTGCCGGTCACAGCCACCCGGCAATCGTCGGTGGCAACGTACAGATGCCCGGTGCGCCGCTTGGCCGCCTGCACGATGATGCTGCCCCGCCCCAGCCGGATGGTGAGATCGGCGGCGCCGGAATTGGCGGCGAGTTCGGAGCGCTCCCGCATCTCCACCACGCTGCCGTCCTTGAGTTGCACCATGGCGTCGGAATCCTTGGCCGTGCGGATCTCCACGCCGTCGGGCAATTCCTGCCCTGCGGCCAGCACCGTGATCCCCGTGGGCAGAATCTCATACAGCGTCCCATTGACCGCCTGCACCACCGCACGGCCGGTTCCGCTGCCGTTCTGCTGGTACAGCACCCAGACCGAGATGCCCGCGGTGGCGAACACCGCGGCGGCGATGGCCCAGCGCATCACGGGACGCGGCTTGCGCGCCGCCGCAACCGGCAGGGCCACGACCTTGCCCTCGTAGACCCGGCGGCAGGCAACGCACTCGTGCAGGTGATCCTTTACGAGCAGGGTGCGGCTTTCGGGCAGCCGCCCGGCTTTGAACTCGGGAATCAGCGCCTGGAAATCGGCGCAGGTGCGCAAGGGAGCGTGGATCTGCGCCGCGAGGTTCGCCCACACCCGGGCCGCGGCAGCTTCCACGGCGGCATCGCCGATGGCTTCGTCGCGGATCTGGTTCACAGCTTTCTCCAGCTCGTTCTCCATGTTTTCGAGGTTCATGCCACACCTCCCACGTAGGCCTGATATTCCCGGGCCAGCCGGTCGCGGGTGCGCGAGAGCGTCACCGCCACCGTGCCCGGAGTCGTATTCATCAATTTCGCAATCTCCGGATTGTCCTTGCCTTCAAAGAAGCGCAGCGTGAACATCTCGGCGATCCGCGGGTTCAGCCGCCCCAGCGCCAGCCGCAGCCAGTCCCGGATCTCGTGCGACCCGTGAATGCGGTCCGGACTGTGCTGCTCTCCCGCGGCCAGCACCGGCTCCAGTTCGTCGAGCGGAATGTTGCGGACGTTCTGCCGCGCGCGGATCAGGTCGAGCGCGGCGTTGACCGCCGCCCGGTGCAGGAAGCTCGCGATATTGCCCACCGGTTCGGCGTCCGGATCACGCTTCACCAGCCGCAAAAACACGGTCTGGAGCACGTCTTCGGCGTCCCCGGCATTCCCCGTCACCCGGTAGGCGGCGCGGAACACCATGGCGTGATGCTCGCGGAAGACGCTTTCCAGGTCCAGCACGGAGATTGCCGCCGGTTCGATCGGTGCAGCCATTAGCGCTTTCATCCTCTCAGGCTCATCCTACCCAGGTTGACGGACCGGTGGGGCGGGGATTAGCAGGAGTGCGGCCATTGGGCGCCCTGAAGGCGAACAAATCGGGAAAGTATACATCCGCGGCGACGGCGCCCGTGCCCGGACTGCTACCCTGGAATCAGGGCTCTCCCGGGAACCCTCGTCAATGTTCCCTGGATGAAGGATGCGCGGCATTTTGGCGCAAGCCAACTGCCGCGCGGTGAACGCTCAGAATCGGGAACTGGCACATGGAAAGTCATCGGGAACTCGACCGCTATATCTCTCTCAAACTCGCCGCGCTCGGCCATCCTTCTCCTCCTGGAACCGCCGACCCGGATTTCATGCGCATCGCCGGACCTCTGTTGCGCAATCTGCACCAGAAGGACCGGATGCTGTTTCACATCCTCTCTCCCGCCGGCACCCGCGTGCAGAATTACTTCAATACACACCTGGCCGACGTCTGCCCCGGCGGCGTCCCCCGGTTGCCCTCGCGGACCTTCGCCATCGACGTTCCCGGACTGGCGCGGCGCCTCTCGTTCCCGCCGGACTGCGACCATTTTCACTCCCCGTACGTGGACTCCTACCGCGTCTTTCAGGGCGTGCTGCACAATCCGCGCCACGACCGCCGCACCACCGCCGGCGTGTTCCACGTGACCGAGGGTGGACTGCCCATCCCCGCCGACAAGGTGACCGTCCCCAAGGCCGTGTTCGCACGCATCCTGGCCTCCGCGCTGAATCCGCCGGACGACCTGATGCTCCTGCCCTACAGCGCCGGCGAGCGCGAACCCGTGCGGTTGTTCGTCTCGCTCCTGCTGCGTCCCCTGGTCCATCCGGCGACTGCGGACTCTCCCGAAAAGACGATGGAGATCCGCTTCTTCGCGCCCGGCAGCCTCGTCAGCAACCTGGACTTCGTCGAGAGCATCTTCGGCAACGGCGGCGACCACTACCTGCCGGAAAACGATGCCGCGCTCGATCCCCTGCACTGGACCGGGCACACCGGGTGCGTCATCCTGGCGCCGCACGTCGCACAGATGCGCAAGCGCGACCTTGGCGTGCCCCACGTCTCCGAAGCCACCGAACGGCAGAAACGCGACGGCATGTGCTGGAGCACGGAAGACGAGTTGTACAACGGCGGCAACGCCTTCAAAATCACCTCGCGCAGCGCCTGCGGGGTGATGGTCACGATAATCGCCGACAACTACTTCGGATACTGCAAGAAAGAGGTCAAAACCCAGATCAGCTTCGCCGCCAACCTGTCCGGGATGGCGGAGGAGGAGCACGCCGGCGGCGCCGTCGGCTTCCCCGCCTATGTGCTCGGCGAAGAGTTCCTGAGCGACCGCACGATTCACTTCAAGCCCGCCACCATCGAGGACGCGCAGCGCCTGTTGGGCGCCGCCGCCGAGTTGCGCCCCGAGGGCTACGCGGTGGACCGCAACCACCCGACCATCCTCTACCTGCCGGAAACCGCGGAATTCAACGTCCGCGGCGGATGGGCGCGTTGGATGCATGATGGCCAACAGCGCGAAATCCCTCTGCGCGCCGGCGAGATCTACATTCTGCCTTCCGGCTACCGGCTACGGCTGGAAAAGCAACTTACCGGTTCGGCATGGCGCCTGGTGGGGACGCGCCCGGCGGGCACGCTGTGCCACAAGCCCTGTACCGTATCCGGTGGAGGCAAGAGCGAAATCTCGAAGTCGATCGCCGACGTGCTGCTCAGCGGACCCGTCTTCGTACGCGACTTCCAGCACGACCTGGAACTGGTCGCCGCTCTCCTTACCCGCGACTTCTCGCGCATCTATCGCGGCCGGCTGCCCGACGCGCGCACGCGGCGCCCCATCCTCAGCCCGGAGCGCTCGCTCGGCTCGGTGATCAAGCTCCTCACCCCGAGCGACGAATACACCGACGAACACAACCAGTGGCTGCGCGACCTGCCGCAAACCATCCGGCAACTCGTGTTCACGGTGAAGCGATACTACCGTCCCGCGTGGGGTGAAGAGTGGAAACGTCACTTCAGCGTGGACCGCATCAACGGCTTCCTCGGCCACGAACTCAAGTTCGACGGCGAACGCCTGGTGAGCAACTACCTGCGGGTGGGCTACGACCGCGACGGCTCCTGGCGCATCTACAAGCTGCGGCCCGATTTCCACCCCGCCGACAAAGTACAGGTGGAGGACGACATCACCGCCAGCGTGACTGTGCCCGCCGAATCCCTCCCCCACCTGGACCGCAACTACCACAACCCCAGCGTGAAGCTGGTCGCCAACTGCGAGACCGTCCTCTTCCAGCGCCCCGATGACGCCATCATCCGCGGCGCCGATAAGCAAGCTGAAGCGGATATCGCAAGCCCCGGCGTGTTCCTCAGCAACTTCGAGCCGCTCAGCCGTGAACAGGCGCGCCGGATCGTCGATCACACCGCCGAGTTCGATCGCTACAGCGAGCCGATGAAGCGCCTGCTGCGCGAGTTCCTGGCTTCGGACCGGCAATGGGTGGCGTCCTCGGCGCACCCCCGGATGGTCGATGGGAAGCCTTCGAAGAATCCCCGCTACCTGCAGCAGCGCCCGGACCGCGTACACGCTCGCGAGACCTACGCGGCGCACGCCGCCGCCCGTCTGGACCGCGAAGTGCCCGCCGGGACGCCCGTATACTTTCCGGTCAACGCGGTGCTTCCGGGACGGCGCAACAACCCGCCGGACGCGCAGTTGGGCATCGCGCCGCTGGCGGTCTACAACCCGATCCACTACCAGGAACTGCCGGAATTGTTCATGGAGTTCATCAGCAGCCTGACCGGAAAATCGCCTTCGACCACCGGATTCGGCAGCGAAGGCGCCCTTACCAAGGGGCCGTTCAACGCTCTGTGGCCGGTGCTGGACCTCAACAACGCGCTGCTTTCCATGATCCTCACCGGATACGCCGGATTCACCACGTCGGCAGGCTATATCGGGCCTTACTACCGGGTGGAGCACGACATCAGCATGCTGGTGCCGGAGATCTGGTGCCGCATGCGCGTCGAAGAGCGCGATCCCCATTTCCTCGTCGAAAACGGTTTCCTCGAAAAGGTGGGGGACCTGGTCTACGACGGCAAGACCGTCTTTGCCAGCCGGCTGGGCTGGCGCATCACCCGCTCCTTCGCGGACCGCTTCCTGGGACGCATCTTCGAGACGCCGGACGCGGTCTTCACCGAGGAACTCCTGCGTCCCGAGACGCAGGACCTCGGAATGTACGTCGCCGGCGTGAACGCCATCGTCGAGAGCCAGAGCCGCGTGGCGCGGGCATACTTCGAGGACGGCAGCATCGAAGCGGCGTGCCCGCCCCTGCGCGCTCTGCTGCACATCATGGCCGAAGGCACGTACCAGGGGATGGGGATCGAGGACGCGCGGCTGCGCGCGCAGTTCACCCGCGAGTGCGTGCTGGCGAGCGACTGGTATACCGCCCGATTAAAACATCAGCAATGTAAGGATTCCGCCTTGTGGAAGCGTCACATCCAGTCGATCGAAAGCTTCCGGAAGTCGGGCGTGGAGATCCCGGCGGATCTGGACCTGGAAACCAGGCTCAATGAGGCGCGCCGGGGCGCGGAGCGCGTGGACTCCACCGAGTACCTGCGGAGCCTGGTGGGAACCATCGGGGCGGACCCCTTCGCATAGGCCGCCGGCCCGCGCCCCCCAAAAAAAAGCTCCGCGCCATAAAGGCGTGGAGCCATGAAGTCTCACTACAATCTGTCTCGGAGGATGACAGACCGGTATAAATCCTAACATTGAGCGCTAACTAAAGCAACGCTCATTTGCTAGCCCCTTTAGAACTTTCCCGTACGGAGTTTATCGTAGTTCTTCCATCACCTGATCCAGAACGGATCGCGGCGGGCGCGTCTTCGATTCCGGCAAGGTGGCCAGCGTTTCCTCAGTCATGTGGAGGATTTCCAGGAAGTTAGGCTTCCCCGTATCGACGTAAAGCACGCCCGTGAGCACTTCGTTTTTCGCTTGAGATTCGCCTAGGGCGGCCAGGGCCGCGAGCTTTTGCGTGGGGTCGTAATCGCGGTCCAGCTTGCGAATCCGCAGGTGCGACCCGTCGTGCATTTCCACATCGCGGACTTCGCCTTCCGGAATCTCCACCGCGATGTCCTCGTAGTAAGGCACGAAATCCAGATCGTGCAGCGCCTGCTCGTGGTCCTTCATGTACGAGTAGCTCTTGGTGGAGCCGGCGTGGTCGTTGAACGTCACGCACGGGGAGATGACGTCGATCACACTCAGCCCCTTGTGCGCGATGGCTGCCTTGACAATAGCCTGTAACTGCTTCTTGTCGCCGCTGAACGAGCGCGCCACGAAGGTGGCGCCCCATTCCAGAGCCAGCGCGCAGCAGTCGAACGGCGGCAGGTCGTTCGAGGTCCCGGTCTTGAGCGTCGATCCAACATCGGCGGTGGCGGAAAACTGGCCCTTGGTGAGCCCGTAAACACCATTGTTCTCAATGATGTAGATCAGCGGGATGTTGCGCCGCACCAGGTGCATGAACTGGCCCAGCCCGATCGAAGCCGTGTCGCCGTCGCCGGTGACCCCGATGCCCATCAGTTGCCGGTTGGCCAGCAGCGCTCCTGTCGCCACCGCGGGCATGCGGCCATGCACCCCGTTAAAGCCGTGGGACAACCCCAGGAAGTACGCCGGCGACTTCGAGGAGCACCCGATTCCGCTGAACTTGGCCACCGTCCAGGGCTGGATACCCATGTCGTAAAAGCACTCGACGATTCGCTCGCTCACCGCGTTGTGCCCGCAGCCGGCACAGAGAGTGGTCTTGCCGCCTTTATACTGCACCACCTCGAGTCCGAGGCGGTTGACCTTCTTCGGGGGAGGCGTTGCCGTGGTACCCATCTACTTTCCCTCCTGTTGGATGACGTCCTCGGTGACGGAGCGCGCGTCGATCGGAAGCCCGCTGTAGTACCGCACGCTGCGCAGCTTTGCGACAAGCTCCGTACCCAGATCGAGTTTCATCAGGCACAGCAGTTGCGCGTCGCGGTTCTGGTCCACTACATACACCCGCTCGTGGCGCCGGATAAAGTCGTCGAGTTGATCGTTGAATGGGTACCCGCGGATGCGCATGTAGCTCACCGGGATGCCGCGCTCCCGCTGCAACTGGTCGCAGGATTCCCGCACCGCGTAGTCGCTGGTGCCGGCGGCGATGAACCCGATCTTCGCCCCCTCGGCGAAGTGAACGTAGGGTTGGGGGACGCTCCGGCGCATCACGTCGAACTTGTGCGACAGCCGGTCCACGTTGTTGACGTAATCGTCTTCGCGTTCGGTGTACTGCGCTTTATCGTTATGGCCGCTGCCGCGCGTGAAGTAAGCCGCGGTGGGATGATTCGTGCCCGGAAGCGTGCGGTAGCCGACGCCGTCGCCGTCGATGTCGCGGTAACGGGCGAAACCGCCCAGACGGTCCAGGTCCTCCGCGCTCAGCACCTTGCCGCGATCCAGAGGCTTCTCGGGATACGTGAAGGGATCGGCCATCCAGTTGTTCATGCCCAGGTCGAGGTCGGTCATGACGAACACCGGCGTCTGGAACTTCTCGGCGAAGTCGAAGGCTTCGCTGGACATGGTAAAGCATTCTTCGGGCGATGCCGGAATGAACATCGGGTGGCGTGTGTCGCCGTGAGAGAGCAGCGCGTTCTTCAGCAGGTCGCCCTGCGCGGTGCGGGTCGGCAGTCCGGTCGAGGGTCCGACGCGCTCCACGTCGTAGATCACGGTGGGCAGTTCCGCGTAGTAGCCCAGCCCGATGAATTCGCTCATCAGCGAAACCCCGGGACCGGACGTCGCGGTCATCGAGCGGGCGCCGGCCCATCCCGCGCCCAACGCCATTCCGATGCTGGCGATTTCGTCCTCCGCCTGCACGATGGCGTAATTCGCCTTGCCGGTTTCGGGGTCGTGACGGAAGCGGCGCATGTAGCCGATCATCGTTTCCACCAGCGAACTCGAGGGCGTGATCGGGTACCAGGTGACCACCGTGCACCCAGCGAACATGGCCCCCAGCGCACATGCCGCGTTCCCGTCGATGATGATCTTCCCGCCGGTGAGGTTCATCCGCTCCACCCGGCAGGGATCGGACTTGGTAAAGGTCCTGGAGGCGTAATCGAACCCCGCCTGGCAGGCGCCCCAGTTGAGATCCGCCGCCTTGGCCTTCTTCGGGCCGAATTGCTTGACCAGCGCCTTGCGGATTTCCGGCATCTCGATCGAGAGCAGGTTCGCCACGACCCCGTCGTAGATCATGTTGCGCACCAGTTTGCGCAGCTTCGGTTCGGGGCACACCGGCGCCACCAGTTTGTCGAAGGGCACCGGATAGAAGTGGAGGTCGCCGCGCAGTTCGCTCAGCTTGAGCGGCTCGTCGTAGACTACCGCGGCGCCGCTATCCAGCTTCATCACATCCTCGCGCGCGGTTTCGGGGTTCATCGCCACCAGGAAATCGATCTCCTTGCGGCGGCCGATATAGCCGTACTTGCTCGCGCGGATCGTGAACCACGTGGGCAATCCCGCAATGTTCGAGGGAAACATGTTCTTCCCACTCACCGGGATGCCCATCTGGAATATGGCCCGCATCAGAACGGTGTTGGCGGTCTGACTACCGCTTCCGTTTACTGTTGCGACCTGGATGCTGAAATCGTTAACGAGGAATTGGCCAGCCTGGCCCGGCCCGGACGAGGCCGGGGATACCTCTAGAGTCGACATGGAGAGGAGATCCTTATCGAGGAGTGACCCGAGTGCACGGTCACCTAGATTATATGCCCATCGGCCAGGAAGCGGCGGGCGCTACTCGAGCGGCAGGCCGGAATCCTTGAGCGCCCGCCAGCCGCCGTCGAGCGAGATGGCGTTGGTGTAGCCCATCTGCCGCAGGTTGTCGGCAGCCAGCGCCGACCGGTATCCGCCGCCGCAGTAGAGAACCAGCGTCACGTCCTTCTCCGGAAATTTGTGCTCGATGTCGCGTTCGATAACGCCCTTGCTCAGGTGGATCGCACCGGCGGCGTGGCCTGCATGCCACTCGCTCTCCTCCCGCGTATCCACCAGGATGTGCGCCTCGCTTGCGGCGCGCATCGTCTTGTAGCCTTCTATATCGATCTGGCGAATGCGTGCCTTGGCTTCATCGACCAGTTTGAGAAATCCGGGGCTGTGCACCATGAAAAGCGCTCCTCGCGGCATTTTCGCACAGCGGGCGCTACTCCACGCGGCGGATTTTGGCGCCGGCCCCGGCGAGTTTCGCCTCGATCTTCTCGTATCCGCGATCGATATGGTAGACGCGGTCGATCACCGTTTCGCCCTTGGCAACCAGCGCCGCCAGCACCAGCGACGCGCTGGCGCGCAGGTCGCTCGCGATGACCCCGGCGCCGGTCAGGCGCCGCGGTCCCGCAACGATCGCCTGCTTGCCGTCGATCCGGATATTGGCCCCCATCCGCACCATTTCGGAGGCGTGCATGAAGCGGTTCTCGAAAATCGTTTCGACAATGAGGGCAATGCCCTCCGCCTGCGTCATCAGCGCCATGTACTGCGCCTGAAGGTCGGTGGCGAACCCCGGGTACTCTTCGGTCGTGATATCCACGCTGCGCATCCCGCCGCGCCCCCGCACCCGCAGCGTGTCCGCGTCCGGCTGTGTCACCTCCACCCCGGCCTGTTGCAGCTTGGACACGAGCGCGCTCACGTGCTCCGGGTTGCATCGGGTCACCACTAGGTCGCCCCCCGTAATGGCTCCCGCCACCAGGAACGTGCCCGCCTCGATGCGGTCCGGAATGATCGTATGTTCCACGCCGCCCAGCCGCTCCACCCCCTGCACGCGAATCGTCGAGCTCCCGGCTCCCTCGATCTTCGCCCCCATCTTGACCAGCAACTCCGCCAGGTCCACCACCTCGGGCTCACGCGCCGCGTTGCGCAGCACGGTCTCGCCCTTGGCGAGGACCGCCGCCATCATCAGGTCCTCGGTGCCGGTGACCGTGATCCGGTCGAAATGAACCGAGGCGCCGCGCAGTCCTTCTTCCGCCACCGCTTCGATATATCCGTGCGATTGATGAATGCGCGCCCCGAGCTGTTCGAGCCCGAAAATGTGCAGATTGATGGGGCGCGCGCCGATGGCGCAGCCGCCCGGGAGGGACACGCGGGCGCGGCCGCAGCGGGCCACCAGCGGACCCAGCACCAGGCTGGAAGCGCGCATGGTCTTCACCAGTTCGTAGGGCGCCTCGGGACTGACGATGCGCTCCGTGTGCAGCCGGACGCTGCCGCTCTCCACCTCGACCGACGCGCCGATATCCACCAGCAGGCGCTCCATGGTGCGGATATCGCGCACGCGCGGCACGCGGTGCAATACGACCGGTTCCTCCGTGAGCAGGGCGGCGGCGAGCGCCGGCAGAGCCGAGTTCTTCGACCCGCTGGTAGCGATTTCTCCCTGGAGGGCGTGGCCTCCGGCAATCACGAATTTATCCATAAAATCGGTTTTACTCCCGAGCCGTTACCGGCTCGCGATGGCTGGTGCAATCCGTCCGCCAACCCGCGCGAGACGGCCTTCGGCTTCGGCGCGGTCCACCCCGGCGCGCGCCATCACAATCGCCACCCGGACGCTCCTTCCCGAAGCCTCCAGCAACTCCGCGGCCCGTTCGTAGGGCACCGCCGCGGCCTGCGCGATGATGCGGCGGGCGCGCTCCACCAGCTTATGATTCTTCGGCTGCACGTTGACCATCAGGTTGCCGTAGACGTAGCCCAGCCGGATGAAGGTGGTCGTGGAGATCATGTTGAGCACCAGCTTTTGCGCCGTACCGGCCTTCATGCGCGTCGAACCCGCGATGATCTCCGGGCCCACCAGCGGCGCAATCGCAATATCCACCGAGCGGGAGAGTTCGGCATCGGGCGTGCAACAGATTCCGATGGTCACGGCGCCGAGCCGCTTCGCTTCGCCGATGGCGCCGAGCACGTACGGAGTGCGTCCGCTGGCGGCAAGCCCGATCAATACATCGCCCGCCGCGAATCCGCGCGCCGCCAGGTCGCGCGCCCCCACCGCGGGATCGTCCTCGGTGGCTTCGGTAGCGCGGCTGAGAGCAGCTTCTCCACCCGCCATGATGCCCTGCACCATCTCCGCCGGGGCACTGAAAGTGGGCGGGATTTCGCTGGCGTCCAGTACGCCAAGCCGTCCGCTGGTGCCCGCGCCGATGTAGAACAGGCGGCCGCCTTTTGCGAGCGCGGCCACGATCGCGTCCACCGCGCGCGCGATGGCCGGGATCTCCTTTTCCACGGCCTCGGCCACTTTGCAATCCTCGCCGTTGATGATCCGGAGCGCGGCTTCGGTGGGCTGCGTATCAATTCCGGCGGACGCCGGGTTGGCCTGTTCGGTGAGCAGTTTTTCCAGCAACTTTCAGGCTATCACCGCGATCACCTGGTCGGCCGCGTCCTTGAGCGTCCAGACGCCCTCGAAATCCACGTAGTAGGTCTCGACCGCAAGTTCCGGGATGGCGCGGGTGACCACGTCCGCGGCGAGATGCAGTTCGTCGCGGAGATGCACGCGCTCGCGTCCCACATCGCCGCCAAAGGCGTCCAGCCCGCCGTAGGCGCCGCAATCGGAGTGCAGCATCAGGATGACCCGCCGCGTGCCGTGGAGCCGGATCGAAGTCCGCAACTGATCCAGGACGAACTCGCGGTCCGTTTCGTTCTTGGGCGAAGCCAGGCTCTTGGCCCCGCCGGCGATTTTGATGGGGTCCGAGTACACTACGCCGACCTTTCGCAGGAACTTGCGGAAGCCCAGTTCGAAGCGGTTATCGAAACACCAGACGATGGCCGCGTCGCAGATGTAGGTCTCGCGCGGAGCCTCGAAGTGAAAGATTTTTTTCATGCCTGACAGATCCCTTTTTATTCATCCTAACGGTTTCTCCCGTATAGTGAAAGCAGTGCGCTACTTCCTTACCGGACGCCACCCCAAAACCACCTCGATCCTGCTGGTGGAGAGCGGGTCGCGCGGGATCCTCGAAGGCTTGATCGGCGGGCTGCGGCAAACCTGGGGCGAGAGCCGATTCATTGACCTCGTGACCTGCTACGCCTCGCTGCCGAAGGGCTTCGAAGCGCACAATACGCGCGTCTACCGGGTCGGCGATTACCGCGGACGGGCGGGCCGCGCCCGGCTCTACTCCGAGCTCAAACGCAACCGCTATTCCACCGTGGGGATCGTTTGCTCGGGCGAGGTCGTGATGGCCAAGTGGAAGTGGGCCCTGGCGCTGCGGCTGCCCGCCAAAGTGTTCGTCATCAACGAAAACGGGGATTACTTCTGGCTCGACCGCATGCACTTCGCCACCCTCTGGCGTTTTGTGCTGTATCGCTCGGGATTGGGCGGCGCCGGCGCCGTACGCACCCTGGTGCGGGTCGTTTCCTTCCCGTTCGCGCTCGTGTATCTGCTACTCTATGCAACGACCGCACACGCCCGCCGGGCGCTGCGCCGAGGTTGAATCCAACGATGAAAGCCATACAGGTTCACACTCCCGGTGGTCCGGAGCAGTTGCAGTTGGTGGAAGTTCCGGCGCCGAAACCTGGTCCCAGGCAGGCGCTGGTGCGCGTCGCGGTCAGCGGCGTCAACTTTATCGATATCTACTTCCGTACCGGCCTGTACAAGTCGGACGTGCCGGTCGCCATCGGCTGCGAAGGCGCCGGCACCGTCGAAGCGGTGGGTGCGGAGGTCACCGAAGTGGCGCCGGGCGACCGCGTGGCGTGGGCCATGCCGCGCGGTTCCTACGCCGAGTACACCCTGGTCCCGGCGGCACAACTGGTCCCGGTCCCTTCCCACGTGGATTTCCCTTCCGCCGCCGCGGCCATGCTGCAGGGTATGACCGCGCACTACCTGACCCACTCCACCTATGCGCTCAAGGCGGGCGACACCTGCCTGATCCACGCCGCCGCGGGCGGCACCGGCGGGCTGGTCGCGCAGATAGCGAAAATGCTCGGCGCGCGCGTGTTGGGCACGGTCTCCACCCCGGAAAAAGCGGCAATCGCGCGCCAAAACGGCGTGGACGAAGCCATCCTCTACACGCAGGTCGAGTTCGATGCCGAAGTGCGCCGCCTCACCGGCGGCAGAGGTGTGGACGTGGTCTACGATTCGGTGGGCCGCACCACGTTCGAAAAAAGCCTGAATTGCCTGCGGCCGCGCGGCCTGATGGCTCTGTTCGGCCAATCCTCGGGCAGCGTGCCGCCGGTCGATCTCACGATCCTCAACACAAAAGGCTCGCTCTTCGTCAGCCGGCCCAGCCTGCCCAACTACCTGCTCACCAGGGAAGAGTTGTTGTGGCGCTCCAGCGACGTGCTCCGGTGGATCGACGAGGGCAAACTCAAACTGCGGGTGGAACGCGTCTATCCGCTGGCGGACGCCGCGCAGGCGCAGCGCGACCTGGAAAGCCGCGGCACCACCGGCAAACTGCTGTTGGCGATCTCCTGACCGATGTCCCTCAAGGCCAAGCTGACGATGGGCAGCGTGCTGCTGGCGACCCTCATCGTCATGCTGATTTCGGCGGTGGACCTGGGCAGCCTGGCGCAGTTTCAGTTCGCCTCCACGCTGGAGCGCGCCGAACTAATCAAGCTCAGCGCCACCGAGGCGGTGAAGGATACCTTGAACCGCCCGCGGCCGCCTTCGCTCGATGAGGCGCTGCGCGATCCCTCGCTTACCGACACCTGGCTTAAACTGATCGGGCAGAGCAAAACCATTTCGGAGATCGCGGTGATCTCCGAACCGCCGCCGGAGGACGTCCTGGCCAGCACCGTGGCCGCGCACATCGGATCGCGGGCACATGCCAATCCCGATTTCGCCCGCTTCGTGGCGCGCGCCGGCTTGTGGGAAAAACTGCGCGTGCTGACCAACCGCGACACGGTTTACTTTCAGCTCGACGAAGACCTGGGCTCCGGCGGCGTGGTGTACTTCAAGCTGCGGCTGATCATCGACCCTACGTTTCTGCGCAACGATCTGGGTCCCTCGCTGGCGCAGAACGTGCGCATCGCGATCTTCTCCGTCGGCGGCGCCGTACTGCTGACGGTGCTCTTCAGCGCGGTCGCGTTCCGCAAACTGGGACGTATCGGGCGCATGCTCGACCTGGTCGCGCGCGGCGAGTTCGATCCGGAGATCGCAAAGGAAATCCCAGGGAAACCGGCCAGCGACGAGCTCTCGATCATCGCCTCCAAAGTAAGTCTACTGGGCCAGCGGTTGCGCGGCGCGCAGTTCGAGGTCTCCGATCTGCGCGGCAACATCGACCGCCTGTTGCTGGACCTGGAAGACGCCGTACTGCTGTTCAACCGCGAGCGGCGCCTGGTCTCCGCGTCCGGTTCGGTAAACCGCTTCCTCGGGCGCGACCGCGCCGCGCTGCACGGCGAACCGGTCGGCGACGTCTTCCCGCCGGACACGCCGGTGGGGATGCTGGTGGCGGAGGCGTCGGAAACCGGGCATCCGCTGCGCAACCGCCGGATTCCGTGGTTCGCCGCCGGCAGCGGCGCCCCGGCCGTGGTGCTGCTCAGCGTGGACATCGTGGAGAGCCTGCCCGGCGGATCGCCGGCGGCCAGCGGATTTCTGGTGCGGCTGCGCGATCCCGAAGCGCAGCGCAAACTCGGCCGCGAATTACAGACCGCCGACCGCCTGGCGGCCATCAGCAAGGTGACCAGCGGAGTCGCGCACGAGGTGAAGAATCCCTTGAACGCGATCCTGCTGCACGTCGAAGTGGCCAAAGCCAAGCTGGCCAAGGGCGATACCGACGTGGGACAGCAGATGCAGATCATCTCCAGCGAAATCCTGCGGCTCGACCGCGTGGTGCGCACGTTCCTGGATTTCACGCGTCCCGTGGAATTGAACCTGACCGCGGTGCCGCTGGGCGGCTTCGTGGGTGAAATCGCCGATTTGGCGCGCCCGCAGGCAGCGGCAGCCAACATCCGGGTGGAGGTGCGCCACGAGACTAGCGGCGTGGAGGTGCGGGTGGACCGCGACCTGCTCAAACAGGCGCTGCTGAACATCGTGGTGAACGCGATTGAAGCTATGCCCACCGGCGGCGCCCTGACCATCGGCGCCGGAGTGGGCGGCGAGATGGCGGAGATCCGCGTCGCCGACACCGGGCGCGGTATCCCGCCGGAACTCCGCGAGAAAATCTTCCGCCTCTACTTCACAACCAAACAGGGCGGCAGCGGAATCGGCCTCGCCATGACGTTCCGGATCGTCCAATTGCACGATGGTACAATCGACTTCACCAGCGAACCGGGGAAAGGCACCACCTTCCTCATCCGCCTGCCAATTGCGGTGTAGGAACCAATGAAGATCGCGCCAGCCTGCATTGCCGGGGGGCTCGCTCTGATGAGCGCCGGATGCGTCCTTTCCGGCAAGAACGCGAAGACCGCGGCTGCGACGCCCGCGGCGGTGAACCCGTCTGCCGCGCCGGCGCTCGCGTCTCCGCCCCAGCCGCTTTCGATTCCTCAGACGCAAGTGGAACTGCCGCGTCCGCAGGCGGTGGACCCGGCGGCATTATCGCCCGAAACACCGCCTCCGGTGGAAGCCACGGCGCCCGCGCCGGTGCAGCGTCCGCCGTCGCGTCCGCGTCCCCAGCCGCGCGTCGAGCCTCCGCCCGCCCAGCCGGCGGCGCTGCCTCCCGCCGCCGAACCCGCGCAGCCGCAGATTCAGGAGATCGTTCCTCCCGCCGAAGCGCACCGGCTCCAGGAACAGGCGCAAGCGCGGCGCCGCGACGTCGAGCAGATTCTGGATCAGTTGCGCCGGCGCCGTCTCACCTCCACGCAGCGCAACGTGATCACCAACATCAACGCGTTCCTCCTCTCCAGCCTCGATGC
>JBBIQR010000043.1:0-23396 GCA_037442245.1 Candidatus Solibacter sp. | reverse complement strand
GGCCGTGCCATGGGTTCGTCTTTTTGTTTATTCCACACGTGGGTTCTCCTGTGAAAATCGGTGCCGCGGGAGTTTGGAAGCAAACTCGCAGCACTCTCAGGGCCAACCCGCAAGTGCGTAGAGATGGAGGGGGCGGCGCGCGCGGCGCGGGTAACTTTTACCTAACTCGGGCGCGAAGGTGGGATTAAGATTGAGTAGAAAGCGCCATAAGTCGCGACGGGAATTGTGCAGGAAATGAACTATGTCTGAAGCTATCGGGTTTGGGGAAGAGACGGCGATCTCAAACGAGTACTCGCTGGAGCATTGGGTCGGGGGCGATCGTGCGGCAGGTTACTTTACGGCGCGCGGCGCGGACGGCGGGCGCGCGCTGTTGAAGCTGATGCCGGAGGACGCCGCGCAGGCGGAGCGGCAGTGGAGCACGTGGCAGAGGGCGCGCCATCTGCGCCACGAGCACGTGCTGGAACTGCGCGGCGTGGGCAGGCTGGAAACCGACGGGAACCGGTATGTGTATGCCGCATATGAGTATCCCGAGGACCGGCTGACTGCCGCGCTGGAGCGCGCACCGCTGACCGAGGAAGAGGCGCGCGGCGTGGTGGAAGCGGTGCTCGACGCGCTGCGGTATCTGCACGGGCAGGGGTTGGTACACGGCGCCATCGACGCGGCGCACATTGTGGCTTGCGGCGAGAGTGTGAAGCTGATCACGGATTCGCCGCGGGAGCCGGATGGGATGGAGGCGTACGCCGAGGATGTGCGGCAGGTAGGCGAACTGATCCGATGTTTGCGCGCGCCGGAGCGTCCGGGCGAATTGCTGGCGGCGCTGGCGCGGCACGCGACGGATGCGGATGCGCGCAGCCGGTGGACGCTGGCGGAGATGGCGCGATTCCTCGAGGCGCCGCTGCCGTTGCCGCCGCCGGCGCCGCCGATCGAGGCCGAGGTGGAAGAACGTCCGGCGCTGCCGGCGCCGCATGTGCGCCGGACTACGATCGAGCCGTCCGCGCCGGTAGGATTTCCGAAATGGATCTTCCTGGCGGTGGGGATTTTGCTGCTGGCGATTCTGGGGTTGAACCTGCGGCACAAGACGGCGCCGGCGACGGCGCCGCAAGCGGCACCCGCGGCGGCTCCGGCACGCGTGGATTCGGCGGCGCGGGATGCCAAGGCAACGCCAGCGCCGCCGCTGGTAGAGCCGGTCCGCACCAGCGCCGGGGCGCCACGCGCGATGTGGCGGGTGATTGCGTACACATACGGCTCCTACGATATGGCGGCGCGGAAGGCGAAGCAGGTGAACCAGCGGTGGCCGGATCTGCACGCGGTGGTGTTTGTTCCCGGAGAGCGCCGGGGATATTACCTGGTTGCGTTAGGCGGAAGGATGACGCGGGAAGACGCGGTGCGGCTGCAACACCGCGCGCGAGGGGCGGGGATGCCGCGCGACGTGTACGTGCAGAATTACGCGGAGTGACCGCCGAAGCGCCAGCAACAGGAGATTGCCGGCGCTACCGGAGGACATTCTCTCAGTGATTTGAAACTAGAGTGACGGCAGGGCCGGGATCGTCTCAAGGGATTCGACTTCCGCGGCGCCCTGGGAGGGGACGCACTCGTACATGGCGGGCGCGAGGTGGAACTCGGTTTCGTAGGCGCGCGCGATCGCTTCGCGGAAGCGCGGCGCGGCGGCGGGACCGAGCATGGTGACGGTGCAGCCGCCGAAGCCGCCGCCGGTCATGCGGGAGCCGAAGACGCCATCGACTTGCAGGGCGCGATCGACCAGGAAATCGAGTTCGGCGCAACTCACTTCGTAATCGTGCTGGAGGCTGCGGTGGGATTCGACCATGAGGCGTCCCATGGCGGCGAGATCGCCGCGGGCGCTGGCGTCGACGAAGCGGTTGACGCGCGCATCCTCGGTGACGACGTGGCGGGCGCGGCGCAGGACCACGGGGTCCATCTTCGCGGCGGCGGCTTCGACCTGCGCGGGAGTGGCGTCGCGCAGGCTCTCGACATCGAGCGCGCGGCAGGCGGCGGCGCACTCGGCGACGCGGTCGCGGTAGGCGGAACCGGAGAGTTCGTGCTTGACCATGGTGTTGACCGCGATGAAGGTGACGTCATCGGGCAACGCGACGGTGCGGTGGGCAAGGCTGCGGCAATCGATCTCGACCGCGGTGTGGCGGCGTCCGAAGACCGAGATGTACTGATCCATGATGCCGCAGGGCATGCCGACGAAATTGCGTTCGGCGCGCTGGCAGAGTTTGGCGAGTTCGAGGGGATCGAGGGCGCGTCCGCCGAGGAGGGCGAGCGCGGTAGAGACTTCGAGCGCGGCCGAGGAACTGAGTCCGGAGCCTTCGGGCACGGTGCTGCGGATGAGCAGGTTGGCTCCGGAGAGGGGGAATCCGAGGGCGGCGAGTTCGCGGGCGACGCCGATCGGGTAATCGGTCCAGGCGCGGGCGGGGGAGAGGGAGGCGAGGGCGGCGGTATCGAACTCGCTGGTTTCGCCGCGCTGCTCGCTGGTGATGCGGAGCTTGCCGCCGGGAGCGGGCGCGATGGCGACGTAGGTGGCGAGTTGGAGCGCCACGGGGAGGACGAAGCCGAGGTTGTAGTCGGTGTGCTCGCCGATCAGGTTGGTGCGGCCGGGCGCGCGGAAGACGCGGACGCCGTCCGCGCTTCCGTAGTGCTGACGGAAGGAGCCGATCATGATGTTTTGCGGCCGCGCCAGGCCATGGCGAGCAGGAAGAGTCCGAAGGCCAACATGCCGATGCCGCTATAGAGGTTGACGTTGGCGTCGGTCAGAGCGGCGCGCGTGTCCGGCGCGAAGATCCCCAGCGCGAGCAGAATCACGCCGAGGATTGTGAAGAACCAGCCCGAAGGCACTCTCAAGTCGAGCATATTAGAAGAACCAGATATTCAGAATGACGACGGCTGCGCCGGCGAGAATGGCCAGAGGAGCGGGGCGCTCGAACCAGCGGGCGGAGGCGTCGTGGGGGATTTTGGTGAGGCCGTAGACGAGGCCCTCCAGTTCCTTTTCCTGGCGGGGTTGGGTGGCGAGGCTCACCAGGATGGTCACCAGCAGGCAGCAGGTGAAGGCCATGATGGCGATCCAGAAATTCTGCGCCATCACGGACGGGAACTCGTGCAGGTTGCCGAGGACGCCGCCTTTACCTTCGGAGACCGTGAGGCCCCACGTACCGAACGCGGCGACGGTGCCGGCGATCAGGCCGGTGAACGCGCCGTGCCCGGTGGAGCGCTTCCAGAACATGCCGAGCACGAAGGTGGCGAACAGCGGCGCGTTGACGAAGGAGAAGACCAGTTGCAGCAGGTCCATGATGTTGTTGTACTGCTGCGCGAGGTAGGCGGCGCCGATGGAGAGGAGGACGCCAACCACGGTGGTGGCGCGGCCGACCTGCAGGTAGTGGTGGTCGGGTTTTCCCTTGCGGATGTAGGCCTGATAGATGTCGTAGGTGAAGACGGTGTTGAAGGCGGTGACGTTGCCGGCCATCCCGGACATGAACGACGCCATCAGACCGGTAAGGCCGACACCGAGCATGCCCGCCGGGTAGAACTTGGCCATCAGGGTGGTGATCACCTGGTCGTAGTCGTAGCCGCCGTGTTTCATGGGGAGGGCGTATCCCGCGCCCATCTGAGCCAGGGCCACGGCGGCGACGCCGGGCAGGATCACGATGAAGGGGACGAACATTTTGGGGAAGGTGCCGACCAGCGGAGTCTGGCGGGCGGCGGACATGGAGCGCGCGGCCATGGCGCGCTGGACCACGAGGAAGTTGGTGCACCAGTAGCCGAACGAGAGCACGAAGCCGAGACCGGCGACCATGCCGAACACCTCGACGCCCATGGGGTTATCGGCGGAGTGGCCCATGTACTGCCAGGCGTGGACCATCTTGGGCGCGAGACGGGCGGAGATGCCGCTCCAGCCGCCGGCCTTGAGGACGGAGAGAATCGCCAGAGGGGCGAAGCCGGCGACGATCAGGAGGAATTGCAGGACCTCGTTATAGATGGCGCTGGTGAGTCCGCCGAGGAAGGTGTAGACCAGGACGATGGCGGCCGATGCCAGGACGGAGACGTGGAAACTCCAGCCGAGGACCAGGTTGAGGAGCAGGCCCAGGGCATACATGGAGATGCCGGAGGAGAAGACGGTCATGACGGCGAAGCTGACCGCGTTGTAGGCGCGGGTCTTTTCGTCGAAGCGCATCTTCAGGTATTCGGGGACGGAGCGGGCCTTGCTGCCGTAGTAGAAGGGCATCATGAAGAGGCCCATAAAGATGATGGCCGGGATGGCGCCGATCCAGTAGAAGTGGCAGGTCATGATGCCGTACTTGGCGCCGGAGGCGGACATACCGATGAGTTCCTGTGCGCCGAGGTTGGCCGCGATGAAAGCCAGGCTGGTGATCCAGACGGGGACGCCGTGGCTGCTGAGCAGGAAGTCGCCGCTGGTGGAGATCTTTTTGCGGAGCCTCCAGCCGATGCCTAGCACGAAGGCGAAGTACAGGGCGAGGATGACGTAGTCAATCGGGGCAAGTGTCAACGGGGCACCTCAGCTTTGGAAACAACAAAGTCTATCACGAGTCCGCGCGCGGGTCTTCAGAAAGGGAGAGGGGACTTCGGAGGAGTGATATAATCCGGCGTATCCAAAGGGGGCCACGATGGCGAGTCCACGACTGACGGAGTCTGTGCTGACGCGGACGGAACGGCCGGGAAACGGAGGCGCTCCGGGTGCGGGCGAGATCGAGTGCCAGGCGGTGCGCGACGAACTCGAACGAATTCTGGCGAGCCCCGTTTTTCGCAACAGCAAACGCAATTCGAGCCTCTTGCGGCACGTCGTGGAACGGGCGCTGGAGAACCGGGCGGACGAACTCAAGGAACGCAACATCGGGGTGGACGTTTTCGGCCGGGTGGCGGATTACGATACCAACTCGGACCACGTGGTGCGCAGCGTCGCCGGCGAAGTGCGGCGGCGGCTGGCGCAGTATTACGTGGAAGCGGGCAAGGAAGGCGAGATCCGGATCGACCTGCTGCCGGGCTCGTACGTGCCGCAGTTCCGGGCGGGCGGGGACGGTGCTCCGGTGGCGGTGGCGCCGCGGGCGGAAGCATCCCCGTGGCGCGGACGGGCGATTCTGGTGGTTGGGGTCGTGGTTGGGGCGGTAGCGCTGGCGGCGGGGGTGCGGGCGCTGAACCCGGCGAGCGCGTTCGACCGGTTTTGGAATCCGTTCTTCGCCAGCGGGAATCCGGCGCTGCTGTGCGTGGGCGGCGGAGGAATTGCGCCCGGCGGGCAGGCGCAGGGCGCGGCGGTCACGATCGGCGAATTCGAGCGCCAGCCCTCGCGGCGCATGCATACGTCCGACGCTTTGGCGCTGGCGGGTCTTTCGGGGATGCTGTCGGCGCACGCCAAGCCGTACCGCATGCTGAACCGGGCGAGTACCACTTCGTTCCGGGACTTGCAATCGGGACCGTTCATTCTGATCGGCGGGATGAATAACGAATGGACGCTGCGGCTGACCAGCAGCCTGCGGTTCGGGTTCGAACCGCTGGAGGGCGGGGCGCGGGTGGTGGACCGGCAGAATCCCGCGAAGAACGATTGGACGGTCCGGTTCACGACGCCGCTGGATCAGTTCAACCGGGATTACGCGATCGTGTCGCGGGTGCGGGACCCGCGGACCGAGCAGGTGGCGGTGATCGTCGCCGGGATTGGGAGTTGGGGCACGCTGGCGGCGGGGGAATTTGTCACGCATCCGGAACACCTCAGGAAACTGGAGGGCTTCGCCCCCGCGGATTGGGAGAAGAAGAACCTGCAGGTGGTGATCTCGACGGATGTGATCCGCGGCAGTTCGGGACCACCCAATGTGCTGGCCGCGCATTTCTGGTAGACCTTTTGAAGCCGTAAGTCGTTTATTCGGGTGACGTCGCGGACCGTCCGGGACGGTACGGACACGCCGTCAGAGTCTTACGCCGCCACGGGGATGTGGGTAGACTCAAGCCTGATCCACATGCCGGCTACCGCAAGCGGGATACGTCTGGGCCTGATCCGCTCCGTACAGGAGGGGGACCGGGCGGCGTTCGAGGAACTGGTGTTGAGCTGCCGGCGGCGGGTGATGAGCACGGTCAGCCGGGTGATCGCGCGGCCGGAAGATGTGGAGGACGTGGCGCAGGACGTGTTCCTGCGGATGTACCTTTCGATCGGGCGGCTGCAAACCTCCGAAGCGTTCGACCTGTGGCTCTACCGGCTCACGATGAACGCGACCTATGACTACCTGCGCAAGCGTCCGCGCCGCAGACGCGAGGTGCGGATGTCGGATTTGACGGAGGAGCGGGAGGACTGGACCAGCCGGCAGGCGCTCCGCGAGGAGCAGGGGCGGGCGAGGACGGTCGAACTCGTGGACGGGCTGCTCGAGCAACTGTCCGCCTCCGACCGGGTCCTGCTCCTGATGCGGGAGGTAGAGGGGCTGAGCATGCAGGAACTCGCCGGGGCGCTCGGCATCACGACCGGGGCGGTGAAACTCCGGCTATTCCGGGCGCGGGCGAGGCTGCGGCGCGCGATGGGCGCCGATTCCGGGCAGACCGGATTTCTGGCGGAACCCGCGTTGGCGGGAGAGGTGTAACCGGCAAAGGAAAGGAAGGGAAATCCATGCCGCAAGGAATCAGCAGACGGTACTTCTTTTTCGGGACGCTTCTGGCGGGGGCGGTCCCGCCGGGCGGCTTCAGCAGCGCCCAATCCCTGAAACGCCTCGGGTACAAGTCGCCCAACGAGAAGCTGAACCTGGCGGCGATCGGCGGGGGCGGGCAGGCGTTCAACGACATCACGGACGCGGACGCGGGCGTGGAGAACGTCATCGCGATCGCGGATGTGGATTTTGCGCGCGGCGTGCCGGCGTTCGAGAAGTGGCCCAAGGCGGAGAAGTACCGCGACTTCCGGTCGATGCTGGATAAACATAAGGATATCGACGCGGTGACGGTCGGGGTGCCGGACCACATGCACCTCTACTGCGCGCTGCACGCGATGCAGATGGGCAAGCACGTGTACGTGGAGAAGCCGCTGACCCGGACGGTGTGGGAAGCGCGTCTGCTGCAACAGGCGGCGGAGAAATATAAGGTCGCGACCCAGATGGGCAACCAGGGGTACTCGACGGAGGCGATCCGGGTGACGTGCGAGATCATCTGGTCGGGCGAGGTTGGGGACGTGACCGAGGTTCACGCCTGGCACGGCAGTCCGGGATGGCCGCAGGGGATGCAGAAGATTCCGGCGCCGACACCGGTGCCGGACACGCTGGACTGGGACCTGTGGCTGGGGACGGCGGCGGCGCGTCCGTATACCGCGGGAGACGAGGAGTATCGCGCCTATGTGGCGTCGGGCAAAGGGCAGGGGCGTGGACCAATGCTGCCGGCGGGCGGACGCGCGGACGCGCCGGGCGGCGCGCCGAACGGGCCGGGCGCGGGACGCGGCGGCCGCGGTTTCGGAGGACAATCCTTCGGCTTCTACCTGCCCTTCAACTGGCGCGGCTTCCACGATTTCGGCAGCGGGCTGTTCGGCGATTGGGGCGTCCACATCATGGGCGCGGCGTATTGGGCGCTGAATCTGCGGCCGGAGTACCTGGTGAGCGTGGAGCGGATCAAGGCGGAAGGCCTGAGCCCGTTCACCTATCCGGTGAAGAACGGGGTGAAGTACGAGTTTGGCGCGCGCGGGAACATGCCGCCGCTGACGCTGTACTGGGAGGACTGCGTGCAGGACGGCGGGTGGGTGCCGCCGGGAATGACGGCCGAGGAGGCGCGCAAGATCGCCGGCAAGGGTCCGCAGGTGGCTCCGCTGGGCGGCGGGCGTGGTCCGGGTGGGCCGGGAGGGCGCGGCGGACCGGGAGGTCCTCCGGGAGCGTTCGGCGGACGCGGTCCGGGCGCGCAGGGTACCGGCTACAACTGCATCATGAGTGGGACTAAGGGGTACCTGGGGACATCGGGGCAGACCGGCGACGTGGGACTGCTGCCGGGATCGCGGTGGGCGGAGTACAAGCTGCCGGCGGCCACGCTGACGCGTTCGCCGGGCGCGAATCAGGCGGAAGGCTTTCGCATTCATTCGGTCCACCTGAAGGACTGGGTGCGGGCCTGCAAGGGCGGGACTCCGGCGTGTTCGAACTTCAGCGTGGCTGGGCCGTACACGGAGTGGCTGGTGCTGGGCGCGGTGGCGACCCACTACGAAGGCAAGCTGACCTGGGACAACGCGAAGATGGAGTTCACCAACAACAAGGACGCCACCCGTTGGATCAAGCCGCTCTACCGCAAGGGCTGGGAAGTGAAGCTGTAACCAGGAGACACGTCATGCGCTATACCAGACGGGATATCGGGAAGATCGCGCTCGCGGCGGGAACTGCCGGGCGCCTGCTGGCCGCCAAACCGGACTCGGTGTTCGGCGGAGTGCAGATCGGGACCATCACCTACAGCTTCCGCGCGCTGCCCAGCAGCGCGGAGCAGGTGCTGCAATACTGCGTGGACTGCGGCATCAGCGCCGTTGAGTTGATGAGCAACGTGGCGGAGAGCTACGCGGGAGCGCCGGCGGGCGGACGCGGGATGTTCGGGTTTCCGCCGCCGGGCGGACCGGGGCGCGGACCGGGCGGTCCGGGCGGACCGGGAGCGATGCAGGGGCGCGGGCGCGGTCCCGGCGGCGGGCGCGCGCCGCTGACGCCGGAGCAGCAGGCGGCGATGCAGAAGGCAGCCGGGGAGATGAAGAAGTTCCGGCTCTCGGTTTCGATGGACAAGTACAAGGCGTTCCGCAAAATGTACAACGACGCCGGAGTCAGCATGTACGCGTTCAAGCTGCCTCCCACGATGAGTATGGGGGACGACGAGTACGACTACATCTGGAACGTGGCGGAGACGCTGGGCGCGAACCACATCACGATGGAACTGCCGGCCGACGACGCCCTCCTGCAGCGGGCCGGGGAATATGCGGCGAAACGGAAACTGCGGATCGCGTTTCATACGCACGGGCAGGGCGGCGAGAGCGGCTTCGAGAAGGCGCTGGGGGCATCGCCGTACACGGCGCTGAATCTGGACGTGGGCCACTACTACGGGGTGAACGGCAAGTCGCCGGTGCCGGTGGTGGTGAAGTATCACGACCGCATCGCGAGCCTGCACCTGAAGGATCGCAAGGGACCGGGGGCGGCGGCGGAGAACCGGGGACCGGGCGGCGGCGGACCGAACATGCCGTGGGGACAGGGGGAGACGCCGCTCAAGGAAGTGCTGCAGACGATCCAGAAGAACCGCTACGGGTTCCCGGCCAGTATCGAGTACGAGTACGATACGCCGGCAGGGTCGGACGTGCTGAGCGAGATCAAAAAGTGCGTGCAGTTCTGTAAGGCTGCTCTGGCATAGGAGGCCGTGCCCGCTGCCGTAACGGGGATTCGCGGGGGAAGGGGCCGCGGATGTGATAGGCTGCGGCATGATGCGGTGTACGCTATGTTTGCTCACGCTCGCGGCGCTGGGTTTCGCCGCGGATCCGGTGCAGGTTCCTCTGTGGCCGGGCGATGCTCCGGGGAGTGAAGGCAAGACGGCGCCGGAAGTCGTGGAGGCGCCAAACGCGGAGCACGGGTATCTGAAGGTCACCGGGGTCCACCACCCCTCGCTGACGGTGTTTCTGCCCGAGCCGGGAAAAGCAACCGGCGCCGCGATGATCATCGCTCCCGGCGGCGCACACCGCTTCCTCAACTTCGATCAGGAAGGCCTGAACGTGGCCGGGTACCTGAACCGGATCGGCGTGGCCGGCTTCGTGCTGAAGTACCGGCTGGCGCGCGAACCCGGCTCGACATACACGGTGGAAGGGGACGCGCTGGCCGACGCGCAACGCGCCATCCGGCTGGTGCGGGCGCGCGCCGCGGAGTGGCGTGTGAACCCTGCGCGCATCGGGATCATCGGGTTTTCGGCGGGAGGGGAAGTCGCAGCGCTGGCGGCGACGCGGTTCGACGCGGGGAAGCCGGAGGCGGCGGACGGGGTGGAACGGGCGGGTTCGCGTCCGGACTTCGCCGCGCTGATTTATCCCGGCATCCGCGCGGAGGCGTACACCGTGCCGGCGGGCATGCCGCCGGTATTCCTGCTATGCGCGGACAACGACCGGGGACCGAGCAGCGCGCTGGCGGGGCTGTATCCGAAGCTGAAGGCGGCGGGTGTCCAGACCGAGGTCCACATCTACGCCACCGGAGGGCACGGATTCGGGATCAACCCGAATACGCAGAATGCGTCGCCGGCGGCACACTCGTGGTGGGACCGGCTGGGGGATTGGCTGGGCGAGATCGGCGTGCTGGCGCAGTAGGTTTCCAGCCGTCATTTCAGAGGCTTTTCGTCTAACTTTCAGGTTTTCTCCCTCTCTTCTTTCCGCGAAGCTCATCCGATAGGGAAGGCAGAGATGAACCTTTCCGGGCGGCATCGGACGCGGCGCGGGAGCGTGCTTGTGGAAAGCGCGTTCACGTTGTTGCCGGTGCTCGCCCTGATGTTCGGGACGATCGATATCGCGTTCGCGATTTTCGTAAGGAACACCATGCAGTTTGCGGTGCGTCAGGGGGTGCGGTACGCGGTCACCAGCCAGACGATGGCGGGGCTGGGGCAGGACGATTCGATCCGGACGGTGGTGAAGACGTATTCGATGGGGCTGTTGAACGGCTTGAGTCCGGGTGGGGACGGGATGAAACAGGTGTCCGTCTCGTATTACGACGCGGCCAGTCTGGCGCTGCTCACGGGGCCGGGGAGTAATGTGGGGGGGAACATTGTGGTGGTATCGTGCACGGGCCTGTCGTGGACGTGGATGGTGCCGCTCTTGCGCAACAGTACGCCGATGAAGTTCGCGGTGTCGTCGGCGGATATTATGGAGGCGACTCCCGTTGCCGGGGCTCCGGTACGATAGACGTTCCACGCGCGGGCGGCGCGGCCGGTGCGGCAGCGCCATGGTCGAGGCGGCGATGTATTTTTCGCTCGCCGTTCCGCTGCTGTTGGGGCTGACCAACATTGGGATCCGGCTGGGGCACGGCATCCAGGCGGTGCAGGTGACGCGCGATGTTGCGCACATGTACGCGCTGGGCGCGGACTTCACGCTGCCGGGGACGCAGACCATCGCGGCGACCCTGGCCAGCGGGTTCGATCTGGGGGCGACGGGGAACTCGGTGCTGATTCTGTCGCGGCTGACGAAGGTTTCGGCGACGGACTGCGCGGCGGCGGGATTGAGCAACTGTCCGAACCTGAACCAGCCGGTATTCACACAGCGGATTGTGATCGGCAACGCGGGGTTGCGGGCCAGCACGTATGGCACGCCTCCGCCGAGCTACATCGGCACCCAGGGAGTCATCAACTCGCCGGACTATTGCGTGCAGACGTCGTTGATCGCCAACAACTTCGACGCGGTAATTTCGCTGGCGCAGGACCAGGTCGCCTGGCTGGTGGAAGGCTATTTCACGACGCCCGATCTCAATCCTTTCGGCGCCAACTCGCGAGGTGTTTATGTCCGCCTGGTGTTCTAAGAAGGGCAAAGCGCGGCAGAGGGGCTACATCCTGCTCTTTGGAGCGCTCTCGACTCTGATGATCCTGGTGCCGGCGACCGGGCTGGCGATTGACGTGGGGCTGATGTACCTGGTGCAGACGCAGATATCGGCGTCGGCGGACGCGGCGGTTCTGGCGGGGGCGCGGGCTTTGAGCCGCGGCTCGGACGACGCTACGCAACACGCAAACGCCGAGGCTACGGCCAATACCTTCTTCCAGGCGAATTTTCCGCGTGGATATCTCAACACCCGGAACCTGAGCGTAGCCAGCGTGGCGGCCACCGACAGTACCTACTTACGATCGGTGACGACGAACGCGACGGTCGACGTGCCCCTGATCTTCATGCGGGTCTTCGGGTTGACGAGCGTATCGCTGCACGCCAGTTCGACCGCGACCCGCCGGGATGTGAACATCATGGTGATCATGGACCGCTCCGGTTCGCTGGCCAACAGCGGGTCGTGTGCGCCGCTGAAGGCGGCGGCGGTGAACTTTGTCGAGAAGTTTGCCGAGGGACGGGATTACCTGGGGCTGATTACGTTCGCGACGAGTTCGCGGGTGGACTACGCTCCGGCGCAGACCTTCAAGGCCTCGGTGGAAGGTACCCTGAGCAACGTGGTTTGCAGCGGCGCCACGAGTTCGGCGCAGGCGTTGTGGCAGGGGTACCAGCAACTGGTCGGGCTGAACCAGCAGGGGGCGTTGAACGCGATGGTGTTCTTCACCGACGGCCGTCCGACCGCGGTAACCGCGGCGTATCCGATCAAGGGCACGAGCAGTTGTACCAGCCGGACGCCGAAGCTGGGAGTTCTGACCGTGGGATACAACGGGACGGTGCCGCAGAATGCCATGGGGCTGTATCTGCAGGATGCGCCGCCGCAGCCATTGGCTTCGGATCTCACGCTCATCGCCAGCCGCGCCAATTGCCGCTTCGCCGGCAACCAGTCGCAGGTGAGCAGCGATGTCCAGTACGCGCCAACGACCGATTACTGGGGCAACTCGCTGACGGCGACGGGATACCGCGCCACGACGGTGAGCGGCGCGGGGCTGGATATTGTGTCGGGGCAGAACGTGGAAAACTTTTCGACGAACGCGGCGGACCACGCGGCGCTGCGGGTGCGGCGCGGCGACCCCGATCCGTCGCACGCCAATCTGTCCCTGCCTGACGTGGTGGTGTTCACCATCGGGTTGGGCAATGTGGATGACGTGCTGCTCAAGCGGATCGCCAACGATCCCAGCCTTTCGCCGAACCCGGTAGCGTCGGGCCGGCAGGGGCGCTATGTATACGCGGCCGATGCGACGGCGCTGGATCTGGCCTTCACGCGGGTGGCTTCGGAGATTCTGCGGCTGGCAAAATAGCGGGCCTCCCGGAACATGCCGGGCAGGACGCGGGCGATCCATCGTAGAATGAGGACAAATGTCCCGCTGCCTCCTCTTGTGCTGCGCCGCGCTCACGGTGAGCCTCGGCGCGCGCGCACAGGTGATCGAGTTCGAATCGAACGGCTTGAAGTACCAGACCCTGACGCGGTCGGGCGTGACCATCATGTTCGCGGTGATGCCGAACCGCCTGCACGAGTTCGCCACCCTCCAGGTCGCGGTCTCCAACGGCGCGCAGGGCTCCTACGTGATCAAGCCCGAGGATTTCACCTGGATGCGGTCGGACGGGCTGGCGATGCGGGCGTCCTCGGCGCGCGACGTGGTCGTGATGCTGAGCGAGAAGGGCAGCGGCGCCGACGTGGTACACCTGATCACGGCATACGAGGCGTCGGTATACGGCAACTCGCGGCTGAAGACGTCCAACGGGTACGAGTTGCGGCGGCAGGCGGTGCTGGCGATGGGGTCCACCAGACTGAAGGCGATGGCGGTGGCAAGCGCGCTGGCGCTGGTACAGATTCGCCTGACGCCGGGTGAGTCGAGCGCGTACACGGTGGAAGGGGACGCGCTGGCCGACGCGCAACGCGCCATCCGGCTGGTGCGGGCGCGCGCCGCGGAGTGGCGTGTGAACCCTGCGCGCATCGGGATCATCGGGTTTTCGGCGGGAGGGGAAGTCGCAGCGCTGGCGGCGACGCGGTTCGACGCGGGGAAGCCGGAGGCGGCGGACGGGGTGGAACGGGCGGGTTCGCGTCCGGACTTCGCCGCGCTGATTTATCCCGGCATCCGCGCGGAGGCGTACACCGTGCCGGCGGGCATGCCGCCGGTATTCCTGCTATGCGCGGACAACGACCGGGGACCGAGCAGCGCGCTGGCGGGGCTGTATCCGAAGCTGAAGGCGGCGGGTGTCCAGACCGAGGTCCACATCTACGCCACCGGAGGGCACGGATTCGGGATCAACCCGAATACGCAGAATGCGTCGCCGGCGGCACACTCGTGGTGGGACCGGCTGGGGGATTGGCTGGGCGAGATCGGCGTGCTGGCGCAGTAGGTTTCCAGCCGTCATTTCAGAGGCTTTTCGTCTAACTTTCAGGTTTTCTCCCTCTCTTCTTTCCGCGAAGCTCATCCGATAGGGAAGGCAGAGATGAACCTTTCCGGGCGGCATCGGACGCGGCGCGGGAGCGTGCTTGTGGAAAGCGCGTTCACGTTGTTGCCGGTGCTCGCCCTGATGTTCGGGACGATCGATATCGCGTTCGCGATTTTCGTAAGGAACACCATGCAGTTTGCGGTGCGTCAGGGGGTGCGGTACGCGGTCACCAGCCAGACGATGGCGGGGCTGGGGCAGGACGATTCGATCCGGACGGTGGTGAAGACGTATTCGATGGGGCTGTTGAACGGCTTGAGTCCGGGTGGGGACGGGATGAAACAGGTGTCCGTCTCGTATTACGACGCGGCCAGTCTGGCGCTGCTCACGGGGCCGGGGAGTAATGTGGGGGGGAACATTGTGGTGGTATCGTGCACGGGCCTGTCGTGGACGTGGATGGTGCCGCTCTTGCGCAACAGTACGCCGATGAAGTTCGCGGTGTCGTCGGCGGATATTATGGAGGCGACTCCCGTTGCCGGGGCTCCGGTACGATAGACGTTCCACGCGCGGGCGGCGCGGCCGGTGCGGCAGCGCCATGGTCGAGGCGGCGATGTATTTTTCGCTCGCCGTTCCGCTGCTGTTGGGGCTGACCAACATTGGGATCCGGCTGGGGCACGGCATCCAGGCGGTGCAGGTGACGCGCGATGTTGCGCACATGTACGCGCTGGGCGCGGACTTCACGCTGCCGGGGACGCAGACCATCGCGGCGACCCTGGCCAGCGGGTTCGATCTGGGGGCGACGGGGAACTCGGTGCTGATTCTGTCGCGGCTGACGAAGGTTTCGGCGACGGACTGCGCGGCGGCGGGATTGAGCAACTGTCCGAACCTGAACCAGCCGGTATTCACACAGCGGATTGTGATCGGCAACGCGGGGTTGCGGGCCAGCACGTATGGCACGCCTCCGCCGAGCTACATCGGCACCCAGGGAGTCATCAACTCGCCGGACTATTGCGTGCAGACGTCGTTGATCGCCAACAACTTCGACGCGGTAATTTCGCTGGCGCAGGACCAGGTCGCCTGGCTGGTGGAAGGCTATTTCACGACGCCCGATCTCAATCCTTTCGGCGCCAACTCGCGAGGTGTTTATGTCCGCCTGGTGTTCTAAGAAGGGCAAAGCGCGGCAGAGGGGCTACATCCTGCTCTTTGGAGCGCTCTCGACTCTGATGATCCTGGTGCCGGCGACCGGGCTGGCGATTGACGTGGGGCTGATGTACCTGGTGCAGACGCAGATATCGGCGTCGGCGGACGCGGCGGTTCTGGCGGGGGCGCGGGCTTTGAGCCGCGGCTCGGACGACGCTACGCAACACGCAAACGCCGAGGCTACGGCCAATACCTTCTTCCAGGCGAATTTTCCGCGTGGATATCTCAACACCCGGAACCTGAGCGTAGCCAGCGTGGCGGCCACCGACAGTACCTACTTACGATCGGTGACGACGAACGCGACGGTCGACGTGCCCCTGATCTTCATGCGGGTCTTCGGGTTGACGAGCGTATCGCTGCACGCCAGTTCGACCGCGACCCGCCGGGATGTGAACATCATGGTGATCATGGACCGCTCCGGTTCGCTGGCCAACAGCGGGTCGTGTGCGCCGCTGAAGGCGGCGGCGGTGAACTTTGTCGAGAAGTTTGCCGAGGGACGGGATTACCTGGGGCTGATTACGTTCGCGACGAGTTCGCGGGTGGACTACGCTCCGGCGCAGACCTTCAAGGCCTCGGTGGAAGGTACCCTGAGCAACGTGGTTTGCAGCGGCGCCACGAGTTCGGCGCAGGCGTTGTGGCAGGGGTACCAGCAACTGGTCGGGCTGAACCAGCAGGGGGCGTTGAACGCGATGGTGTTCTTCACCGACGGCCGTCCGACCGCGGTAACCGCGGCGTATCCGATCAAGGGCACGAGCAGTTGTACCAGCCGGACGCCGAAGCTGGGAGTTCTGACCGTGGGATACAACGGGACGGTGCCGCAGAATGCCATGGGGCTGTATCTGCAGGATGCGCCGCCGCAGCCATTGGCTTCGGATCTCACGCTCATCGCCAGCCGCGCCAATTGCCGCTTCGCCGGCAACCAGTCGCAGGTGAGCAGCGATGTCCAGTACGCGCCAACGACCGATTACTGGGGCAACTCGCTGACGGCGACGGGATACCGCGCCACGACGGTGAGCGGCGCGGGGCTGGATATTGTGTCGGGGCAGAACGTGGAAAACTTTTCGACGAACGCGGCGGACCACGCGGCGCTGCGGGTGCGGCGCGGCGACCCCGATCCGTCGCACGCCAATCTGTCCCTGCCTGACGTGGTGGTGTTCACCATCGGGTTGGGCAATGTGGATGACGTGCTGCTCAAGCGGATCGCCAACGATCCCAGCCTTTCGCCGAACCCGGTAGCGTCGGGCCGGCAGGGGCGCTATGTATACGCGGCCGATGCGACGGCGCTGGATCTGGCCTTCACGCGGGTGGCTTCGGAGATTCTGCGGCTGGCAAAATAGCGGGCCTCCCGGAACATGCCGGGCAGGACGCGGGCGATCCATCGTAGAATGAGGACAAATGTCCCGCTGCCTCCTCTTGTGCTGCGCCGCGCTCACGGTGAGCCTCGGCGCGCGCGCACAGGTGATCGAGTTCGAATCGAACGGCTTGAAGTACCAGACCCTGACGCGGTCGGGCGTGACCATCATGTTCGCGGTGATGCCGAACCGCCTGCACGAGTTCGCCACCCTCCAGGTCGCGGTCTCCAACGGCGCGCAGGGCTCCTACGTGATCAAGCCCGAGGATTTCACCTGGATGCGGTCGGACGGGCTGGCGATGCGGGCGTCCTCGGCGCGCGACGTGGTCGTGATGCTGAGCGAGAAGGGCAGCGGCGCCGACGTGGTACACCTGATCACGGCATACGAGGCGTCGGTATACGGCAACTCGCGGCTGAAGACGTCCAACGGGTACGAGTTGCGGCGGCAGGCGGTGCTGGCGATGGGGTCCACCAGACTGAAGGCGATGGCGGCGGCAAGCGCCCTGGCGCTGGTACAGATTCGCCTGGCGCCGGGTGAGTCGAGCGACGGGGTGGTCTTCTTCGATACCGAAGGCAAACTGCTGGGGCCGGGGCATCTGGTGGTCCGGACCAACACGGACGTGTTCGATTTCACGACCGACGCGCCATGATGGCGCTGCTCGCCGCGGTCCCGCTGGCGATCTGGCTGTACTTTCTGCTGGCGCGGGGCGGCTTCTGGCGGATGCGGGAAGCCGCCCCGCCTGTGCTGCCCGGTGGCGATGCGGCCACGGTTGCGGCGGTGGTTCCGGCGCGCAACGAAGCCGCGGTGGTTGGACGCGCCATCGCCTCGCTGGCCGCGCAGCGCTATCCCGGCGGACTCTCGATCGTGCTGGCGGACGATCACAGCGGCGATGGTACGGCCGATGTCGCTCGCGCTGCCGCTCCGGGTGACGTGCTGCGCGTGATCGCCGCGCGGCCGCTGCCCGCGGGGTGGACCGGCAAGATGTGGGCGGTGGCCGAGGGCGTGCGCGCGGCCGGCGCGGCGGACTACCTGCTGCTCACCGACGCCGATATCGTGCACCCGCCGGAAGCGCTGGCGGGGCTGGTGGCGCGGGCGCGGACGGGAGGCTACGATCTGGTCTCCTACATGGTGCGGCTGCGCTGCGAATCGGCGGCCGAGCAGGCGCTGATCCCGGCGTTCGTCTTCTTTTTCTTTTTGCTGTATCCGCCGAAGTGGATCGCCGATTCCGCGCGCAAGGAAGCGGGCGCGGCGGGCGGCTGCATCCTGATCCGGCGGGAGGCGCTCGAGCGGATCGGCGGCATCGAGCGCATCCGCGCGGAGGTGATCGACGATTGCGCGCTGGCGCGAGCGGTCAAACAATCCGGCGGCAGGATATGGCTGGGGCTCCACGGCGGGGCGGAGAGCATTCGCGCCTACGGCACGTTCGCGGAGATCGGACGCATGATCGCGCGCACCGCGTTCACCCAACTCGGCTACTCGGGGTGGATGCTGGCTGGCACGGTCGCGGGTCTGGCGGTGACCTACCTGGCGCCGCCCGCCCTGACGCTGCTGGCTCCCGCCGGAGCGCCGCGCGCGCTGGGCGCCGCCGCGTGGCTGGCGATGACCGCCATCTATCTGCCGGCGGTGCGCTATTACCGGCGTCCGTGGTTCTGGGCGCCGCTGCTGCCGGCGGTCACGGTGTTCTACCTGGCGGCGACGATGGGTTCGGCGATCGCGTACTGGCGCGGGCGCGGCGGCATGTGGAAGGGCCGTCCGGCGGCGGTGCGCTAAAGCTGCGGTCCGGGAAAAGAATCGTATGATGGTGAGTCCGAGAGAGAGGGAGACCGGGATTCCATGAAGATCGTCGATATCCGTCCCACCACCGTTACCGTGCCGCTGATCGCGCCGCTGCGCCATGCCAACGGCTGCCACTGGGGTCGCTTCGTGCGCACCATCGTCGAGGTGGAGGCGGACAACGGGAGGATCGGGCTGGGCGAGATGGGCGGCGGCGGCGAGACCGCGGAGGCGGTATTCCGCGCGATGAACGGCTACCTGCGGGGACACGACCCGGCGCGCATCGAAGAGATGCGGTTCCGCATCGCCAACCCGACGGCATCCCTGTACAACAACCGGACCCAGGCGCTGGCGGCGCTGGAATTTGCCTGCCTTGATCTGATCGGGCAGGAGTGGGGCGTGCCCGTGCACGCGATCCTGGGCGGGAAACTGCGCGACCGCGTGGGATTTGCGACGTACGCGTTCTTCCGCTACGCGAACGCGCAGACGGGGCGGGGCGAAGCGCGCACGCCGGAGCAGATCGTGGAGGAGATTCGCGCGGCGAAGGCCGAACACGGATTCACCAGTCATAAGCTGAAGGCCGGGGTCTTTCCTCCGGATTACGAGCTGGAGGTGTACCGCGCGATCGCGGCGGCGTTTCCGGACGACCGCATCCGCTTCGATCCGAACGCGGTTTGGTCGACCGAGCAGGCGATCCGCTTCGGACAGGCGATCGAGGGGCTGCGCAACGACTACCTGGAAGATCCGGTGTACGGATTGAACGGCATGCGCCGCACGCGACAGATGGTGCGGGTGCCGCTGGCCACCAACACGGTGGTGGTCAACTTCGAGCAACTCGCGGCCAACGTGCTGGACACGGCGGTGGACGTGATCCTGCTGGATACGACGTTCTGGGGCGGAATCCGCGCGTGTGTGAAAGCGGCGGGCGTCTGCGAGACGTTTCAGTTGGGAGTCGCGGTACACTCCTCCGGCGAACTCGGCATCCAACTGGCGACCATGCTGCACCTGGGCGCCGTGATCCCCAACCTCTCCTTCGACGCCGACGCGCACTATCATCACCTGACCGACGACGTCATCGAAGGCGGGCTGATGCGGTATAAGGGAGGCTCGATCGCCGTGCCGGATGCGCCGGGGCTGGGCGTGAAACTGGATCGCGAGAAGGTGCGGCGCTACGCGGAACTGTACCGCGAGTTGGGCGGGTATCCCTACGATCAGGATCCGCTGCGTCCCGGGTGGGCGCCGGTGTTGCCGAACGACCGGTGGGCGGACCCGAACGACGACCGCGTCCCGGCGATGTGAGGCGCGGGCCGCGCATACGGCGGATGCCGTAGGGGTGTTCCGCCGGACGGCGCGCGCATCGTATTCTGGAAGAGATGGAGGATACTGAGGGTCCGGCGGCAGGCGGCGGCCAGGGGGCCGGTCACTGGGAGCCGTGGACCACGGGGCGCGGCGCCATCGTATGGGTCGCGGCGGCACTGTTCCTGCTCTTCACGTTCATCAGCATCCTCAACAATGCGTATCATCACACGCGGCGGAATCGCGCCGAGGCGCGATACCTGGAAGGCATTCGGCTGGCCGGCGCCGGGCGCAACCAGGAAGCCGAAGAGGACTTCCGCGCGGCGCTGGTTTATGAGCATGACGATCCGAAGTACCGCCTGGCGCTGTCGCAAGTGCTGGTGAGCCTGGGACGGTGGGATGAAGCCGGCAGCCACCTGCTGGAATTGCAGCAGGGGGACCCGACCAACGGGCCGATCAACCAGATGCTGGCGCGGATCGCGGTGCGCGCCGGGCGCTCCGGCGAGGCGATCCAGGATTACAACCGCGCGATCTACGGCTACTGGCCGGAAAACGGGGAGCAGAGCCGGATCGCGGCGCGGATGGAACTGATCCGGGTGCTGGACGCGCAGGGACAGCAGAAGCAGGTGCTGGCCGAGTTGCTGGCGCTGGCCGGCGAGGCTCCGGACAATGACCTTCCGCTGCGGCGGGGGATCGGCGGGATGCTGCTGGCGCACCACTCTCCGCAGCACGCCGCCGAAACCTATCGCGGGATTCTGGCGGAGCATCCGCGGGACGCCGCGAGCGAACGCGGGCTGGGTGAAGCCGAATTCGAGATGGGCGATTTCGTGGCGGCGCGCAACGCCTTCCGCGCGTCCGCGCGCCGGGGCCCCGCCGATCCGGCGCTGGCCCAGCGGATCGCGCTGACCGACGACATTCTGGCGCTCGACCCGACCCTGGTGCGGCTGACGATGAGCCAGCGCTACGAGCGCGCCGGGCAGATCCTGCGCCGCACCCTGGCCTCGGCCAACGCGTGTACGGCGGTGCCGCAGGACCTCTCCGATTCCGCGGAGAAGATCCTCGCCACGCGTCCGCGCCGGATGCGGGAAGGCGATACCGCGGGCGCATTGACGCTGGCGGAGGAGTTGTGGGCTCTGCGGCAAAACGCCTGCGCGCGGACTCCGGAGGCCGACCAGGCGCTGGCCGCGGTGATGACCAAGATCGGGAAACAATGAATCCACTCCGCTACGGCAAACACCTCACCCTGAGCGAAGGGCAGCGCTTTCTGCTGCTGGCGATCCTGATCGGGATGTTCTCAGGGCTGCTGGTGGTGGCCTTCCACATTACTATCGACCTGATCAGTTGGGACAGCCTGGGCGCGCTTTCCGGCAGGTTCCGTTTCGGCCGCCTGATCTCCCCGGCGCTGGGCGCGCTGGCGGCGACCTACCTGGCGACCCGTGTATTTCCCGCGGCGCGCGGCAGCGGCGTCAACCAGACCAAGTCCGCCCTCTACATCTCCGACGGCTTCGTGGACCCGAGCACAGTGCCGGGCAAGTTTCTGGCGTGCTCGATCGCGATCGGCTCGGGCAACTCGCTCGGCCCCGAGGACCCGTCTTTGCAGATGGGCGCTGGCGTTGCGTCGCTGCTCGGGCGCATTTTCCACCTGGGCCGCAAGAACATGCGGATGATCGCGCCGGTGGGCGCGGCGGCGGGGATCGCGGCGGCGTTCAATACGCCGATCACCGGAGTGCTGTTCGTGATGGAAGAAGTGGTGGCGTCGTGGAACGCCGGGGTGGTGGGATCGATCGTGCTGGCCGCGGTCTCGGCCGTCGTGGTGGTCCGCTGGTTCCTGGGCGACGAGCCGCTGTTCCGCATTCCGGCGCTCCAATTCCAGCATCCGAGCGAACTGCTCGTGTACGCCGCGATCGGGGTGGCGGGGGGACTGCTTTCCGCCGGCTTCATTCAGGCGATCGGATTCCTGCAGGCGCGGTTGGAGCGGATCCCGCAGCGCACGCGGCTGATTCAGGCGCTGTGCGGCGGGCTGCTCTGCGGGTTCATCGGACTGTGGCTTCCCGAGGTGATGGGCGCCGGCTACGACGCGATCGACTTCGCGCTGCACGGCCGGTTTCCCTGGGACCTGCTGCTGATCCTGGCGGGAGCCAAGCTGCTGGCGACCCTGATCTGCTTTTCCGCCGGGGTGCCGGGCGGTATGTTCGCCCCGACCCTGTTCGCCGGTGCGATGCTGGGCGGCGGACTCGCCGGTCTCGCGCACCGCTACTCGGCGCTGGTCACCAGTCCGCTGGGCGCGTACGTGCTTGTGGGGATGGGGACGTTGTTCTCGGGAGTGTTCCGCGCGCCCATGACCTCGATCTTCATGGTGTTTGAGACCAGCGCGAGTTACGTCATCATCCTGCCGGTGATGGTGGCGAATACGATCTCCTACTTCATCTCGCGGCGGCTGCGGCCGGTGCCGTTCTTCACCATGCTGGCGCGGCAGGAGGGCATCGACCTGCCTTCGGCAGAGGAGTACCGCGCGACCGAAGTGCTGCGGGTGGAGGATGCCATGCAGCCGCTGCCCGAGGGGATGACGCTGGAGCAGGCGCCGCCGATTTATCCGGACGTGACGCTGGACGCGGCGCTGCGGCTGCTGGCGGATCATGCGCTGCTGTGCGTGGTGAGCCGGGCGAACCCGCAGGTGCCGGTCGGGGTCGTGTCGATTCTGGACGTGCGGCGGGCCTACGGATTTCCCGAGAGCGGTCCGATCCTTCCCCCGAAGCCGGAGGAGCAGGTCCCTCCGGTGGGCGGAGGCACGGCGTAAGGCTGTCTGGCGCAGGCATGGCATCGGCGGAGCGTTTCCCACAACCGCCCGGGGCGGTGATTGATAATGGGAGACGATGAACTGGAGCGCGATCGCTAGCGTTTTTCTGGCCATGGCCGTTATCTTGGGGGCGTTCGGCGCTCACGGGCTGCGTTCCCGGCTGGATGCCTACTCGATGGGGATCTGGGAGAAGGCTGTCTTCTACCACTTCCTGCACTCGCTGGGGATGCTGATCGCGAGCCTGCTGCCGCGGGTGCAGGCGCTCTCTGCATCGGCGGCGGCCAACGTCTGCTGGCTGCTGGCCGCGGGAGTCCTGATTTTTTCGGGGAGCCTGTACGCGCTGGCTGTGAGCCGGGTCGCGGTGCTGGGGGCGATCACGCCGGCCGGCGGCCTTTGTTTCATCGCCGGATGGCTGCTGCTCGCCTATTCCTTTGTCCGGCAGGGAGGGGCGCAGTGAGCTTCAACCTGCTGGCGGCGGCGCGGCGCGAAATGGCCGAGCGCGGTTTCGAACCCGATCTGCCCGAAGCCGCGGTCGATCAGGCGCGGACTCTCGAGGCGCATACAGAACCCGGGCTGCGCGACCTCACCGGACTGCTGTGGTCTTCGGTGGACAACGACGATTCGCGGGATCTGGATCAGATCGAGTGGGCGGAGCGCACGGCGGGCGGCATTCGCGTGCTGGTGGGAGATCTCCCCACCGCGCCGATCGAACCGGGCAGTTGCGCCCTCATCACGCTGTATCACGTGGTCGAGCATCTGCTGGACCCGGCCGCCGACCTGCGCGCCGCCGCCCGGTTGCTGCAACCCGACGGCCGCCTGATCGTCCAGGTTCCCGACCGCGACTGCTGGGAAGCCGCCCTGCTGGGCGAGCGCTGGACCGGCCTCGACGTCCCCCGCCATCTGCATGTCTTTCGCTCCTCCGACGTTCGCCGCCTGCTGCGCACGTGCGGCTTCGAAGTGGTGCGGGAGAAGCATTTCTCGCTGCGGGACCACCCGGCCGGGCTGGCGACGGGTCTCGCTCCAT
>JBBIQR010000042.1:0-23445 GCA_037442245.1 Candidatus Solibacter sp. | reverse complement strand
GGGCGCTGCCGCGGCGCAGGGAGCGGCTAGAAGTCGCCATACTGGACCTCCGGGCTGCGGTGAACCCTAAGCACCGCGGTCACGCTGATGGGCTGGAGGCTGGCGGCGCCGGGTTCGGCGGGCGCCATTTCGATGCGCACGCCGCGCGGCCATAGCCCGCCGGGGAGTTGCGGCATCCACGTGCGCTCGGGCACCAGCACCAGCGGAACGTTCTGGTAGCTGAACCGGCAGAACGCCAGGTTGTCGGCCAGGACGAAGGAATTTTCCGACGCCACAACCGGCAGGTAGTGGCCGGGCGCCGTACACAGCCGTCCCGCGGCCATGGGGCCGGCGTAGGGGATCTCATTCACCAGCAGTCGCACGCCGCGGCCGTCCCCGGCGGGCGCGACGAACAACTCCAGGATCTGCGGCAGACCGCGTGCCGCGCCCTGGAGCGAGTAGGTTGAAACCAGCCGCATGGCCTGCGGCTCGGCTTGAAAGAAGGGCACTGTGGCCGGTCCGCCTCCCCCGCCGCAGGCGACCGTCACCGGGACCATATTCTGCAGTTCCTCGAGCAGGATGTGCTGCGCGCCGGCCACCCGGCGGTTCTCCATCAACCGGTTTTGCGTCCTCTGGTAGGCCATCACGCCGATGCGGAAGGCATACAGCATCCCCACCGAAAGCAGCGCGAAGAGCGTTACCGCCACCAGCAGTTCGATCAGGGTCACGCCGCTGCGCGGGCTCCGCGTCATTGGCCGGTCACTCCGAGATCGTCGGGGGTCATCTGCCGCCGCCGGTAACCCTCCAGACGCAGACTGCGCCGCTGTGCTCCCGCCATCCACCAGACTTCGAGAGCGATGCGATCGAGCGCGAAATCGTTATAGACCACGACGGGCGAGATCTCGACCGTGTGTACCTGCGCGATCCATCCGGCCTGGACGCCGCCGGTGATCCGCGGATCGAACAACCCGGCCAGCGCCTGATCGCGCGGCGCCTTGTAGTCCGTGAGCAGATCGTTCATGCGCAGGCGCGCGAGTTGCGCGGCGCGGTCGTATTCCCTCAGGCGGGCGGCGTTGCGCGTGATGCCGGCGAGTCCGGCGAGCAGACCGACGACGGCGACCGCGAGGATCGTGGTCGCGACGATCATTTCGAGCAGTGTGAATCCCCGCCGGCTTCTCACGATGGTTTGACGCTCTCCACCCGCGGATAGCCGGTCATGGGATCGAGCCGCACGATGCGCCGGAATCCGCGCCGGGTGACGAACTGAATGCCCACGCCGGGCACGGCTCCGCCGGGCAGGAGCAGGATGTGGTGCTCGGCTTCGGTGGCGGCGCCCGCGTCGCCGCTCAGCACGGCTTCGATGGCGATCCCGTCGGGCAGTTGCAGGTCGCGGTTGTAACCGGCGCTCATCGAGATGGCGGAGAGGCGCGCGTGACGCAGATCGATGACGACCTCCACCGGTTCCTGCCGGCGTTCGCAGCGGTTCACCGCGGAATTGAGGAACGCCGCCACCGAATCCGTGGCCGAGACCATGCGCACGCTGTCCAGTCCCGCCGAGACCGCCGGGAAGGACACGCCCACAATCAGCCCCACGATGGCCACCACCACCACCATTTCGAGCAGCGTGATGCCGCGGCGCGAGCTACTTCTTCCAACTGACGATATCGGCATCGTAGGCTTCGCCGCCCGGTTGGCCGTCGCGACCCAGGCTGACGATATCGGGCTCATCGTTGCCGTGCTCGCCCGGGTAGCGGTAGGCGTAGTCGTGGCCCCAGGGGTCCTTGGGGATGTCCTGCGGCATGTAGGGGCCGTTCCACTGCTGGATGTCGGCGGGACGCACGCGCAGCGCCTGAAGGCCCTGCTCGGTGGTGGGGAAGTTGCCGGTATCCAGTTTGTACGCGCCCAGCGCGGTCATGAAGTTGGCGATCTGGCTCTTGGCCGCGGTGATGCGTGCTTCGTCGGCACGGCGGAACAGCGCCGGTCCTACGAGGGCGACGAACAGCCCGATGATGGTCACCACCACCAGCATTTCAATCAGAGTCACGCCCGCCCGGGCGCGCCTGCGGTTCGGTTTGGAGGAGAGGGGCATGGATTACACCTGTACTTCGTTGATGCTGGTGATGGCCAGCAGCATACTCAAAATCAGCGAACCGATGAGGACACCCATCACCAGGATGACCACCGGCTCGAAAATGGACGTGAAGCGCTTGATGGAGGCGCGCGTATCGGTTTCGTAGATATCGGCCATGCGGTTGAACATGGCGTCCAGCCGCCCGGTTTCTTCGCCTACCGTGAGCAGGTGCGCGGCCAGCGGGGGGAAACATCCGGCCTTGCGCAGCGGCGATGCGATGCCCTCGCCGCGTTTGACGCCCTGCGCGACGCCGGCGAGCGCGCCGGCGATCATGCGATTGTTCAATGTGCCGGCGGCGATCCCGAGCGACTGCACCAGCGGCACCGTGTTGGCCACCAGCGTCGCCATGGCGCGCGCGAAACGCGCGGTCTCCGCCTTGAGCAGGGCGTCGCCCAATAGCGGCAGCTTTACCCGCGCCGCGTCCCACCACAGCCGCCCCTTGGCGGTCTGGATGTAGGCGCGGAAGGAAACCGACGCAGCCACGAGGGCCGAGGTGGCGTAGAGCCAATACGCCTTCACGACCGCGCTCGCCTGCAGCAGGATTTTGGTGGGCAGCGGGATCTTCATCGCCGGGTCGGAGAAGATGGTGGCGAAGCGCGGCACCACGAACGTCAGCAGGATGACCACGCTGGAGAGACCGACCATGGCCAGCAGCGCCGGGTAGATCATCGAGGAGATGATGTAGTTGCGCAAATCGTCGCGCGTACGTTCGAACTCGGCCAGCCGCTCGAAGACCACCGCGAGCGACCCGGATGCTTCCCCGGCGCGCACCATGTTCACGTACAAATCGGAAAAATACAGCGGATGCGTGGCCAGGCTGTCGCCGAGCGAACGGCCGCTCTTGAGCACGCGCAGCACGTCGCTCACGATAGCGCGGAAGCTGGCGCGTTCGGTGAGTTCGCTGGTGATGGATAGCGCGCGGTCGAGGGGAACGCCGGAGTTGAGCAGGGTGGAGAGTTCCTGGGTGAAGAAGAGCACGTCGCGGCGCCGCCGCCCGCTGAAACTGGGGAGCTTCAACTCGAAGCCGGCGCTCTTCGGCGCAACCCCGACATAGATGGGGGTGAGGCCCTGCTTGCGCAGTTCGCGCGCGACGAGTTTCTCGTCGCCGCCGGCGAGCGAGCCGGTGCGGATTTTGCCGTCGGAGGCCACCGCGCGGAAGAAGAACGAAGTGGCCATCAGGCGGGCTCCTCTCCGCGGAGTGTGCGGCCATGTCGCGCGCTGGCGCGGCGGACGAATGCGGTTCGGTCCAAAAGGCAGGCCGGGAGGCCTGCCCCACCAGGACGGACGCGGAAAGAGTACCGGGTGGCCATCAGAATTCCTGGGTCACGCGCATGACTTCGGCGACGGTGGTGAGTCCGGCGCGGATCTTACGCCAGCCGTCCTCGCGGAGGTTGCGCATGCCGTCCTTGCGGGCGGCGCGGGTGAGGACGCCGGCGTCTTCGCCGTTCATGATGAGCTTGCGTATCTCGTCGTTGACCTCCATCAACTCGAAGATGCCCATGCGCGAACTGTAGCCGCGCCCGCCGCACTCCTCGCATCCGGCGCCGCGCCAGGTTTCGACCGGCTCGCCTTCGGGCGAGAGCGCCATGCCGGCGCGCTCCTTGCAGTTCGTGCAGATTACCCGCAACAGCCGCTGCGCCAGCACGCCGACCAGGCTGGAAGTGATCAGGTAGTTCTCCACCCCCATGTCGGTGAGGCGCGTCACCGCGCTGGGCGCGTCGTTGGTGTGCAGGGTGCTGAAGACGAAGTGGCCGGTGAGCGCCGCGCGGATGGCGATATCGGCGGTCTCGCGGTCGCGGATTTCGCCCACCATGATCACGTCCGGGTCCTGGCGCACGATGTGGCGCAGACCGCTGGCGAACGTCAGCCCGATCTGCGGATTCACGTGCAACTGGTTGATCCCGTCCATCTGATATTCCACCGGGTCTTCGATCGTGATGATCTTCCTCTCCGGCAGATTGATGCGCTTGAGCGCGGAATAGAGGGTGGTGCTCTTGCCGCTGCCGGTGGGTCCGGTAACCAGGAAGATGCCGTGCGGCAGGCCCGTGTAGTATTCCATGCGCGCCAGCATGTGATCGTCGAAGCCCAGGCGGCGCAGGTCGTAGAAATCGCCCGCGGAGCGGTCCAGCAGGCGCATCACCACGCTTTCGCCGTACAAGGTGGGCAGAGTGGAGACGCGGAGGTCCACTTCACGCCCCAGGATCTTGATCTTGATGCGGCCGTCCTGCGGCAGACGGCGCTCGGCGATGTTCAGCTTGGCCATCAGCTTCAGACGGCTGATGATGGCGGCTTTGAGTTCCCGCTGCGGCGATTCCTGGTTGAAGAGCACCCCGTCGATACGGAAGCGGATGCGGAATTCCTTCTCGAAAGGCTCGATGTGGATGTCGCTGGCGCGCTTCTCCACGGCGTCGGCGATCATGGCGTTGACCAGCCGGATGACCGGCGCCTCGCTCGCCATGTCGCGCAGATGCTCGAGGTTTTCGCTGGCTTCGTCGCTCGATCCCTCAATGAAACTCTGCCGCTCGCTTTCGCCGTAGTGCCTGTCGATGGCGTCGAGCACCTCCGCCTCGCTTGCCAGCGCGGGGCGGATTTCCAGCCCGCTGAAGGCGTTGAGCGCGGAGATGGTCTCGAAGTCCAGCGGATCGGCCATCGCCACCGTGAGCGTCTGTTCGGCGAGGGTGACCGGGAAGGCGCGGCACTGCCGCAGGAAGCGGGCGGATAACCCCTCCAGCTCCGGAACGGCCGGCGGCGCACCCTCGATCGCGATTAAGGGGATGCCGAGCTGATCGCTGAGCGCTGCCAGCATGTCGCGCTGCGCGATCAGGCCCATGTCCACCAGGGTCTTGCCGAGCTTATCGCCGCGCTCCTGCTGCAGTTCGAGCGCGCGATCCAGATCCTCCTGCTCGATCTTGCCGCGCTCGATGAGGATCTCGCCGAGCCGCTGGATGCGCAGCCCGGAGCTATCGTCCCCGGTTTCGGGTTGAGGAGGGAGTGCGGCCGCCACTATTGTTCTTCCACCTGTACGTTGCCGGCGAGCGAGTCCTTGCGGGAGGCGCGCATCAATACCTGGCTCGGCAGACCGTTCATGTCTTCCCACGGTTCGTAGAAGAAACGGACCACCAGCACCATCTGCTCATGATCCGGCACCTGGGCGAACGTGGCCGCCATGTTGCGCATCATTTCCTTCATGGCGGTCTTGAGGAAGGGCAGGCGCTCGATCTTCTTCTGGCGGACGCTGTCGGCGACTTCCTTGGAGATCGTGCTGCGGAAGGGCGAAATCGACGGCGTGGTCACCAGGCTGACCTCGGCGGTGAATACCGCGCCGAAGCCTTCCAGATAGACGCCGCGCGCATTGCCCAGCAGGTCCAGCGGAGCAGAGTCCTCGAAGAGAGTGGCCAGCCGCTGGTTGAAGCGCTTTTCGAGCGGCGCGCAGATGCCGGCGGAGACCCGTCCGGCGGTGGCGCGCACGCCCACCGGCACCTTCATGGGAGCGATCTGCGCGCCGGAGGCAGGCGCGGCAGCCAGCAACGCCAGCGCGGCCAGGGGGATCATTTGGCCTCCCCGGCGGTATCCGGCTGCGACATCGCCATCACGCGGAGCAGTTGGTTGCGGCGCTGCGATTTATCCAGTTCGGCGGCGGCCAGTATCAGTTGCCGGCGCGCATCCTCGGCGGTCTGGCGGTACTCCGCCAGTTCGAGCCGCGTCTTTTCCGCGCTACGGTTCTCTACTTCGGCCACGGCTTTCACCACCGCCTGCTGAATGCGCTGATCGATCTGTTCCCGGGTGAGCGTGGCGGACTGCGCCGGGACGGCCGTTTGAGCGGCCGCCCCGGTACCGGTTGCGGGAGCCGGTGCGCGGTGCCACGCGGAGAAGGCGATGGCCACGCTGAGCATGGCGGCCGAGGCGAAGCCCAGGCGCGCCGTGGATCCCCAGAACGCCGCCAGCCAGCGGCGGAACGGCGAGGGTTCGAAGATTTTGTCGCTGACGAAGGCGATACGCTGCGGAATCTCCTCGTCACGCAGCGAGAACAGCGCGGCTTCGGTGGCGCGCAGTTGCGCCAGTTGCTCGCGGCAGGCGGCGCAACCCTTCAGGTGGGACTCCACCGCGGACTGTTCGGCGCCGCTCAGTTCCTTGAGAAGGTAGTCGCGCAGGTCGAATGGCGGGCACATCATGACACACCTCTTGCCTTTACCGGAGCCAGGTCGGCTTTGAGGAGTTCGAGCGCGGTGTAAAGACGGGACTTGATGGTGGAGACGGGGCACTGCAGAATCGCGGCCATTTCCTCGAACTTGAATCCCTGGTAAATCTTCAGCACGACCGCCTCACGCTGGTCCGGGCTCAGCCTCTCCAGCGCGCTTGCGACCGCTAACGAAAGTTCGATGGGAAAGACCCCGCAGCCCCCCACCGGGATGGCGGCTCCGGTGGATTCGGGCTCGACCTCTTCGGCGTCCGCTTCCGGGCGGCGCTTGCGGAACATGCTGTAGGCCTCGTTGTGCGCGATGCGGTACAGCCACGGGGCGAAGCGCTCCGGGTCGTCGAGCTTGCGGAGATTCTGATAAGCCTTCAAGAAAACGTCCTGCGTCAAGTCCAGAGCGTCTTCCCGGTTGGCGGTGATGCGCAGCAGATAATTGTAGACGCGCTTCTCCCATCGCGACACGAGGAGGTTGTAGCTCTCCACGTTGCCGCGGGCCGCCTGACGGATCAGGTCGGTATCCTCGACCGCCCGAAAGATCAAATCTCTGGCTCCTTGTGCATAGACGCAATCCGATCCTGGAAAGTCGGAACTGTGCCTTGGGATCGCGGTTTCTATATTTTAGCTCGCGCCGCCATCCCGCGGCCAAAACCGCAATGGTACTGGGTTCCGTTCGAGCAGCCGTGCTTTTGCATACAATATAAGGGTTGTGAAGGATATGTGGCTGGCACTGGGGTTTCTGTGTGCCGGTGTTGCCGGCGCGGCCGGACCGTCCTATACGGCCGCGGGCATCGTGAACGCGTCCAACTACACCGGCGGTTCGTTCGCGCCCGGCAGCCTCATCTCGATCTTCGGTACCGGTCTGGCGCGATCCAGTCAAGCCGCGACCAAAGCGGACATCCCAAACCTGGAATTGAATTACGTGCGGGTGTACGCGAACAATCTGGCGGTGCCGGTGCTGTTCGTGAGCGAGGGCCAGATCAACTTTCAGATGTCCACCGTGGTCAACCCCGGACCGGTCGTGGTGCGCGTCGCCACTCAGGGACTGAGCGGTCCGGAGATCACGGTGAACGTCGTGAGCAGCGCCCCTTGCCTCTTTCCCGGCGGAAACGGTTACGCGCTGGCTACCGATGCCGCGGGTAAGGTGTTGAGCGCGGACAACCCGCTGCACCCCGGCGATTGGGCGGTCATCTATCTGACCGGACTGGGGAGCACGTCGCCCAACCCGAATCCCGGCGAGATCCCGAATTACGCGGCGCAGGTGACTTCGCCGGTGAAGGTGACGCTGGGCGGAATCGCGGTCACCGCGCCTTCATACCTCACGTACGTCGGTGTCGCCCCGACGTGGATCGGTCTATATCAGATCAACCTGGTGGTTCCGGACGGTGTGGGAGCCGATCCGGAGCTGAAAATTGAAGGAGATGTAACGGCGTCTGGGCTGAAACTTCCGGTCCGGTGAGTCCTCCCGCGGATGGCGGCAACTTTCCGCCCAGGTGGCGCGTTTAACATAGTTAGGATGACGGCATGATGTTGCGCACAACGCTCCGGCCAGGACTGGCCTTTCTCTTCGCGGCGGGCCTGCTGGGCGCGCAAGCCGCGGCGCCCGCTACCGCCAACTACACGGTGGACCCCGGCACCAAGATGCCGCTGGCGCTGATTAACAGTATCAGCACCAAGCACTCCGCCGAGGGCGACCGCGTATACCTGGAGACCGTCTTTCCGGTTCTGGTGAACGGGCGGATTGTCGTGCCCGTAGGAAGTTGGGTTACCGGCACCGTCACCCAGATCAAGAAGCCGGGACGCGTGAAGGGGCGCGGCGAGTTGTACGTGCGCTTCGACTCCCTGACTCTGCCCAACGGCGTGACCCGCGATTTCCGCGGGCGCATCGGCTCCATGGACGGCAACGCCCGCAGCGAGGTGGATCGCGAGGAAGGCAAGGTGCGCGCCGAGGGCAATAAAGGCGGCGACGCGCGCACCGTCGGAGAAGCGGCGGCCACCGGCGCCTCGATCGGGGTGATCGCCGGCGGCGCCGCCGGACACTACGGTATGGGCGCCGGCATTGGCGCGGCGGCGGGCGCCGCGGCAGGTATGGCCGGGGTACTGCTCTCGCGCGGTCCGGACGCGGTGCTGGCCAGGGGACAGACGGTCGAGATGGTGGTGGACCGCCCCATCCAGTTCAACGATGCCGAATTGAACTTCGGCGATTACCGTCCCAAGGCCGCGGCGGGCGCGCCGCCGGCGGAACCTGCGAATGCGAATCGCAGCGGGTCGCGCCTGCCTCTGCCGGGGCGGCGCTAGCAACGCGCCTGCCGCATCTCCAATCGCGTATTCTGGGTTGCATGGTGCGCGCCTATGTGCTCGCCGCAGGCGTTGCGGTTGCCGCCGCGGCTCTCTCCGCCCAAACCGCCGATCTCGTGCTGCGCAACGGGAAGATCGTGACGGTCAACCCGGCGCAGCCCATCGCTCAAGCGTTGGCGGCGCGCGGCGGCCGTATCGCCGCGGCCGGCACGGACCGCGAGATGGCGCGGTTCATCGGTCCCAACACGCGCGTGATCGATCTGCACGGCATGCTGGCCATCCCCGGATTCATCGAAGGCCACGGCCACTTCACCGGGGTCGGCGAATTCCGTATGGGGCTGGACCTGCGCGAAGCGGCCACGTGGAACGGGATCGTCGATCAGGTGGCGCGCGCCGTGAAACAGGCCAGACCCGGCGAATGGATCATCGGGCGCGGCTGGCATCAGTCGAAGTGGACATCGGCGCCCGACCCCAACGTGGAGGGATTCCCGCTGCACGCGTCGCTGGACCGCGTGTCGCCGGATAACCCCGTGCTGCTGGAGCACGCCAGCGGCCACGCGGCGTTCGTGAACGGCAAGGCGCTCGAATTGGCCGGGATCACGGCAAGTACGCCGAACCCTGCGGGCGGCGAGATCCTCCGCGACCCGCAAGGCAATCCGACCGGCTTACTCCGCGAGACCGCGCAGGCGTTGGTCCGCCGCGCGCTTGCCGCCGGCGAAAGCCGGCGCACGCCTGCCGAGCGCGCCGCGGTGCTGAACCGCGCGATCAAGCTGGCCACGGACGAATCGCTCTCCAAGGGGATCACTACTTTCGAAGACGCGGGCTCGCCCTTCTCTACCGTGGACACGCTGAAACATATGGCGGACGCGCACGAACTCCGCATGAGAATCTGGATGATGCTGCGCGTGCCCAATGAGCAGCTGGCGCCAAAGCTGGACGAGTACCGCACGATCGGCGAAGGCGGCGGCTTCTTCACGGTGAGGGCCATCAAACGTCAGATCGATGGCGCGCTTGGCTCCCGCGGCGCGTGGCTGCTGGAGCCGTACTCGGACAAGCCCGAGTCGAGCGGGTTGAACACGGAAGATCCCGCCGATATCCGGCGCACCGCCGAGTTGGCCATCCAGCACGGCTATCAACTTTGCGTGCACGCCATCGGCGACCGCGCCAATCGCGAGGTGCTGAACCTGTACGAATCCGTCTTCCGCGAGCATCCGGACCGCAAGGATCTGCGCTGGCGCATCGAGCACGCGCAGCATCTGAGCGCGGCCGATATCCCGCGCTTCGGACAACTCGGGATCATCGCCGCCATGCAGGGCATCCACTGTACCAGCGATGCGCCCTACGTGCTTGCGCGGCTCGGAGCGCGGCGCGCCGAAGAGGGAGCCTATGTGTGGCAGAAACTGATGCGCTCCGGCGCCATCGTCGGCAACGGCACGGATGCGCCGGTGGAGGATGTGAGCCCGATCGCGTGCTTCTACGCGAGTGTCAGCCGCAAGCTGAAGGACGGCACGCGCTTCTATCCGGACCAGCGCATGAGCCGCGAGGAGGCGCTGAAATCCTATACGTGGAACAACGCCTACGCGGCGTTCGAGGAGCAATCGAAGGGGTCGCTCGAACCCGGCAAACTGGCCGACATCACGGTTTTGTCGAAGGACATCATGACCATCCCGGAAGACGAGATTCTCTCTGCCGACGTGGTCTACACGATCGTCGGGGGCAAAGTGAATTTCGACCGCACGAGCGGAGCAAGGCAGTAGCGGTGCGCGGTGCGCTGCTGTGGCTCGCCGCTGTCGCGAGTCTGTGCGCGCAGCAGGCGCCGGTCATTCGCGTGCCCGCGCGGCTGGTGGTCGTTCCCACACTGGTCCTCGGCCCGGACAACCGCGTGATGGGCGGACTGCAGGCCCCCGATTTCCGGCTCTTCGACCAGGAGCAGCCCCGCGCCTTTACGCTGGATGCCGCGCCGGTTCCGTTCTCCGTGGTGATCGCGATACAGGCCAATCCCGCGGTCCGCGATTACCTGCCCTTCATCGCGAAAGTAGGCAGCGCGCTGGATGCGCTGCTGGTAGGCGCCTCGGGCGAATCCGCCGTGCTGGTCTACGGCGACGAGGTCACGCTCGCCAAACCGTTCGGAGACGGCGACCTGACGGAGACGATCCGCCGGATCTCGGCGGCAGGCGCTCACGCGCGCGCGATCGACGCCGGAGTGCGCGCTCTCGCCATGCTGCGGCTCCGGTCCGGCGGGCGCAACCGGACGCTGGTGTTCATCGGCCAACCCGCCGACGAAGGCAGCGAATACTCGCTCGACGACCTGCGGCGCGACGCGGAGCGGGATAACATCGTGGTCCACGCGCTGGCTCTGCCCATCGCGGGCAAGTCGTTCGTCAGCGACACGTTCTCATTGCAAGGCCTGTCCTCGGTCACCGACCGCGGGGGCTTTCAGTCGGGAGTCGATCTCGGCCGGCTGATCCCCGCGTTGATCCACAGCGCAGCGGCAGCCGGGAAGACCGATCCGTTCAACGCGTTGACCGCGGCGACCGGCGGCACCGAACTCCACGTCCGCAAGCAGGCGCAACTGGAGGACGCAATCTCCATCGTCGGAGTGCAACTGCGCGGCGTCTATACCTTGAGCTTCACGCCATCCGGCGAACCCGGCTATCACGCCCTGCGGGTCGAGGCCGTGGCGCCCGGTGCGAAGACCTACGCGCGGGCCGGATATTGGCTGGGAGCGAATTGACCGCGGACGATACACTGTCTGTATGTTCTGTAGATCGCTGATACTTGCGATGGCGTTCGCCGCCCCGTCCTTCGCGGCCGAAATCAAGCTCTTCAACGGGAAGAACCTCGACGGCTGGGTTCGCATGACGCGTCATGAAGGCGAACCCGCGCGCGCTCCCGGATTCCAGATCGAAAACGGCCTCCTCATCACCGACCCCGCGGCGCCCGAGGACGACATCCTCTATACTCGCGAGAAGATCGGCAACGCCACGATTCGCGTGGTCTATAAAGTGGACAGCGAGCGCGCCAACTCCGGCATCTTCACCCGCATTCCCGAAATGCCGAAGAGCGAAGACGACGCCATCAACAAGGGCATCGAGGTGCAGATCGACCAGGGGGACGACGACTGGCACTGTACCGGCGTGCTCTACTCCATGACCAGGGCCAAAGCGCGCCCGTCCAAGCCCATCGGCGAATGGAATACGCTGGAGATCACGATGCGCGGACTGCGTACCATCGTGAAACTCAACGGAGTGCTCATCACCGATTACGACGGCGTCACCCCGGTCCCTCCGAAAGCGAAACCCTATGAGCCGGACCGCGGACCGCGCCCCGAAACCGGCTACATCGCGGTGCAGCACCACGGCGGCAAGGGCATCGTGACGTATCGCGAAATCACTCTGATCCGGTAGAGCGCTTCGCCCGGCTTAATCGCGGTGGAACGCCTTCTCCCGGATGACCTCGGCCACCTCGAGCGCGTAGGATTGGTACCAGCGTTCGCGCCCCAGGCGTTGCGCGACCCGGTGCCGGGCGTTCTCGCGCCAGATCCGCATCGTCTCCTCGCTCTCCCAGCGGACCACCGTGAGCCGCTCGCCGTCCTCGGCGCAGTAGCTCTTCACATCGATGAATCCCGGCATCGTTCGTGCCAGCGCTTCCATCTCCTGCGACATCTCCGCGTAGCCCTCGGGCGCATCCACCAGTCTCGAGCGAAACAGGACGACGACCATGCTCCATTGTCGCAAAGCGGCCGCCGGCTCTTCATCGCCTATAATGCTTAATGAGAGATGACTCCCACCTACGCGGCACAGTACAAGACCGGTCTGCTTGAAGCCATCGAGGCGCTCGATCTCGAAACCGTCGGGCAGGTGGCCGGAATCCTGCGGCAGGCGCGTGCGGAGGACCGGCAGATCTTCGTATGCGGCAACGGGGGGAGCGCGTCCACCGCCTCGCACTTCGCCTGCGACATGGTGAAGGGCGCGAGTTTCGGACGGCAATCGCGCTTCCGCATCATGGCGCTGACCGATTCGCTGCCGACCCTGACCGCCTACTCCAACGATGTCAGCTACGAGTGCGTCTTCGTCGAGCAATTGAAGAATTTCGCGCGGCCCGGGGACGTGGTGATTGCCATCTCCGGTTCGGGCAATTCGCCGAATGTGCTGCGGGCGGTCGAGTACGCGAACGCACTGGGCTGCCAGACCATCGCGCTCACCGGGCGCGACGGCGGCAAACTGGCGCCGCTGGCGCGTGTGAACGTCCTGGCGCGCACGCCGCACATGGGGCGCATCGAAGACCTGCACATGATCGTGGCGCACATGATCGCGTACGAATTCATGGACACTGAGAAGCCGTAGCCCGGAATGGACGACGCGTCTTCCTCCCGTCGCCGCGCCCTCTGGACGTGGATTCTGCCGACTGCTCTGGCGGCGGCTCTGCTCTACTACGCGTTGCGCGGCGTGGATTGGCGGCGCGTGTGGTCCACCATCGCCGCGGCGCGCTGGCAGTGGATCGTGCTGGCGCTGCTGACGACCTGCACATCCAGCCTGCTGCGCGCCTTGCGCTGGCGCGTCCTGCTGAACGCCGCGGCGCGTTTCGACGTGCCCACGGTCTTCTGGGCGACCATGGCGGGGTACCTGGGTAACGCGTTTCTGCCCGCGCGCGCCGGAGAGTTGGTGCGCACCTTCGTCATCAGCAGCCGGTCGACCCTCAGCCGCGCGTACGTTCTGACCACGGCGCTGAGCGAACGGATGATGGACGCGATCGCGCTGGTCTTGTGGAGCAGTGTCGTACTGATGGGCGTGCATCCCAAACCGGCGTGGCTCGAAGCGCTCAGCCGGACGCTGGCCATCGGCGCCGGCGCGGGCGCGCTCGCGGTCGCCGTGCTGCCGCACACCGGGGGGCTTTGCGAGGCGGTCATCCGGCGCATTCCGCTGCCCGCCGGCATCCGGCCGCACCTGCTCCACGTTTCTGAGCAGATCCTGCTCGGACTCAAGGTGTTTCACGCCTGGCGCCGGTTCCTCGCGTTCACCGGATTCACCCTCGTGATCTGGTGCCTGGACGTATCGGGCGCCATGTTGGCGGCACGCGGTCTGGGGCTGGACGTAACCTTTGCGGTCGCGTCGCTATTGATCTGCGGAATGGGCCTGGGCAGCGCACTGCCTTCCACGCCGGGGTACGTTGGCATCTACCAGTTCGTGGCGGTGAGTGTGCTGACGCCGTTCGGGATTCCGCGCGATGGCGCGCTCGCGCTGGTCCTGGTGTTGCAAGCGATCGCCTACGCGGTGGTGACCGCCTTCGGTGTGCCCGGGCTGTACCGGTTCAAGGGCTGGCGCGGCGCGGCGGCGGAGTGAGGGCACTCAGGTCCGGCGGACGAAGGTGAGGTTCTCCTCCTGATCGTCGCTCTGCTTTTCGCTGCTTTCCAGGTCGAATCCGGCTGAGGCGAGAAAGCGGACGGTTTCCTCCTTGCTCGCGGCGCCTTCGTACAAGGGGACCGCGCTCACCTGGACCTCGAGCTGGATGCGCCGCACATCTTTCAGCCGCTCGCCGGCGGACCGGACCACCGCGAGATCGGCGCCCTGCGCGTCCACGTGCAGGTAGTCCACTGTACGAATACCCGCGCGATTGAGAAACGTGTCCAGCCGGATGGTGGGCACCTCGACGGTTTCGGCGACCCCGAGTTCCACGGTGCGCACCCAGTTGCGCAGTCCTTCGGGGTGGAAGGGGAGCAGGGAACTCGCGGCATCGAAGCGGTTGAGGTGAAAGGGCGCGCTGCCGTCGCTGCCCGCAACGGCCATGGGCAGTACGATGTAATTCGGCAGGCGGCCCATCAAGGCGGCGGCGAGAGAGAGGTTGGGTTCGAAGGCGTAGACGCGCAAACCCGGGCGCTCGCGCGCGGCTTCGAGGGTCGACTCGCCGGTGTGCGCTCCCACGTCGATCCAAACGTCGCCGCTTTCTTCCGGGTTGACGGCGGCGAACTCTTGCGGCGCGGCGGCTTCCGGCGAGTGAACGAGTAATTCGAGCGCCGGGTTGTCGAGTTCGTTGCGCGACGCGACGAAGATGCAGCGCAGAAGGTGATCGTCGCGCCGCCATTCGCCGTCGCCCTTCCACTCCAACAGGAAATCCGCGTAGTCGGGCCGGCTGCGGGTGGTGTAGACGTAGGGGAACCCGATGCGGCTGAGCGCCATCGCGACGAACGCCGGGCTGGGGCGGCATCCGAAGCCGGCGATGGCCTGGTCCTTGACCCCGCGAGGCTCATCGGTGAGTTGGTAGATGGCGCGCGGGGAATCGGTCACCACGGTTTCGAGCAGGAGCAGCCCGTCGCAACAGGAAGCCAGATTCCGCAGCGCGGCGATCGGGTTCTCGCAGTGATAAAGCAGGCCGTAGGAGAAGACGATGTCAAAGCGGCCGAGGCGGGCCAGGGGATCGCACTCCAGGTTGACGACGTGGGTCTCGCGTCCGGGATACAGTTCGCGCAGGCGCCCGAGATTCTCCGGGCGCGCATCGACGCACACCACGCGGCAGCCCTGGGCGGCGAAAAACTCCGAGAGGTGCCCGACTCCGCAGCCGGCATCGATCACGCTCCTGCCCGCGATGGGGAGATGGAGCGATGCCAGGTGCTCGATCCGGGCTTGCGTGATGGCGCGGGCGCCACCGGTTTCGAATACCCCGAGGCCGAGGTCTGCGGGCGGCGGTGGAGGCGGATCGATCCGCATGGGGGGCCGCGAGTAGCGGGGCGGCAGGAGGGTTTCGATGCCGATGAGGCCACCGGCGGCGGGCGGGCAGGCGGCAATCACCTGGATTTCGTGGAGGCGGACGCGGGACACCGTGCCGTTCGGCGCTGTGTTGCGGATCACCAGCCATTGGCCGGCTTGGGGCCGCTCCAGTGCGAGGTCGAAGTACGCTTCGGCGGGAGATGCCGTGAGGTTGTATTCCTTGGAAACGAGATCCCTCAGGTCGGAGGTCGCGATGGCGGCGCCGACGCGTCCCTCTTCCACATGCGCGCGGATGCGGATCCACAACCGCGGATCGGCGGACAGGCGGGCGTCCGCTGTTTCCTCCAAGCGCACGGCACAGGCGTAGGCCCACCGGTCGGGCAGCGTCGTGACCAGCAGCGAACCGCCGGGTCCCCGCGCGAATCCGCTGCCATTACAAGGAACCGCGTTTTCGAGCCGCAGAACGCCGGGGCGCGCGCCGGTATCGGGGTACTCGATCCTGGCGGCCGAAGCTTGTTCGGCCAGCGTGACGACCCGCGTGAACGGGCTTTCGCCGCGTTCGTTGCGCTGGAACATGATCCACCACGGGCAATTGGCGCATACCTGGCGCAGCGGGCTGTCCGGATCGGCGTACATTTGCTTGAAGCGGGCCAAAGCGCCGCCCGGAGGAGTGCTGGAGATGTGAGGCAACCACTCCGCGCCGTGCCCTTGCCGATCGGCCGCGACCCCGCGGCAGGGCGCCATCTGCCCGTTGGGCAGCAGGAACAAGCGCATCGAGCAATCGGCGCGATCTTCCGGTTCGCACAGCGTGAGCTGGGTCTGAAAGGTAGCGGAGGGATGCGCCTCGAAGACGACGGCATCCACCTTGCCGGTCCAGAAGCGGGTGAACTCGTTCTGCCGGTTCACGGTCTCCTGCGACACCACGCAGAGGACACTGACCTTGAGCCCCGGATACTGGCGTTTGCCGGCGCGCAACGCGTGGCAGACACGAAGTACGTTGAGCAACTCGCCGCCCGGGTGGAGGCGCCGGTAAGCGGCGGCTTCAATCGCATCCACGCGAAGCCGGATCTCACGGACGCCGGCCGCCAACACCTCGCCGATCCATTCCGGTGTGCATAATTGGCCGTTGGTGAGGATGCAGGGACGGTGCCCGCATTCGACCGCCGCCCGCAGGTGTTCGAGCGCGTTCGGATCCATCAGGAAGTCGGCCGAGCCCTCGAACCACAGATCACATGGCGGAATCGAGCGGACGAAACTGCGAACCTCTCCGATGCTCAACGTCTGCTGCTTGCGCCGGGTGGCTTCTTCGTTGCCGTGACGCTCCGCGCCGGGAAGGCTGCGTCCCCCGGTCGTGCGGATCGAGGCGATTTCGTGTGGTTCCGTCAGGTTAAGGGCTTTGTCGCGGCGTTCTTGCATCCTTCCCCACTACACTATCACGCGGACTTTGCGCTTCCGCTTTTACCGGGTATGGCCTCCGGAGTCGCTATTCAGCCCTTTCTCCGCGTTTCGCTCGTTTTGCGCTGGACTTTCCTGCTGCTTTGTGTATACTTAGTCCCCAGCAGTTTCCCGCCAGGATTTTTCGATCGTGAGTCGCCCGAGGGAGGGGATTAGGGTATGACGCCACTACGATCTATCTGGGTTTACGCTCTGATAGTATGTTGCGGACTCGCCGGCGGCCGCGCGGCGTGGGCGCAGACCCAGGGCCAGATTACAGGAGTCGTGACCGATCAGAGCGGCGCCATCGTGGACGGCGCGGCGGTGACGGTAACGAACCCCCAAACCGGTTTTACCCGCCAGATATTGACTAACAACGCAGGGAATTATGTCTTCCCGGCGCTTTTGCCCGGCCTTTATGACGTGAAGGTCTCCAAGCAGGGGTTCGCCGTGGTCTCACGCAATGGCGTGGAACTTCAGGTCAACCAGGTGGCGCGCCTGGATTTTCAAATGCAGGTCGGCGGCGTGGCCGAGCAGGTCGAGGTGACCGCCGGCGCCCCGCTACTCGCCACCGAAAACGCGACGGTGGGCACCGTGATCGAGAACCGGCGCATCGTGGAATTGCCGCTCAACGGCCGCAACTATCTGCAGCTGGTGGCCCTGAGTCCCAACGTGAACGCCAGTTTCGCGAGCGCCGGACAGGCCGGTTCGCGCCAGGGCGGCGACCGCTCCAGCCAGCAACTCTCCATCGCGGGCAACCGCCGCGAGTGGAATTACTTCACGCTCGACGGCGTGGATAATACAGACGTCAACTTCAATACTTACATCTTCATGCCCTCCATAGACGCCCTGCAGGAGTTCAAGGTCGAGACCGGCATCTACTCGGCCGAATTCGGCCGCGAGGCGGGCCAGGTGAATGTCTCCTCCAAGCCCGGCACGAACGACTATCACGGAACCGTATTTGAATTCCTGCGGAACAGTACGCTCGATGCGCGCCCTTACGGTTTCACCTCGAACGCCCCGGCGAAGGCGCCATTCCGCTGGAATCAGTACGGCTTCACGCTCGGCGGACCCGTCTGGATACCGAAGCTGTTCAACGGCAGGAACCGCCTGTTCTTTATGTCGAACTTCGAGGGTTTCCGCCTGCGCAATCAGAGCCAGGGCGTCTACAGCCTGCCGACGGCCGCGATGCAGACCGGCGACTTTTCCGGCATCCTGCCCAACGCGGTTCGCGATCCGCTCACCAATCAGCCGTTTCCGAATAACATCATCCCCACCACGCGCCTCGACCCGGTTGCCAAGAAACTGCTCGAGTTCTATCCCGCGGCCAACATATCCGGCGCCGGACTGGTGAATAACTACCTCGCGCTGGACAATAACGTCACCAATAAGGATCAGTTCACGCAGCGCATCGACTTTGTCGAGAGTTCGAAGTCCAACTGGTTCGGCCGGTACAGTTGGGACGATGAACTGGCTATCTCGCCGGCGTTGAAGAACAACGGCACCAACCTGCAAACGCACGTGGGCCAGGCCATGATCGACAACACCCGGATCCTCAAGCCGACCCTGGTGAACGAGTTCCGCTTCGGATACAACCATTTCTTCAACTCCTTCGGGCGCGAACTGGCCTTCCAGCGCGACGTGGTGAAGGAATTGAACCTTCCCGGATTAAACGATCCGCCGCCACCCGCCTGGGGAATTCCGGCCGTCGGCATTCTCGGCTTCAGCGGTTTCGGCGACGACTCCGAAGGCCCTTACGTGAATTACAACCACACGTTCCAATGGACCGACAACGTCTCCTGGACGCACGGGGCGCACTCGTTCAAGTTCGGCGGCGAGATCCGGCGCGACCGCTACAACCAGCTCGGCAACCAGTTTGCCCGCGGGTCGTTCATCATCGAAAACCAGGCCACCGGCTACGGGTTCGCCGATTTCATGCTCGGCTACACGCGGCGCGACGAGGACTCCGCGGCTCTGGCCATCACCCAGTTCCGCGCCACCAGCCAGGCCTACTACGCCGCCGATACCTGGAAGGTCCGCCCCAACCTGACCGTGGATCTGGGCATCCGCTACGAGTACGTGCCGCCATGGTCCGATCGCGGCGACAGCCTCATGAACGCCTGGGTCCCGGCGAACATCCGCGCCATCCACGTCACCGATCCCAACTTGCAGCCGGCCCTGGTCCGCATTGGCTCGGGAGACGTATATGCCAATACGCGCCTGCGCTTCAATCCGGCCCTCAACGTGGTGCGCGACGGCCGCCTGGGCGACCGCCTGATCAACAACGATCCCAGGGACTTCGCTCCGCGCCTGGGGATCGCCTGGAGCCCCAGCGCCAGATGGACCGTCCGCACCGGCTTCGGCGTCTTCTTCTCGCAGGACACCAGCAACCCCGTCTTCGACATGGGCCGCAATCTCTCCGGGCGCGTGCGCGTCGAATCCAACACGCAGACGCACGACCTCACCTTCGAGAATCCGTTCGGAGCCGGTGGAGGAACCAGCGTCTGCGGAGTCCCGGCTCCGCCTTATGTCTGCATCTCCCAGCCTTACGTCCTGGGCAACAACTACGACCGCTCTACTCCTTACGTGATGCAGTACGAGATCAATCTCCAGCACCAGTTCAGCGAGTCCACCGTTGTGGAAGCGGGCTACCTTGGATCGCAGGGCCATCGCCTGATCCGGATGTACGCCTTCAACGAGGCGCTGCCCGGCGCTACCGGTTCGGTCACCGACCGCACCCCCTTCCCCCAATTCGGGCGCATCCAGGAGATCGGCAACTCGTCCGATTCCAACTACAACTCCTTCTCGCTGAAACTCACCCGCCGCTTTTCGAGCGGCCTCACGTATCTCGCCGGATACACCTTCTCCCGCTCGATCGACGATGGCAGCGGCATCCGCACCCTGGGCAGCGACCCGCTGTTTCCCCAGAACAGCTACTGCATCAGTTGCGAGCGCGGCCTCTCCATCTTCGACACGCGCCAGCGCTTCGTGACCTCGGTCCTCTACGACCTGCCCGTCGGTAAGGGCAAGCCGTTCCTCAATCACGGCATCGCCGCTTCCACTATCGGCGGCTGGGAGATCAGCTCCATCGTCACCGTCTCCAGCGGCTTTCCACTCACCATATATACGGGCTCGGACCGCTCCAATATCGGCGCCGGCTCGGACCGGCCCAACGCCACCGGCGATCCCGTAGCCCTGGGCGACCGCGGCCCCGCGGGCTGGTTCAATATCGATGCCTTCGCCCTGGAACCGTTGGGAACCTTCGGCAACGTCGGCCGCAATACCCTCATCGGCCCCGGACTCTTCACCTGGGACTTCTCGACGTTGAAGAACTTCAAGTTCACCGAGACCCGGTACCTGCAACTCCGCTTCGAGTCCTTCAACTTCCTGAACCACCCCAACTGGGCCGACCCCAACACCACCCTGCTCAGCGATCGCCTGGACGCCTCCGGCAGGGCCATTCCCGGCAGCGGCGGTTTCGGGCAGATCTCCGGTACCCGCACCTCCATGCGGCAATTGCAGTTCAGTCTGAAAGTCGTGTTTTGATCGCCAAGTCTTCGCCCCACCGCGGGGCCGTAAGGCTCGCAGCCGCGCAGCGGCCAGCCCTTCTAGCCCTTTCGAGTATTGCCAGACTAGTGCACAGGTGCTAATCTATAGTTGAAACGTGGATTGATTTATGGGCTTTCTGCGGCCCTGCTAATTGCAACCACGATAAAAAGTGCTAAAGGCGAGTCGGTCTGTTCGAGAACAAATTCGACCCTGGCGCCTTTGGGCTCCAGGGTTTTTTGTTTGCTCGAGCCTGCCCCCATCGCCGGATGCTGGAGGAGTAAGATGAGCGTTCGGCCCGAACCCCTGCCCGCCCCGTCCCTCGCCACGAGCGAAGGCACGCTGATTTCCATTTCCGTCGCGGTGGACCCGCAGCACCTCGAGAGCCTCCTGGAAGTGCTTGCCCAACTCGCCTTTCCAGTGAATCCCCAGATCTACCACGATGCCGTGGTGGTGACCTGCTACGCCGATGGGCGGGAGGAGCGCCAGCCCACCACTCTGGTGGAATTCCCCGCCTATTCCGAGCGCGCCGTAGAAGTACTCGGCGCACTGGACCGGTACGGATTCTCCCCGGACGCCATGCAGGTGGTCGGTATGCTCGAGGACATTCAGGTCGAAGCCCACGCCGAATCCGTTCCCGCGGGCGCCGGGTACCTCTCGCGGCACCGCGTGAAGATGGCCCACGCGAGCCGGACGAATTGACGCAGCCCGTTCCTATAGCCCGAAGCCGAAGGCGAACTGCTTCTCCCACGTGTAGGAGAGCTTGCCCTTGGGCTTGTAGTCGCCAAACAGCACGTCCGTGATGCCCTCGCCCTCGGTCCCCGGAAGCCACGCGGCGACCACGGCATCGGCTTGCCCGAAGATCGGGTCGAGCGTCATCGGGCGCCCCGAGTAGAGCACCACCACCACGGGAATCCCCGCCGCCTTCACATTCTCCACCGCCGCGATATCCTCTGGCGCCAGCGAGAGATCCTTGCGGTCGCCCTGCATCTCCGCGTAGGGCTTCTCGCCGATCACCACCACCCCGATGGCGGCGCCCTGCGCGCCCTTGCCGTCTATCGAGAAAGTGACGTTGGCCGCATTCTTCCGGATCGCCGCGAGCAGCGTGGTCCCGCCGGGGGTGACGTTGCCGCTCTTGCCCTGCCAGTCGATGGTCCACCCGCCGCACTGGTTGCCGAGATCGTCGGCGCTCTTGCCGGCGACGAAGATGCGCGCGGACTTTTTGAGCGGCAGAGCCGCGCCCTGGTTCTTCAGCAGCACCAGCGATTCGCGCACCGCCTGCCGCGCGACCTGCCGGTGTTCGGCGCTGCCGAAGGTGCGCTGCAGGCTGCGGTCGGCGAGTTGTGAACGGTTGGCGTCGAGCAGACCCATCGCAGCCTTCACCCGCAGGATGCGGGTCACGGCGTCGTCGATGCGGCTCATCGGAACCGTGCCTTCTTCGACCAGCGCCTTCAGGTTGGCGATGAACTGCTTATACTTGCGCGGCACCATCACCATGTCCATCCCAGCGTTGATCGAGATTCCGATGGCTTCCTTGAAACTCGGCGCGACTTGGTCGAGGGCGTCATAATCGGAGATCAGGAAGCCCTCGAAGCCGAGTTCGTTCTTGAGAATACCGGTGAGCAGGCGCTTGCTGGCGGAGCACTTCACGCCGTTCCAACTGCTGTATGAGGGCATGATCGTGCCCACTCCGGCCTGGATGGCGGAGACGTAGCCCTGCATATGAACCCGGCGCAGCGTGGCCTCATCCACCCGCGTATCGCCCTGGTCGAGTCCGGTCTTGGCCGAGCCCCACGCCGTGCCGCCGTCGCCGATGTAGTGCTTGGCGCAGGCGAGCACGGAGAGCGGGTTGGAAAGGTCGTCGCCCTGGAATCCGCGCACCGCCGCGCCGCCCATCTCGCGCACCAGCGCGGGATCGTCGCCGAAGCCTTCGTACGTGCGCCCCCAGCGGACGTCCTGCGGCACCATGACGCCGGGCGCGAACGTCCACTGAATGCCGGTCGCGCGCACTTCTTCGGCGGTGATGCGCGCCGCCTTCTCCACCAGTGCGCGGTCGCGCGTCGCGCCCAGCCCGATGTTGTGCGGGAAGATGACGGCGCCGAGCACGTTATTGTGCCCGTGCACCGCGTCCACGCCGTAGAGGATCGGAATCTTCAGGCGCGTCCGGAGGGACTGCTGCTGCATGCGGTCGTACAGGTTGGTCCACGCTTCGAGGCTGTTGCCTTCCTTGGGATCGCTCGATCCGCCGCTCAGCACCGAGCCCAGGTAATAGGTGGCGACATCGGCGGGATCGGCGATATTCTCCTGGTCGGGTTGCGTCATCTGGCCGATCTTTTCCTCGAGCGTCATCCTGGCCAGAATCGGCTTTACCTGCGGATCGAAGCTGGAGAACTTCCCGGGCGAGGACGCCGCGTGCGTGGCGTGCCATCCGAAGAAAACGGCGCCGGACAGGACGCCGGCAACGAGGAGCGAACCGCGAAGGTGTCTCATAGGCGATGTTCGATAAGATTATGCTATCCGAAATTCACGCGCGGTCACAGCAGATAGAAACCGGCGAAGATCGCGAGCCACAGCCCGTCGATAAAGTGCCAGTACAGGGCGCCGAGTTGCATGGCGCCCAGGGAGGAGCCGCGCCGCGCCGCCACGATCGCAAGCCACCCGACCCCGGCGAGAACGTGCAGCCCGTGAAAGCCGGTGATGACGAAGAACCAGTCGGCGAAGGGCGGGGGACCCCACGGATTGCCCGCGAGCGTGGCGCCTTCCCGGATGAACCGCGCCCACTCGCCGCACTGCATGGCGAGAAAAATCGCGCCTGCCACGGCGCCCGCACCGAGCAGCGCGCGCGAACGGCGGCGCGCCGCGAGAGCCGCCGCGGCGCTTCCGCCCAGCAGGCAGCCGGTCATGGTCCACGTGTAGCCCATCTGGAAGACGCGCGCGGGGACGGGCCACGAAGGGTCGGCCGCGCGCGCCGCGCCGTAGCCGGCGAGCAGGCAGGCGAAGATCGCCGCGTCGCTGAGCAGAAAAATCCACAGGGAGATCTTGTGGCGTCGCATGGCTGGAGAGAGTCCGCCTATTCTATCCGCCTTGAACCGGCGGAAACCCGCGTGGATCCCGCTTCTTCGGCGCCACATCGGCGGTGCGCACGTACCAATCCAGCATCT
>JBBIQR010000041.1:20585-23751 GCA_037442245.1 Candidatus Solibacter sp. | reverse complement strand
CTTCGCCGTGACATGAGCGGCTCGGCCCTCCCAAACACCTTTCGGCTGATAATTTGTCGAGGCTATTGCGTTCACTGATTGTTGCGGCCCGCTGGTTTGCTCCCCTCTGTTTCAAGGGCTTTCGACACTCCGCTCGGCTCGGTTGGGTCTCTCCTTCCGGCTGGAGTCTGCTACCGGGCGCTTCGGCATCTACCCGGACAGGACTTGCACCTGTTAGAACAACGCGTCTTTCAGGACGCACCATGGCCGTTATTATAGTAGAGACCGTATGAGCGGCACGACCTCGAAGAAACTCACAGCCCACGTGAAAGCCGCCGGTTGAGCGAGCAAACTGAGTCCAAAGTTATTGGACCGCGTGCTTCCGACCGTGCCCCGCTGGGCCGATGAAAACGTGCTGGTGGGCTACGACACCGCCGACGATGCCGGAGTCTACCGGATTTCGCCGGAGTGTGCCCTGGTGCAGACGGTGGACTTCTTCACGCCGATTGTGGACGATCCGTATACGTTCGGCGCGATTGCGGCGGCGAACGCGCTTTCCGACGTGTACGCGATGGGCGGGCGGCCGATATCGTCGCTATCGATTCTGGCCTGGCCGGCGCGCGGGGAAGAGGCCGATCTGGTGGAGATTCTGCGGGGCGGCGCGGAGAAAATGCGGGAAGCCTCCTGCTCGATTCTGGGCGGGCACAGCGTGGCCGATGAAGAGATCAAGTTCGGCTACGCCGTGACCGGCACGGTGCATCCGGCGCGGGTGCTGGCGAACTCCGGGGCGCGGGCGGGCGACGTGCTGATGCTGAGCAAGCCGCTGGGGACGGGCGTGATTGCGACAGCGCTTAAGCGCGGGATGGCGCGCGAGGCGGACGTGGCGGCGTCGGTCGCAGGCATGCTGACGCTGAACCGCGCGGCGTGCGAGGAGATGCTGCGCGGCGAGGTCCACGGGTGCACGGATGTCACGGGTTTCGGTTTGATCGGGCACGCGCGCGAGATGGCGGTGGCCAGCGGGGTGACGCTCGAAATCGATTCGGGGCGGCTGCGGTTTTTGCCGGGAGCGATCGAGTATGCGCGCGCCGGGGCGGTTCCGGGCGGGCTGAAGAATAATCGCGAGTTCGCATCCTGCGCGGTGGAGATGGCGGGGGAGGTGGGGCGCGAAACCGAGGCCTTGCTCTACGACCCGCAGACCTCGGGCGGGCTGCTGTTCACGGTGCCGGAGGGCGAGGCGGGCAAACTGGCGCTCGCGTTCCCGATCGGCCGCGTGCTGGCGCGCGGCGCGCAACCGGTTCGAATTTTATGAAACCTTCCGTCACACACAACCCGATCATTATCGCGCTCGACGTGGAGTCCGCCGCCGATGCGCGGGGGCTGATTGCGCGGATTGGACCGCGCGTGAATTTTTACAAGGTGGGGCTGGAGTTGTACGCCGCGGCGGGCATCGACCTCGTCCGGGGACTGCTGGGCGATGGCCACCGGGTGTTCCTGGATTTGAAGTTCTACGACATCCCGGAAACGGTTTCGCGGGCGGTGGCGCGGGTGGCCGCGACGGGGGTCGATTTTCTGACGGTGCACGCGGTGCCGTCGGTGATGCGGGCGGCGGCGGCGGGGAAGCAGGGGAGCGGGTTGCGGCTGCTGGCGGTGACGGTGCTGACGAGTTTCGGGCCGGAGGACATGGACGACTTGGGCTTCGGGGGCACGATCGCGGAACTGGTCGGGCGGCGGGCGCGGAAGGCGATGGAACTGGGGATCGACGGGATCGTGGCGTCGCCGCTGGAAGCCGCAGGGGTGCGGCAGATGATCGGGCCGGAGGCGGTGCTGGTGACGCCGGGGGTGCGGTCGGCGGGGGCGGATCGCGGGGATCAGAAGCGGGTGGCGACACCGGCGCAGGCGATGCGCGACGGGGCGAGCTACCTGGTGATCGGGCGGCAGGTGACGCGCGCGGCCGATCCGGCGGCGGAGGTGGATCGGATCCTGATGGAACTGGCGGAGTTTGCGGGGTGAGCGGGGGATCGGAATAGAAATGCGGTAGGCCCGGAGGCCTACCCTACGGGTTAGCGGAGGCGGCGGAGCCAGGCGAAGTTGGCTTCGGCGATGATGTGCTTGAGGGCGACTCCGGTTTTTTCGGCGAGTTTACGGCAGTCCTCATATTCGGGGGCGTAGCTGCCTTCGCTGGTGACCTTGATGTGAACCGGGCCGTAGGGGGTTTCGACCTCCTGGGAGGTGCGGGCCTGGACGCGGCGTTCGGCGGTGTGGATGCGGACGCCGAGGGTGGTGGTTTCGGCGAAGATGACCTGGACGAGGGCCTCGCGGTGCTCGGGTTTGCAGACGACGCGGAGCAGGTGGCCGGGGCGACCCTTTTTCATGACGATGGGTTCGAGGGAGACATCGAGGGCGCCGAAGCCGAAGAGGCGTTCGCCGGCGTAGGCGAGCACCTGCGGGTTGAGGTCGTCGATATTGGCCTCGATGACACAGACGGCGAGGGCTTCGTCGGCGAGGGTGGGTTCGCCGACGATGACGCGGAAGATGTTGGCGTGCTCGGGGAAGTCGCGGTCGCCGGCTCCGTAGCCGGTGTGCCGGACCTTCATGGGCGGCAGGGTGCCGAAGCGTTCGGCGAGGGTGGCGGCGACGGCGGCGCCGGTGGGGGTGGCGAGCTCGAAGGCGGGTCCGCGGGAGTAGACGGGTTCGGTGTGCACGGTGCCGCTGCCGACGTTGATGGGGGAGCAGACGACGCTTTCGACTTCGAGGAGGTCGAGGGCGACGGCTGTGCCGACGATATCGGCGATGGAATCGGCGGCGCCGACTTCGTGGAAGTGCACCTTTTCGATGGAGGTATCGTGGACCGCGGCTTCGGCCTCGCCGAGTTTGCGGAAGATGGCGAGGGCGTTGCGGCGGGCGGGTTCGGCGAGGTGCGCGCCGGAGATCAGCTTTTCGATGTGGGAAAGGTGGCGATGCTTGCGGGTCTCCTCGGCGTGGACGCGGAACTTGGTGGCGGAGATGCCGCCGCGTTTGACGCGCTCGAAGGAGACGGTGGCGTTGATGTCGAGCGAAGCGATGGCGTGGGTGATGGCTGCGGTATCGGCGCCGGCATCGGCCAGCGCGCCCACCAGCATGTCGCCGCTGATGCCGGAGAAGGCGACGAAGTAGGCAGTGAGAGGCACTGGATTTATTGTAGCGGGTG
>JBBIQR010000041.1:0-20575 GCA_037442245.1 Candidatus Solibacter sp. | reverse complement strand
CAGGACGAAAGCACTTGCGGAGCTTCCCAAGCTTTGGGCTCGGCACGTCGAGCGTGCGGACGGCGGAGAAGTCCTTCGACGCGTGCGTGCATTTCGGGCGCGATACGGGCACCCATTTCACTGGGAAATCGAGTTTCCGGAGGTGTTTTCACCACAGAGTCGCGGAGGATCGGAGAAAACACGGAGAAGAACCGGATGGTTTTATGCGGGGATATAGTAAGAGGGCGATGGGATTGGAAATTACGCGGCGCGGCTTGCTGGGCGGGGCGGCGGCGGTGGTGGCGCGGGCGCGCGACCGGAAGCCGAACCTGCTATTCCTTCTGGCCGACGATCATGCCGGGTATGTGCTGGGCGCGGCGGGCAACCGGCAGGCGCGCACGCCCAACCTGGACCGCCTGGCGGGCGAAGGGACGCGGTTTGCGAACCACTACTGCAACGCGCCGGTGTGCACGCCGTCACGGCAATCGATTCTGACGGGGCAGTTGCCGCACGCAGCCGGCGTGACGGTGCTTTCGACGGCGCTGGCGGCGGACAAGCCGACCATCGCGCGGACGCTGGGCGGGCAGGGATTTTCGACGGCGGTGATCGGCAAGATGCACTTCAACCGTCCGGGCGAACCGGGACTGCACGGCTTTCAGACGGCGTGGACGGAGGACGTGGTGCAGAAGCGGTGGCTGGCGGAGGTGGGTCCGGCGGCGCCGCCGAAGGACATCCGCACCAAGCCGCCATGGCATCCCTTCCGGGACCCGGCGCGCATCTGGCTGAACTCGGAGAAGCTGCCGTTTCCGCGGGGGTATGCGGAGATGAAGAGCACGTGGATGGCGGCGCAGGCATCGCGCTACCTGGAGGAGCACAAGGACGACCGGTTCGCGCTGTGGGTGAGTTTCCAGGAGCCGCACTCGCCCTACGATTTTCCGCTGGAGTGGCGCGACCGTTTCCGCCCGGGCGAGTTTGGCGTGCCGAAAGTGGGGCCGGAGGACGCGCCGCAGATTCCGCTGATCTTCCGCGACCTGACGCCGGAGGAAAAGCAGGGGATCATCGCGGCCTATTACACGTCGGTGAACTACCTGGATTACAACGTGGGGGTCGTGCTGAACCGGCTGCGGGAATTGAATCTGGAGAACGACACGCTGGTGGTCTACATGGCGGACCACGGCTACAGCCTGGGGCAGCACGGGCGGTTCGAGAAGCACTGCCTGTACGATCCGGCGATGCAGGTGCCGCTGATGATGCGGTATCCGGGGAGGATCGGGCGCGGCGTGGTGCGCGACTTCACCGAGAGTGTGGACGTGAGCGCGACGATCTTCGACGTGCTGGGGGTGGACGGGTTCGCGGTGCATCACGGGCAGAGCCTGCGGAGGTACCTGGAGGGCGGGAGAGCGGAGCGTCCGCGGGAGTGGATCTTCAGCGAGTACCTGGAGAACGAGGAGGCGTGCGTACGCACGGAGCGGTGGAAGTACGCGCACGGCAGCGGGAAGCGGGCGCGGCAGGACGGGTACCAGACGGACAACCCGACGCCGGGGCGGACGGTGCGGCTGTACGATCTGGAGTCCGATCCGGGGGAGTTCACCAACGTGGCGGCGCAGCATCCCGCGGTGGTGGAGGAACTGGCGAAGCGGATGCTCGGGCGCTTCCGTGGGACGCATCCGGAGGCGGGAGCGGAGCCGGCCGGGATGACGGTGGCTGGGGCGATCGAGTGGTACCTGCGTCCGCGGGACGCGAAGGGGTAGGGCTGCGATGGATGCGCTGGCGCCGCTGGTATCGGTTTTGGGGCTGGGGACTCTGGCGGGCGCCCGGTTGTACGCGACGGTGCTGGGCTTGGGGCTGCTGATCCGGTTCGAATGGATCGCGCTGCCGGCGGAGTGGAACCATGCGGCGGTGCTGGCGGATACGCGGGTCCTGATCCTGGCGGGGATCGGGTGCGCCATCGAGTTTTTCGCGGACAAGATTCCGTGGATCGACAGCGCGTGGGACTCGATCCATACGATCATCCGCCCGATCGGGGCGGCACTGCTGGCATCGGCGCTGTTCTCGAACCTGCCGCCGGTGTACCAGGTGCTGCTGATCCTGCTGGCGGGCGGGGTGGCGCTGGGCGGGCACTCGGTCAAGGCGGCGACGCGGCTGGCGGTGAACCACAGCCCGGAACCTTTCAGCAACCTCGCGCTGAGCCTGGGGGAGGACGTATTCACGGCTGGGGGGCTGTACCTGCTGGTGCGGCATCCGTGGGTGCTGGCGGCGATTTCGCTGGGGATCCTGGGGCTGGCGGCGTGGCTTGCGCCGCGGATATACCGGGCGATTCGCACCGGAAAGACCGCTTTAGCCACCCGTTGGAAGGAATGGAGAGGCGGGGGAGTACGGGGCGCGCGGTTACCGTAACACCACTGTTAATTCATTGAATCCTCTTCCGGTTCTGGGTAGCATCACGCTAGCACACCCGTGCCAGGAATAGAGGAGGTCCACGTGAGAGCTTTTCTTCGGTCCGCGCTGATGCTTGCGCTTTGGGGCGTTTGTGCCTGGGCGCAGGTTTCGACATCGCAGATTTCGGGGCTGGTTCAGGACCAGAGCGGCGCCGCGGTACCGAACGCGGAGATCACCCTGACCCAGACGGACACGGCGCTGGCGCGCTCGACGGTGACCGGCTCGGATGGGACGTACGTACTGCCCAACCTTCCGGTGGGACCGTACCGGTTGAACGTCTCCAAGGCAGGCTTCAAGTCGGCGGTACGGTCGGGAATCGTGCTGCAGGTGGCGTCGAACCCGGTGATCAACATCACGATGGAGGTGGGGGCGATCAGCGAGTCGGTGAGCGTGGAAGCCAGCGCGACGATGGTGGAGACGCACGAAGGCGGGATCGGGCAGGTGATCGACAACCAGCGGGTGATCGACCTGCCGCTGAACGGGCGGCAGGCGACGGACCTGATCTACCTTTCGGGCGGGGCGACGACGGCGCCGGCGGGGGATTTGAACTCGAACAAGAACTATCCGACGCAGACGATTTCGGTGGGCGGCGGACTGCCGAATGCGATCAGCTACCTGATGGACGGGGCGTCCAACAACGATCCGTTCAACAATCTGAACCTGCCGTTTCCCTTCCCCGACGCGTTGCAGGAGTTCAAGGTCGAAACCAGCGCGATTCCGGCGCAGTACGGGCAGCACGCCGCGGCGGCGGTCAACGTGGTGACCAAGAGCGGGACGAACTCGTATCACGGGGATGTGTTCGAGTTTCTGCGGAACGGGGCGTTGAATTCGCGCGACTATTTCGCTACCTCCCGGGACAGCCTGAAGCGGAACCAGTTCGGGGGCACGGTGGGAGGTCCGATCCGGCAGGATAAGCTGTTCTTCTTCGTGGGCTATCAGGGGACGATCGTCAAAAGCGATCCGCCGAGCACGACGTCGTTTATTCCGACGCAGGCGATGCTGAACGGGGATTTCACGGCGTTCGCCTCGGCGGCGTGCCAGGGGAGCAACAAGACGCTGGCGGCGCCGTTCGTGAACAACCAGATCTCGCCGTCGCTCTTCAGCACGCCGGCGCTGAACCTGACCAAGCACCTGCCGGTTTCGCAGGCGAACCAGTGCGGGCTGGTGCAGTATGGCATCGTCAGCAACAACAACGAGCACCAGGCGCTGGGCCGGCTGGATTACCTGGCCAGCGTCAAGCACCAGATGTACGCGCGCTATTTCTTCGCGAACTATCAGAACCCGGTGACGGTGGACCCGAACAACGCGCTGACGGCGAATAAGACCGGGGTGGACGACCAGTCGCAGTCGTTTGTGCTGGGGGACAACTACACGTTTTCGCCGAGCCTGATCGCGTCGTTCCACGGGACGGTGAACCGGACGCACAACTACCGGGTTGTGCCGCCGTACTTTGCGCCGTCGGACCTGGGCGTGAACATGCATAACGCTCTGCCGGGGTTCATGGGGATCAGCGTGGCGAGCGGGTTTGCGCTGGGCGTGGGCGCGACGAATCCGGGGTACTTCAACTCGACGGCGTTTCAGGCGAGCGAGGACATCAACCTGATCCGCGGCTCGCACCAGATCGCATTCGGGGTGAACTACATCCGGGCGATCATGAACACGCAGAACAACCGTCCGACGAACGGACAGTTCACGTTCAACAGCACGACCAACTGCGCGGGCTGCACGGGGCTGGGACTGGCGGACTTCCTGACGGGCACGGTGAGCGGCGGGTTCATGCAGGGCGGGATCGTGTACGACAACGACCGGGCGAATTTCATCGGTCTGTACGTGCAGGATTCGTGGAAGATCACGCGGCGGCTGACGTTGAACTACGGGGTGCGGTGGGAGCCGTTCCTGCCGGAGACGAACCGCGACGGGTACGTGGAACATTTCGATCCGGGATTGTTCAGCGCGGGAACGCGGAGCGCGCAGTACGTAAACAGCCCGGCGGGACTGATCTATCCGGGTGACTCGAACTTTCCGGGGATGTCGAACGTGAACAGCCGCAACGGGCAGTTCGCGCCGCGGGCGGCGGTGGTATGGGATCCGGCGGGCGACGGGAAGATGACGATCCGCGCATCGTACGGCATCTTTTACGACACGCCGCAACTGTTCTTCTACACCAGGTTCGCGAACAATCCGCCATGGGGCGCGCAGATCAGTATGCCGCTGGTGAACTTCACCAATCCCTGGGCGACGTATCCGGGCGGCGATCCGTTCCCGGGGTTGTACACGGTGTCGAAGAACATGCCCTTCCCGCGCGCGGGGGTTTACGTGAACATGCCGGTGAATACGGCTCCGCCGAATGTGCAGCAATGGAACCTGAGCATCCAGCGGCAAATCGGGACGAACCTGATGGTGGCGGCGAACTACTTCGGCAACACGACCACGCACATGTGGACCGGCACCGAGATGAATCCGGCGCTGCCGGTGGCGGGAGCGACGCTGGGGAGCGAGAACCAGCATCGCGCGCTGTACCTGCAAAATCAGGACCAAGGGCAGTACTTCTCGACGATCGGGATGGTGGACGATGGCGGGAAGGCGAGCTATAACGGGCTGCTGCTGACGGCGCAGCGGCGGATGAGCGACAACTTCAGCGTGCTGACGAACTTCACCTGGTCGCACTGCATCAGCGATCCGGAGACGACGGAGTTGACGGGACCGAGCTACGTGAATCCGGCGAGCCGGATCATGGATCGAGCGAACTGCAGCAGCGACCGGCGGCGGATTTTCAACTTCACGTTCATCGCGAACACGCCGCACATGGCGAATCACATGGCGAATCTGCTGGTGGGCGGATGGCAGTTCTCGACGATTCTGCGGTACCAGTCGGGCAACTTCTCGACGATCACGGCGGGGCCGGATATGAATTTGTCGGGGATCGGGTCGCAGCGTCCGAACCAGGTGGGGACGACCCCGCTCCTGGCGCAGACCGCTCCGGGGAGCCAGAAGTTCAGCGTGCAGTATCTGAACGCGGCGGCGGCGACAGGGGCGGGAATCAACAAGGGCGCGTTCAGCACGGCGGGACTCGGGGTGGGAAGCTTCGGGACGCTGGGACCGCTGAATATTCTGAACCCGTCGATGATCCAGTTGGACATGAAGCTCTCGCGGGTATTCCAGGTGCGGGAGCATCAGACGCTGGAGTTACGGTGGGAGATTTTCAACGTGCCGAACCGGGTGAATTACGCGGCGCCGAATACAACGTTGAGCGCGGGCACGTTCGGGTTGATTACCAGCGACATCAACGGGTCGAGCTCGCAGGCAGGGGATCCGAGGATCATGCAGCTTGCGCTGAAGTACGTGTTCTAGCCAGACAGGCCGGGAGGCCTGCGCTACGGTTCCTGGTTTAGCCTTTGCCGGGCAGGACGGTCAGGACAAGGGCGGAGGGGCGGCGGAGGTCGTGATAGACGGTCTGGCTGGCCTTGTTCAGGCGCACGGCGCGGGCGACGGCGCGCCCGTCGTTCGGGTTGCGGTCGAAGCGGGGGAAGTTGCTGCTCGACACCTCGACGCGGATGCGGTGGCCTTTTAAGAAGACGTTGCCGGTGACGCCGGCATCGATCGCGATGCGGTAGACGGAGCCGGGGGTGGCCGGTTCGCCGGACTCCAGCGACTTGCGGTAGCGCAGGCGGAGGATGCCGTCGGTCAAATTGAGCGCGGCGCCGTCGGGGAACACGTCGACGAGTTTGGCGGTGAAATCGGTGTCGGGCGCGCTGGTAGCGACGTAGAGGACCACCTGCACGGGACCGATGGCTTCCACATCGCGCTTGAGTGGGCGCGAGGTGTAGACGAGAACGTCGCGGCGCTGTTCGACGGGGCGCTGGTCCATGGGACCCCAGGGGAAGATTTTGGGATTGCAGCAGACTGCGCCGCCGCGAGTGGGCACGGGGTCGTAGGGGTCGAAGACGAACTGGTCGGGAGCGCCGGCGGAGCGCTTTTCGGTGAGGGCGCCGTCGCCGGAGAGCGAGTTCGCCTTGCCGCGGCTTTCGAGGTAGAAGGTGCGCGGCGTGGCGCCTTCGGGCGGCCACTCACGGCTTTCGCGCCAGCGGTTGGCGCCCATGACGAAGAGTTTGACGGGCGGGCGGGAGAGCAGCGGCGAATCCTTGCCCATGAGCCACTGGTCGAACCACTCCATTTGCAGGGCGCGGATGGGCGCGGAGGAGTCCGGACCGAAATCGACGCCGGCGAATTTCAACGACATGTTGTGCGGCCAGGGTCCGATGAGGATGCGGTTCACGACGCCGCGGCGGCGCAACTCGGCGTAAGCGGCGAGATCGCTCTCGACGAAGTTGTCGTACCAGCCGCCGACGCTGAAGACGGGGATGCGGACCTGGGCGATGTGCTCGCGGGTGGAGGTGGCGCGCCAGAAGGCGTCGTAGTCGGGGTGGGCGACGATTTCCTGGAACAGGGGCGTGGACCAGCCGAGGGCGGTACGGTCGGCGGAGCGCAGGGGCAGGTGGAAGATGTAGCTGGCGAAATCGGCGTGGAAGCCGGGGGCGCGCATGTTTTCCGCCATCCATTCGAGGCGGTTGCCGAGTTTCATGGCGCCGCCGGCGGAGTAGAAGCGGTCGCGGTAATCGTCCCAACCGCTGACGACGGGGAAGATCGCCTTGAGGTGCGGATTTTCGAGCAGGGCTGCTTTCCACTGCACGATACCGAGGTAGGAGCCGCCGATCATGCCGACTTTGCCGTTGCTCCAGAACTGGCGGGCGATCCAGTTGATGGTGTCGTCGCCGTCGGCGGGCTCCTGAGTCAGGGGTTCGAAGGAGCCTTCGCTGGCGTAGCGTCCGCGGACGTCCTGAATGACGACGGCGTAGCCGCGGCCGACGAAAGCGCGGTAGGTATCGTTGAGGGCCGTGCCTTTGTTATAGGGCGTGCGCACCAGGATGGCGGGAAAGGGGCCGTGCTCGCCGGGGAGGAAGACGTTGGTGGAGAGACGCACGCCGTCGCGCATCGCGACTTCGATGCCCAATTCGCTTTGGATGGGCCGCTGCGCCGCCATCGACAGGGAAACGCAGGCCGCCAGCAGATACAGCCTTGGCATGAACGATCCGGATCTCCCGATGCAATCACCCGCGGGCGGCGAAGCCAAATACCGCCCATTAGAGAGATGGTAGCAGAACCTTCCAGTATTGCTCAGCCACGAGATCGAGGGAATGGCAGGCGGCGATGTGGGCGGCGGCGCGGGCGCCGATGGCGTGGGCGGCGGCGGGGAGAGCGGCGAGCAGGCGCATGTGCTCGAAGAGGGAGTCGCGCTCGGCGGCGCCGGGCGCGACGCGGAGGCAGGCGTCCTCGGGCAGACGGGCGTACTCTTCGCCGGCGGTGACGAGCACGGGTTTGCCGATGCCCATGAGGCGGACGGCGATGCCGGAGCTTTCGCCGGCGGAAGGGTAGCGCAGATTGACGCAGGCATCGGCCATGCGGGCGGCGAGCCAGAATTCGCGGCCGGGGAGGAACGGGAGGCGCACGATGCCGGGCGCGGCGAGCAGGGGCGCGACGGCGCGATCGAGATCGCTCGAGACAAATTCGCCGGCGATGAGCAGCGCGGCGTGGGGAAATTCGCGGCGCAGGAGATCGAACGCGGCAAGCACGCTGAAGAGGCGCTTGGACTCGCGGAGATAGCCGAAGACGGCGAAGACGAAGGCTCCGGTGAGGCCGAGCGAATCGCGGTAGCGCAGGGCTTCGGCTTCGGAGGGGAGGTCGGGCGCGGCAAAGAGATGGGGGATTTCGTGGATGGCGGCGTGGGGCGCGTGCTCGCGCACGGCGCGGGCGGCGGCCGGGTTATGGACGATGACGGCGCGGGCGCATTCGGCGGCGCGCTTGAGCATCGGGTAGTGGAAGTAGCGGGCATCGGAAGCCGAGGCGGCGCGGGCGCGCCAGAGATCGCACGCGAGGCCGCGATGCCATTCGCCGTAGTTGTAGACGAACTCGGAGACATACCCGGGTTCGGGGAGCTCGCCAAGAAGGAAATGGTGGAGGACGGCGTCGTGGAGGACGGCAACGCCTGGTTGGGCGAGCGAGCGGCGGTAGATACCGGCGTGGAGGCGATTGTTACCGAGGTGGTAGAGGGCGATGCCGCAGGAGCGGGGCGCGACATCGACCGCGCCGTGGCGGCGGAGTCCGGGGAGCAGCGCGGCGGAGTAATCGGCCACGCCGGAGGGTGCGGGAGGCAGCGGGGAGTAGAAGCCGACGGTCACGGCTTGCGGCGCTTCCCGAAGAGCGCGGTGCCGACGCGCACGCAGGTGGAGCCTTCCTCGATGGCGGTTTCGAGATCGTTGGACATGCCCATGGAGAGGCCGGTGAGGCCGTGGAGTTGGGCGAGTTCGCGGAGGCGGCGGAAGTAGGGGCGAGGCGCTTCGGGGTCGTCGCTCCAGGGGGGCATGGTCATGAGTCCGGTGAGCCGCAGGTGGGGACAGGCGCGGATGGCGTCGATGAGGGCGGGGAGATCGGCGGGGGCAGCGCCGCTCTTGGCGTCCTCTTCGGCGAGTTTGACCTCGATCATGACGTCGAGGGGCTTGGCGGCGGCGTCGAGGCGGCGGGCGAGTCTGGCGGAATCGACGGTCTCGACGACATCGAACAACTGAGAGGCTTTGGCGGACTTATTGGACTGGAGGTGGCCGATCAAGTGGAAGCGGGCGCCGGGGAGTCCGGTGACGAGAGGGGCTTTGGTCTCGAACTCCTGGACGTAGTTCTCGCCGAATTCGCGGAGTCCGATGTCATAGGCTTCGCGGATGGCATCCGCGGGGAAGACCTTGGTGACGGCGAGGAGGAGGATGCCGGCGGGGTCGCGGCGGACGCGACCGGCGGCGCGGGCGATGCGGTCGCGCACCTGCTCCAGCCTTTGGGGCAGTTCGCTCATGGAGGTGTAACGCCAGTATGGCACGGCGGGCGCGCGGCGCGCGGCGGCTCCGGCGAGCTGTTGGGGGTCTAGCTGTAAGCCGTGTATTTTCAGTGCGATACGAGAGCCAGAGGAAGCACCTTTTCGTAGGAGTGCTGTAGTGGTTTTGCAACGTAATCGTAGCCGAAACCTGCTATCCTAGGCTCTCAAGTACAGGGTCTTAAGAGGTCAATACAATGAAATCAGTAATCGCACTGTGTCTCAGCGCGCTTGTGTTCAGCGTGGGCGCTTACGCGCAGGCGACCGCCGGACTCGGCTCAGTTTCCGGAACGGTTCGCGACGCATCGGGGGCGGTGGTGCCCGGAGCCGGCGTGGTGGTCTCGAACGATTCGATGGGCATCAAGCGCAACCTGACGACGACGGATGCCGGGGTGTTCGCGGCGCCGGCGTTGACGCCGTCGGCCGGCTATTCGGTGGTGGTCACGAAAGAAGGCTTCAACCGGTATGAGGTGAAGGACTTCGACATTCTGGTCGGGCAGAACGTGGACTTCAAGGTGATGCTGCAGGTGGGTTCGGCGGCGACCAAGGTAGACGTGACGGCGGAAGCGCCGCTGGTGGAAGACACCAAGCAGGGCGTGACCGCGACGGTGGGCTCGGATCAGATTGTGGATCTGCCGATCAACGGGCGGCGCGTGGACAGTTTCGTGCTGCTGACGCCGGCGGTGACCAACGACGGCGAGTTCGGGTTGATCAGCTTCCGCGGGATCGCGGCGGGCAACGCGTTCCTCACCGACGGCAACGACACGACCAACAGCTTCTACAACGAGAACGCGGGCCGCACGCGCGTCGGCAGCCAGCTTTCGCAGGACGCGGTGCAGGAATTCCAGGTGCTGAGCAACGGCTTCAGCGCGGAGTTCGGGCGCGCGATGGGCGGCGTGATCAACACGGTGACGCGCAGCGGCGGCAACGAGACGCACGGCACCGCGTACTGGTTTTTCCGCAACCGGACGCTGGAAGCGGCGGACCGGTACTCGGGCGGAGTGAAGGCTCCGGAGTGGCGGCATACGGCGGGCGCGAGCCTGGGCGGACCGATCAAAAAGGACAAGCTGTTCTACTTTTTCAATTTCGATTACACGGACCGGAACTTCCCGGCGCTGAACCGGATTCTGAACAACTCGCTGACCGATCCGACCGGGAATTTCGTGCCGGCGTCAAACTGCGCGGTCAACCCTACGGCGGGACCGACGGCGGCGCAGTGCGCGGCGGCGATCGGATTCATCCAGCGGCAAATGAACGTGCAGGTGGCGCGGAGCTACAACCAGGAACTGGGGTTCGGGAAGATCGACTGGCGTCCGACGGACCGCAACGCGTTCAGCTTCGACCTGAATGCGACGCGGTGGGTTTCGCCGCACGGGATTCAGACGCAGGCGGTGCTGACGAACGGCAACGCGCTGGGCAACAACGGCAACTCGACGGTGCAGGACAAATACGGCAAGGCGGCGTGGACTTCGGTAGTGACGCCGAATTCGGTGAACGAACTGCGCTTCGGGTGGTTCAAGGACCGGCTGTCCGATCCGGCATCGAGCGATTTGTGGCCGGCGGAGACGGGTCCGCTGTATTTCACCGTGGCGGGGACGACGCTGGGGTCGGCGCAGTTCGTGCCGCGGACATATCCGAGCGAGAACCGCTATCAGATCGTGGACAACTATAGCTGGACCAAGGGCGCCCACACCATGAAATACGGGATGGACTTCCAGACCACGGCGGATTGGACGAACCAGCTCTACAACCAGTTTGGGGGTTACTCATACTCGAACCTGACCAACTTCGCCAAGGACTTTTCGGGGAACACGGGCGGGTTGAAGAGCTACAGCAACTTCACGCAGGGATTCGGCAATCCGATCAAGATTTTCCGCACGACGGACATCAACTTCTACGCCCAGGACACGTGGAAGGTATCGAGGCGGCTGACGTTCAGCTACGGTTTGCGGTACGAAAAGAGCTGGCTGCCGCAGCCGACGCTGGTGAATCCGGACTGGCCGCAGACGGGCACCATACCGCAGCAGAACAAGAATTTCGCTCCGCGGGTCAACCTGTCGTATTCGATCGACGACCGCACGGTGGTGCGCGCCGGGTACGGCATGTTCTACGCGCGTATCCACGGCAACCTGCTGGACACCTTGTTCCTGGGGAACGGGAAGTACCAGCCCTCGATCTTCATCAACCCGTCACAGGCCGGCTCGCCGATATTTCCGAACGTGCTATCGAGCAACGCGGGACTGCCGGGCGGATCGGTTTCGCTGCAATTCGCCGATCCGAAGAGTTTCCGCGCGCCGTACTCGCAGCAGGGGACGCTGGCGATCGAGCACCAGTTCACCCGGGACATCGCGGTCACCGCGAGCTACATCTGGAGCCGCGGGATCGGGCTGTTCACGCAGCGCGATTTGAACCTGGGCGCACCGGTGGGGCCGTACACGTACACGATTCAGGACGCCGGCGGCAACGCGGTGGGCAGTTACGCGACGCCGGTGTTCGTGATCGCCAACCGCGTGGATCCGCGGTATAGCAAGATCCTGCAGGTGGAGAATGGCGGGCAGTCGTGGTACAACGGGCTCGCCCTGCAGATGACGAAGCGCTTCTCGCACGGGCTGCAGGCGCAGGTGAACTACACCTGGAGCCACGCGATCGACGACGCCAACCAGCAGGGCGCGAGCTGGAACCTGGGGAGCAATTACAACAACGCGACCTTCAACGGGAACTATCCGCTGGACAAGGGGTCGAGCTCGCTGGACCAGCGGCACCGGGTGTCGATCAATTGGGTGTGGACGCCGAAATTGACCACCAGCACTTCGGCGTTTGCGAAGTACCTGGTCAACGGGTGGGAGCTCTCCGGCATCACCACGCTGGCGAGCGCGCACCCCTGGAGCGCTACGATGAACTTCGCCAGCACTTCGGCCAACGGAGTCTTCCAGGGCGTGACCCTGGCCAATGGCACGCTCAACGGTTCGGGCGGATGGAGCCGCGTGCCGTTCTGGCCGGTGGGGACGCTGGATGTGGATCAGACGTACAACGTGGACGCGCGGCTGACGCGCACGATCCCGATCAGCGAACGCGTGAAGGCAGCGCTTTCGTTCGAGGCGTTCAATGTGTTCAATACGATCCACAACACGGGCGTGCAGACGGCGGCCTACAGCGTTTTCTCGGGCGGCATCCTCAAGCCGGTTCTGACCAGCGGCGTTTCGCACCTCGGCGACGGCAGCCAGAGCCAGGGCTTCCCGGACGGCACCAACGCGCGGCGGGCACAGGCGGCGCTCCGCTTTACCTTCTGAAGTTGACGCGGCAGGAAGAGGCCCGGAGCAGCAGTGCTCCGGGCCTTTATTATTCCCAGGCGACCGGGTTGCCCGCCACGGCGGTCTTCGCCAAGCGGGCGTAGAAGCGGCGGCCGCACCTGCGGCAGTGGCGGGGGATGCGTCCCCAGCGGCGCATGAGCGCATCGAGGATGCCGCGGGGCATGGACGGGACGATATCCTTGCCCAGGCAGCGCGGGCAGCGCAACTCGACGCGCGCGGATTGAAGGTCGGGAGTCACCACAAGTACCGTTCGGAGTCTAGCAGATCCAGGTGACCTCCAACCCGAAGTGGTGTTAACCTTCGGTCGTGCGCGCGCTCTTCCTTTTCCTCTCCCGCCAGAAACATTTGCGCCGTTGGATGGAAACCTCCGCCCTTGCCCGCAGGCTCTCCGGGCGGTTCGTCGCCGGCGAAACCCTCGAGGATGCGCTGGCGGTGGCGCGGCGTTTGAACGGCGAAGGCATTTCGGTGACGCTGGATCATCTGGGGGAGAGCGTGACGAATCTGGAGGAAGCCGCCCAAGCCCGCGACGTCTACCTGCGAACCCTGGATGCGATTCACGATCACGGAATCGCCGGTAACGTTTCGCTCAAGCTGACGCAGTTCGGGCTGGACCTTTCCGCGGAGGAATGCCAGGCGAACGTGGACCGGCTGGTGCGGCGCGCCGCCGAGTTGGGCAGCTTCGTGCGCATCGACATGGAGTCGAGCGAGTACACGGACCGTACGCTGGGGATCGTGCGGGAACTTTTCGCGCGGCACGGCTCGACCGGCACGGTGATCCAGGCGTACCTGCTGCGCAGCCGGGCGGACATCGAGCAGTTGAACGAGCGGGGCATCCGGGTGCGGCTGTGCAAGGGCGCGTACCTGGAACCGCACGGCGTGGCGTTCGCACATAAGGCGGAGGTGGACGGCAGCTACCGGGAACTCACCGAGCTGCTGCTGGTGAAGGGGACGTATCCGGCGCTGGCGACCCACGATGAAGCCATGATCGGGCACGCGCGGCGCTTCGCGGTGCAGCATGGGATCGCGCGCGACGCGTTCGAATTTCAGATGCTGTACGGCATCCGGCGGGATTTGCAGCGGCGGCTGGTTCGGGAGGGCTGGCGCGTGCGGCTGTACGTGCCGTTCGGGCGGGCGTGGTATCCGTACTACATGAGGCGGCTGGCGGAGCGTCCGGCGAACGTGCTGTTCATCCTGCGAAATCTCTTCCGGCGCTAGGCGGGCGTGCGCGCCGGGATGACACGATCGGGGGGCTTGCCTTCCCTGCCCCGGCGGAACGAAACTAAAACTGGGAAGGGAGAGTCGAACGAGTATGCGCTACTGGGCCTGGTTCGCCGCCAAACTGGCCGTGGCCGGGAGCGTATTCTGGGGCCTGCTCCTGGCGATCTCCCGGGTATTCCCTCCGGAGAAAGAGAAGAACCCCCTGGCGCCGCTGGGCCACGGCGCAAGGTACCTGCTGTGCGACTTCGCACTGCTGGCATGGTTTCTGCTGGCCGCCGGGACGCTCTACCTGATTATCCGGGACCAGCGGTATCGCTGCCGCGTCTGCCTGCGGCGGCTGCGGATGCCGATTGAAACCGGAAGCTGGAGCCGCATCCTGCAATTCGGCAGTCCGCGGATCGAATACATCTGCCCGTACGGTCACGGAACGCTGCGCGAGGACGAACTGCGGATTTCCGGGATGAGCATGGCGGAGTGGGAGCCGCACTCGGAAGACATCTGGACCGAACTGTGCGCCGCCGGTAAGGAGAGCGGCGTGGAAAAGTGAAGGTCCCGCGATGGCGCATCGCGGCGGCGTTGGCCGTGCTCGGCGCGCTGCTGGCGCTGCTGGGAGTATTCGCGCCGGTCTACGTGGACAATCTGCGTTTGCAGAGCTATGTGGCGGCGGTGACACGGGACGCGGCGGCCGCGGGTCAGTCCGACGACGCGCTGCGCGCCGGCGTGCTGGATAAAGCCCGCAGCCTGAATCTCCCGGTGGCGGCGGATAACGTGCACATCACGCGCCCGGCGGAGGGAGTGCGGATCGACGTGCGCTATTTCGTACGGGTCAACCTGCCCGGATACACTGTGGATCTGCACTTTTACCCCGGCGCGGGAAGCCGCTGACGGGCGTTGCCCGCTGCGCCGCCATGAGACAATCAAGGGAAGAAGTGCCGAAATCAGCCCCCACCACCGCCAGACCGAGAATGAAGGTGCGGGTACCGCCATCGAGCGGACTGGCGCGGTTTTTCCTGGGGCGGACGGGGCGCCTGCTGCTGATCGCGATGTCCCTGGGGGTCATGGCGGCGCTCGGCGTGTTCACGTACTTTTACGCGCGTTACGGGCGGGTGATCGATGAGCGGCTGCGCGCCGGGGTGTTCGCCAACTCGGCGAAGATTTTCGCGGCGCCGGTTTCGGTGGCGGTCGGGGACGCGATCACGCCGGCCGATATTGCCACCAGCCTGCGGCGCAGCGGGTACACCGAGTCGCGGGGCAATCCGGTGGGCTACTATCAGACGCAGCCGGACACGATCAGCATCTTCCCAGGTCCGGATTCGTACTTCGACCAGGAAGCCGGGGTGATCCGCTTCCGCGGGGGAAGGATCGCGCAGATCGTCTCGCTGCAGGACAACACGGCGCGCAACCTGTACCAACTCGAGCCGCAGTTGATCCAGGCGATCAGCGCCACGCGCGAGAAACGGCGGATCGTGCGGTTCCACGACCTGCCGCGGATCCTGGTGGACGCGGTGACCTCGATCGAGGATAAGCGGTTCTTCCAGCACGCCGGGTTCGACCCGATCCGGATTGTGAAGGCGATGTACGTGGATCTGCGGGAGGGGCGCAAGGATCAGGGGGCGTCCACCCTGAGCATGCAGACGGCGCGCATGTTTTTCCTGACGCAGGACAAGCGGTGGACGCGGAAACTGGCCGAAGCCGTCATCACGCTGCAACTGGAGCAGCGGCTCGGCAAGGAAGAGATCTTCGAGTATTACGCCAACCAGGTGGACCTGGGATTCCGCGGGACGTTCCACATCGTCGGGTTCGGGCAGGCGTCGGAGGCGTATCTCGGCAAGGATCTGAGCACCATCACGCTGCCGGAGGCGGCGGAACTGGCGGGGATGATCCAGCGTCCGGCGTACTTCGATCCGTTCCGCCATCCGGACCGGCTGACGGAGCGGCGCAACATCGTGCTGCAACTGATGCGGCAGAACGGGGTGATCACCGACCACGATTACGATCTGGCGGTAGCGGCGCCGCTGACGGTGGCCAAGACCGGATCGTCGAGCGTGGAAGCGCCCTACTTCGTGGACCTGGTGAACGACACGCTGCAGACCATGTTTCAGGAGTCCGACCTGCAATCCAACGCGTACCGCATCTACACCACGATCGACATGCGGCTCGAGCGCGACGCGACCGAAGCGGTGCGGGCCGGGATGGCGCTGGTGGACGATCAGATCAAAAGGCAGCGGCGGTTCCGCGGGCAAACGCCGCCTTCTCCGCAGGTGGCGCTGGTGGCGATCGATCCGCACACGGGCGAGGTGAAGGCGCTGGTGGGCGGGCGCAATTACGGGCTGAGCCAGCTCAACCATGTGCTGGCGAAGCGGCAGCCGGGATCGATCTTCAAACCGTTCGTGTACGCCACCGCGCTGGATACCGGGGTCACCGGCGGACCGCACGTGTACACGGCATCGACCACGGTGGTGGACGAGCCGACCACGTTCTACTTCGACAACCAGGAGTACACGCCGCACAACTTCGAGAAGGATTATAACGGCACCGTGACGTTCCGCTACGCGCTGGCGCACTCGATCAACATTCCGGCGGTGAAAGTGGCGGAAATGGCGGGGTTGGAGAACGTGGTCGAGATGGCCAACCGCGCGGGGATGAATTACCGGATCAAGCCGACGCCGGCGGTGGCGCTGGGGTCCTACGAGATCACGCCGATTGAAGCCGCGGGGGCGTACACGTTGTTCGGCAACGGCGGCACGTACATCAAGCCGAGCTTCCTGACGATGGTGCGGGCCCAGGACGGCAAAGTGGTGTACAAGAACAAAGCGGAAACCAAGCCGGAACTGGACCCGCGGGTGGCGTACCTGGTGACCAACCTGATGGAAGAGGTGCTGCGCAGCGGAACCGGAGCGGGAGTGCGGGCGCGCGGCTTCTCGGTGCCGGCGGCGGGCAAGACGGGCACGTCGCGCGACGGGTGGTTCGCGGGATTCACCAGCGAGCTCTTGTGCGTCGTGTGGGTGGGATTCGACGACAACCGGGACCTGGACCTGGAAGGCGCCAAGAGCGCCGCGCCGATTTGGGGCGAGTTCATGACGCGGGCGCTCAAATACCGCGAGTACCGGGACACGAAGCCGTTCGTCGCTCCGAGCGGGATCGTGTCGGTCGAGATCGATCCGGATACCGGATTCCTGGCGACGGGCGCGTGTCCGCGGCGGCAGACCGAGGTGTACATCGCCGGGACCGAGCCGGTGGCGCCGTGTCCGCAGCACGGCGGACGTCCGGGTGTAACGACAGTTACGGGGTGGGATACGGCGCCGCCTGCGCCGCCCACGGCATCGGGGAACACGGCGCCGACCTTCAGCGGCAGTGGGACGGACGGGCTGCGTCCGGCGGATGGGACGGCACGGCGCGCGGCGCGGCAGGCGGCGGCTCCGGGGGAAGGAACCGCCGGGACGCAGAATCCCACGCCGCCCGCGGAGAAGAAGGAACAGAAGAAGGGGATTCTCCAGCGCATCTTTGGTGTGTTTAAATAACGGCAGGGGGACTGTATGGTTCACCGACCTCGGTCCGTTATTCTGGCAGCCGGCTTGGGAACCGTGCTGGCATTTTCACAAACTCCGCCGGCGGCAACGAGCGCGATGCTGGATGAAACCCGCACCGGCGCGCCGCAGAGCGCGGCGCCGAAAGATGCGGGCCCGCTCGCGCCGGAGCAGCGCGGCGATATCCTGATGGCGCGGAAGATGTACCGCGAAGCCATCGAAGCGTTTGCTCAAGGCAACCAGACAGACCCGGTATTGCGCAACAAGACCGGTATTGCGTATCACCAGATGCTGCAACTGGACAAAGCCCGCAAGTGCTACGAGCAGGCCGTGAAACTGCGGCCGGACTATCACGAGGCGATCAATAACCTGGGCACGATCTACTACTCGCAGAAGAGCTACCGGCGGGCGATTTCGCAGTACCGCAAGGCATTGAAGCTCGCGCCCGATCAAGCCAGCGTCCACAGCAATCTGGGGATGGCGTACTTCGCGCGCAAGAAGATGGATCTGGCGGTGACCGAATTCCGCACGGCGCTCGAACTGGACCCGAACGTTTTCGAGCGGCACTCCAGCTACGGCACGACGCTGCAGGAGCGCAGCGTCGAGGATCGAGCCAAATTCCACTACTCCATGGCCGCGATATATGCCCAGCAGGGGCGCGCCGAACTGGCGCTGCAATACCTGCGCAAGGCCCTCGAAGAAGGGTTCAAGGAACGCAAGAAGCTCAACGAGGACCCGGCTTTCGCCGCGATGCGCGACCTGCCGGAATTCAAGCAACTGCTGACCCTGGAGCCGCGTGTCCTGTAAACGCCGCGCGGTTGCCTGGATCCTGATCGCCCTGGCGGGGCTGGTTGGCTGCCGCAAAGAACCGGCGGGAGCGCCGGCGGGGCGTATCGCGGTGCTGCGCTTCGAGAACCTGAGTCCGGACCAGTCGCTTTCGTGGATGGGCCGTGCCTTCAGTGAGGTGATCGCCGCGCAACTGGCGAATGGCGGACCGGGCGGTCCGGTGGTGGTGACTTCGTTGCGGCTGCACTCCTTCGACCGGGTGCTCGGGGTGCGTCCGGTATCGGCGCCGGGGATTTCGAGCGAGCGCACGGAGGCGGTGCTGGCGGGCGCGGCCCGCATCGTCTACGGCGAATTCACGGTGCGGCGCGGCAAGCTGGAAGCGCGGGTGACGATCGAGAATACGGGGACGGGGCGCATGGAGCGCACGCTGGCGGTCTCCGCGCCGCCGGGGGACGTGCTGGCTGCGGCGGGCGAAATCGCGCGCGCGATCGATGCCAGTGCAGCGCCCTACGGGACGCGCAGCGGCGCGGCCCTTTCCGGCTACATCCACGCACTCGAGGCGGGTGACGCGGGCGCCATGGAGCAAAGCGCGAGCGCGGCGATTCAGGCAGACCCGGATTTCGCGCCGCCCTATCGCGTGCTGGCGCAGGAGCGGCTGCTACGCGGCGACGCTCCGGGCGCCGCTGCGATTCTGGAACAGGCGCTGGCGCGCGGCGACCGGGTGCCGCCGCTCGAGCGAGCGCGGATCGAGTTGCAGGCGGCGGAGATCGCGCAGGACCCCAACGCGCAGCAGGCGGCGCTGCTCAAACTGGTGAAACTCGACGCCTCCGACCCGGCGGCCTGGCGCGCGCTGGCCGATGGCGCGATGAATCATCACGACTACCGGCGCGCCGCGGAGAGTTACCGCAAGGCGGTGGAGATCGAACCCGGCGACACGGCGGCGTGGAATACGCTCGGGTATGCGAGCGCGTACGCGGGCGATCTGGCCGGAGGCGTCGCGGCGTTGCGCCGGTATCAGGCGCTGGCGCCGAACGACGTGAACCCGATCGATTCGCTGGGCGACATCCACCTGATTCAGGGGAAACTCGCCGACGCGATGAAGTTTTATCAGGAAGCGTCTCAGAAGGACCCGAACTTTCTCAATCAGGGCGATCTGCTGAAGGCGGCCGTCGCGGCCTACTATTCGGGAGACGCGGCGGCGGCGGATCAGGCAATGGAGCGCTACTTCGCGGCGCGCGGCAAGGCGCAGGATCCGATTCTGGAGTACCGGCGGGCGCAGTGGCTGTGGCTGCGCGGACAGCGAACGGAAGGGTTCCGCCGGATGCAGGCGTTCGCCGCGGCGAACCAGAATGGCGCGCTGCGCGACACGGCGTCGCGCGCCGGAGCGGAGTTGTCGTTGTGGAGCCTGATGCTCGGCGACCGGGCCGCGGCCATGCAACTGGCGGTCAAGGCGCTGGGAATCGCGAGTCCGGCGGCGCGCGGAAATGCGCTGGTGGCGGCGTTTCTGGCGCAGGATCCCGCGCCGGCCTCGGAGTGGACCGTGCGCGCGGAGCGGCTGTTCGGCGGTGCGGCGCAGGCCGGCATCCGCAATTTTGCGCTGGCGCACGCCCTGCTGCTGAACCGCGAGTTTCCGGCGGCGCAACTGCTGCTCAAACAGATGTGGGAAAGCGGCGGGACGGTTGCCGACGAAGGGATGCCGGTGATGCTCGCCTGGGCGGACATCGAGACCGGGCGGTTCGACGAGGCGGCTCCGCTGCTGGTTTTCAATCCGCTGCCCAATACCAACGGGCTGACGCCCTACGCGTCCTTCTACCTGCCGCGAATCTTCTACCTGCGCGGCGCGCTCGCCGCCAAACAGAGCCGGGCAGGCGACGCCGCGTCCGAGTTCCGGAAGTTCCTGGCGTTCTCCGGCGGCACACCCCTGATCTGGGGAGAAGAGGCGAAAGCCCGCCGCTGACTGGCATTTCCGCGCGGCGTGGTTATAATCGGGGACGGCCACTTGCGGCCAAGGAGCCTGCGGAATGTCTAAAACAGACGAGTGGAGAAGGAAAGTAGACGAGTGGAAAGCGGTTCTGAACCAGCCTAAAAACCTGGGACTGAAGGCGGGCGGCACGGGGATTTCGGAAGCTCTGCGCAAAGTCGGCGACGCCGAGATGGATTTCGCCAAGGCCAAGGATCCCGCGAAGGGGACTGTAATAGCGGCGCTGCACGACCTGTTGCAGTCGCTGGACGGCCTGATCGAGCTTTGCCGAAAAACGGTGGAGAAGAACAAGGCGTTCACCACCGCGTGCAAACATTTGGACGCCGTGCGGGAAGCGGCGGTGCACCGGCGGAGCGAAGCGGCGCTGGAAGTGGACGAACTCCGCAAAGCCGTGGGCCAGCGTTGCGCAACCGCGCTG
>JBBIQR010000040.1:20514-24082 GCA_037442245.1 Candidatus Solibacter sp. | reverse complement strand
GGTGGCCCCTATTGGGATCCAGGCATTACCGGTCTGATCGCCTCATCGAGTGGCAACCCGGCCCATGACGGGTTTGTCACGATCACTCTGGTTCAGGCGACGCCGGAGCCCACCCCGCTCGTTTCTCTGGGATTCGGGCTGATCGCGATTGCGGCATTCGCGCGGTTCCGCCGCGCGCGAACTCCATCCGCTTAGCCCCGGTTTAAGCCAGGTTCGGGCATCTACGCTGGACAGGGCTTCACGGTGGAGCGGCGTCTGGACATCGTGCGGCAGTCTCGGACGGAGACGGAGCGATCGCGTTCGGCCGATCGATGGCGGTGGTGTTGAGCCGCGAGTGAGGGCGCCAACCCGCGGCCAAGTTCATGTAACATTGACGGGTGCCCAGGCGATGGGCCATGACGCGGCAGAGGAGGAGTCATGAGGCGTGGGATGCGAGTGCTCGGGTGTGGCTTGCTGGCGGTGCTGGCGGGGGCGGCGCAGGAAGCGGCGCCGCGTCCGCGGGGACAGCGCGCGGACGGGATGCGGTTGTACCTGTGGGCGGGGTTGAAATCGCATGGTCCGGGACTGCACGATTATCCCCAGTTTCTGGCCGATTGGAGCAAGCTCCTGACCGAGCACGGGGCGGTGGTGGATGGAGCGCTGCACCCGCCCGGCAGCGCGGAACTCGCCGCCGCCGACGTGGTGGTGATCTATAAAGGCGACGCCGGGTACCTGAGCGGCGATACCAAAGAGGCGCTGGAAGGGTTTGTGAAACGCGGCGGCGGGCTGGTGAGTATCCACGATTCGCTGTGCGGACCGGACCCGGCGTATTTCGCGGCGCTGGTGGGCGGGGGAAAGAAGCACGGCGAAGTGAACTATACGCTGGACGCTCCCATCGCGTACACGGTGAACGACGCGGCGGACCCGATCATGAAGGACATGTCGGGGTTCACGATTTTCGACGAAGCCTTCTTCAAGATGACGTGGGCGGAGAATCCGGGGATCCACGTGCTGGCCAGCGCGAAGATTCCGAAGACGCGGTGGAGCGGCGAGCACGCCGGGGAAGTCGTGCCACAGATGTGGACCTACGAACACACGGTGGCGGGCGGGAAGCCGGCGCGCGCGTTTGTGTGGATGCAGGGGCACACCTACGCCGATTTCGCGAATTACCAGATTCAGCGGACGCTGCTGCGGGGGATCGCGTGGGCGGGGCGGAAGCCGGTGGACGAACTGGTGGACTACGTGGCGCCGCCGGCGCCGGCGGGGCGGGGAGCGGGGGCGGCGGGCGCGGGTCCGGCGCGGTGAAACCGCTGGACGGCGTGCGCGTGCTGGACTTTTCGCACGCGCTGGCGGGGCCGCTGTGCTCGCTGCTGCTGGCGGATTACGGGGCGGAAGTGTACAAGCTGGAGGCGCGGTACGGGGACATGGGGCGGGGGTGGGGTCCGCCGTTCTCCGGAGGCGAAGCGCACTTCTTCCTGGGATTGAACCGGGGCAAGCTGGGGATCTCGATCGATTTGAAGCAGGCGGAGGGACTGGAGCTGTGCCTGCGGCTGGCGGACCGGGCGGACGTGGTGCTGGAGAATTTCCGTCCGGGCGCGATGGAGAGGTTGGGGCTGGGATACGGCGCGTTGAGCGCGAGGAATCCGCGGTTGATTTATTGTTCGATCTCGGGCTACGGGCAGGAGGGACCGTCGCGGGACGACGCGGCGATGGACCTGGTGATTCAGGCGGCAAGCGGGCTGCTGAGCATCACGGGGACGGAGGCGGGCGAGCACACGCGCTGCGGGTACGGGGTGACGGACGCGACCGCGGGGCTGTTCAGCGTGATCGGGATTCTGCTGGCGCTGCGCGCGAGAGAGCGCACGGGGAAGGGGCAGTGGGTGGACGTGGCGATGCTGGACAGCATGATCTCCACGATGAGCTCGAATTACATGAGCTATCTGGGCTCTGGGGTGGTTCCGGGTCCGATGGGGACGGCGTTTCCGACGGTCGTTCCGTACCGGGTGTTCGCGACGGCGGACACGGCGGTGGCGATCGCGATCGGCAGCGAGAAGTTGTGGTCGGCGTTCTGCGGCGCGATCGGGCGGGGCGATCTGGAAGCGCACCCGGATTACGCGACGAACGGCGCGCGGATTGTGAACCGGCATGCGCTGGAGCCGGTGTTGGAGGCGGAGTTCCGGCGGCGAGGGACGGCGGAGTGGATGGCGCGGCTGCAGGGCGCGGGGGTGCCGGCGTCGCCGGTGCGGAATTTTCGCGAGGTGGCGGAGGACCCGCAGGCGGCGCAGCGCGAGATGTTTCCGGCAATGGAGCACCCGGCGGCGGGGACGCACCGGGTGACGGGGACGCCGGTGAAGCTATCGGAGACGCCGGGGAGTCCGGGGGCGCCGGCGCCGCTGCTGGGGCAGCATACGTCGCAGGTGCTCGGGGAGGTGCTGGGGTTGAGCGCGGCGGAGATCGGGCGGCTGGCGGAGCGGGGCGTGATTTACGAGGCGCGTCCGGCGGGCGCGGGGGAGTAAGGGCGGATGCCGGCGGTGCTGGGGTTTCTGGCGATCGCGGTGCTGCTGGGGGCGATTCTGAGCGGGAAGATGACGCCCCTGGCGGCGCTGATCGCGGCGCCGGTGGCGGCGGCGCTGGCGGGGGGATTCGGGCTGAAGACCGCCGGGTTCATGGTGAAGGGGATCGAAGGCGTCGCCGGGGTGGCGGGGATGTTCGTGTTCGCGATCCTGTACTTCGGGATCATGACGGATGCGGGGATGCTGGATCCGCTGATCGGGCGGATTCTGGCGGCGGTGGGGAGCAGGCCGGAGCGGATCGTGGTGGGGACGGCGCTGCTGGCGCTGCTGGTGCACCTGGACGGTTCGGGAGCGGTGACGTTTCTGGTGACGATTCCGGTGATGCTGCCGGTGTACGAGCGGGTGGGGATGGACCGGCGCGTACTGGCGTGCGCGGCGTCGCTGGCAGCGGGGGTGAATTTTCTGCCGTGGACGGGACCGATGATGCGGGCGGCGGCGGCTTTGAAGATCCCCGCGGCGGAGATCTTCGGTCCGCTGCTGCCGGTGCAGGGGGTGGGACTCGCGTTTGTGTTCGGGGCGTGCTGGTGGCTGGGACGGCGGGAGGCGCGGCGGCTGGGGACGGCGCGCGGGAACAGCGCGGCAGCGGGGCGCGAGATCGGGAAGGAGGAGATGGCGCTGCGGCGTCCGGGGCGGGCCGGGGTGAACCTGGGGTTGACGGTGGCGCTGGTGGCCGGGATGGTGGGGTGGAAGCTGGAGCCGGCGGCGGTGTTCATGGTGGGAGTGGTGCTGGCGCTGGCGATCAACTATCCGGGAGCGCGGATGCAGCGCGAGCGGATCGACGCGCACGCCAGGACCGCGCTGATGATGGCGGGCGTGCTGTTCGCGGCGGGGGCGTTCACCGGGATCCTGCGGGAATCGGGGATGCTGGGAGGCCCTGGCCTCTGGAACGGCCGAACCGGGCCTGTCCGCCGATGAGGCCTTGAAGCAACTCAAAGAAGGCAATGCCCGTTACGTCGAGGGCAAAGCCAGCCATCCCCACCAGGACGCGGCCCGCCGGGCCCTGACCGCTGGCCAGG
>JBBIQR010000040.1:0-20504 GCA_037442245.1 Candidatus Solibacter sp. | reverse complement strand
ATCGGGGATGCTGGCGGCGATGGCGCGGGCGGCGGTGGCGGCGGCGCCGCAGGGAGCGGGGCGGCATCTGCCGTTCCTGCTGGGACTGGCGTCGATGCCGCTGAGCCTGCTGTTCGACCCGGATTCGTTCTACTTCGGGGTGCTGCCGGTGCTGGCGGAGACGGGGAAGGCATTCGGGGTGGCGCCGGTGGCGATGGCGCGGGCGGCGGTGCTGGGGCAGATGACGACCGGGTTTCCGGTGAGTCCGCTGACGCCGGCGACGTTTCTGATTGTGGGGATGACCGGGGTGGAACTGGGAGCGCACCAAAGGTTCACGATGCCGTTGCTGCTGGGGGCGTCGGTGGCGATGACGCTGGCGTGCGTGGGATTGGGCGTCTTCGGGATTTAGGCGGAGTTGGAAGGCCGCGGCAGTCCGGGACAAACGCGGTAAGTTACCGGTTACTCTCCATTGTCACCGCCCGGCCGTTGGTTTCGCGGCGGTTTGCGCGTACACTCGTTGCGTGCTGGACCCAGACTCCGTTTTCACACCGAAAGGAACTCGATTCATGAGGCACTCGAAGCACCCTCCTTTGCTGCCGGCGGCTGCGCTGGCGCTGGCCGCCGCCATCCCGGGACTCGCGGCGGACGCGGGACCGCTGCGCGCCGGCGCCGCCCGCGTCGAGTTCACCAAACTGGCGCCCGCGCCCGATACACCGCCGCTCGGCAAGTACGAGCACGAAAAGCTCTACGTGCGCGCCATCGTGCTGGATAACGGCGTCACCCGCGCCGCCCTGCTGACGGTGGATGGGAACGCTCCGGGGAGCATTCCGCCGAAGGTCGCGGCCGAACTCAAGATCCCGGTCGAGAACGTGATCTCCTCCTCGACCCACTCTCACAGCGCCGGCCTGGGCGGACCGCAGCCCGGCACGGCGGGCTTCCGCCAGCAGAACGCGGCATCCTCTCCGCTGGACGAGGTAGCTCTCCAGGCGGTGCGCGAAGCCGTGGCCAAACTGCAACCGGCCCGCGTCTCCTTCGGCACCGGACTTTCCTACCTCAACGTCAACCGGGATGCGATCAACCCCACCACGCGGCTCTGGACGCAGGACGCGAACCTCACCGGCCCCTCCGATAAGACGGTCGCGGTGGTCAAATTCGAGACGCCCGGCGGCGAGCCGATCGCGCTCTACTCCAACTACGCGATGCACCCGGTGAACCTCTACCTGGGCGGCATCATCAGCGCGGATTTCCCCGGCGCGGCCTGCCGGTACATCGAGCAGATCTACGGCGACAGGATGGTCGCGCTTTTCAGCCAGGGCGCGGAGGGCGATCAGAACCCGCTGTACCTGCGCGCCTCGACGGCCCACATGCTGCGCCGCGGCGGGCAGGAGTACCACGGCCAGCCGCTGGTGCGCGAACCCACCGAAAAACTCATCCGCGAAGGCGAGCGGAAAATGGTTCCGGCCGACGCCAAAGCGGCGGATGAAGTGGAGAAGTTCATCGAAGCCGAGGGCATCCTTTACGCGGAAGAAGTGCTCCGCGTCGCGCAGAGCCTGCCGCCGGGGGACAGCGTGGTGCGCATCGCGGGCGCGCAGCAGAACGTGACCTGCGCGGGGCGCACCCGCACCAATCAGGGACGCGAAGGCCAGCCCGGGGCATACGTCGACGGCCCCGACGTCAACTTCCTGGTGCGGCTGCTGGGGATCGGCAACATCGGGCTGGTGGGGGTCAACGCCGAGGTGTACAACATGATCGGCCAGACGCTGAAGGCCCGATCCCCGATGGCCAATACAGTCTTCGTGGGACTGGCCAACGGCTCCGCGCTGTCCGGCTACGTGCCGACCGACGATGCTTACGGCCATTACACCTTCCAGGTCCTGGGCGCGCGGACCAAGCCGGGATGCGCCGAGGCCGCGTTGCCCAAGGCGGGCGACGATCTGCTTACCCGCTATGCCAGCGGCGGTTTCACCAACACCAGCAACTAAAAAAGGAGCTAGCCCGCATGTCTTCCAAAACTACCGTGACCGGCCGGCGATCATTTCTAAAATCCGCCGCGGGACTCGGCCTGTTCGCCGATCTCGAAGCCTATCCCCAAAATGTCAACCGCAATTCCCAACCGTCGAGTTTGAAGATCACCGACATGCGCATCGCCGTCCTCAGCCAGAACCGCGGACAGGGCGGGCGCGGCGGGCGCGGCGGCAGACCGCAGGGCGCGCCAACCGGCGGCCAGGCTTATCCCGCAGCCGCGAACGGCCGCGGCGGCGTGCTCGGCGGCCAGATTCTGGTCCGCATCGATACGAACCAGGGCATCTCCGGGTACGGCGAGATGTACAACGGCGGCGTCCCGGCCTACGCCCTCATACTGAAGAGCCGCATCCTGGGCGAGAACCCCTGCAACGTAGAGAAGATTTTCCGGCGCATCAAACAATTCGGCGGCCAGTCGCGGCAGGGAGGCGGCGTCACGGCCGTGGAACAGGCGTGTTGGGATCTGGCCGGACAGGCCTACGGCGTCCCGGTTCACCAGATGCTCGGCGGCAAGTACCGCGACAAGGTCCGGATGTACAGCGAGACGCCGGTCCGCTCCGACGACCCGCGCGAAATCGGCAAGGACCTGAAGGCGCGCGCGCAGGCCGGCTTCACCATGCTCAAAACGGACTTGGGCGCCGAAGCCATCCTGCGCGGGACTCCGGGCACGTTCCAGGCGCCGATGGAAGGACCGTGGGGCGGCGGCGACACGGCCGAGAACTACATGACCGCCTACGAGCTCACCGAGAAGGGCTGCGCCATGGTGGCGGACTACGTGGGCCAGGTGCGCGAGGTTCTGGGGATGGACATTCCGCTGGCCTTCGACCACTTCGGGCACCTCGGCATCAACAGCCTGATCAAGCTCGGGCGCGCGCTGCAAAAGTACAATCCGGCGTGGCTCGAGGACATGGTCCCGTGGTATCGCGTCCAGGAGTGGAAAACCATCACCGACGCGCTGGATGTCCCCACGCTGACGGGCGAGGACGTCTATCTGGCGGAGTCGTTCGAGAAGCTCTGCCAGGCGCGCGCCGTGGATTACATCCACCCCGACCCGGCGGTCACCGGCGGCTGTCTCGAGCTCAAGAAGATGGGCGACCTCGCACAGCGGTACTCGATCGGGATGATGGTGCACTGCGCCTCGACGCCGATCGGCTACATAGCCGGCGTCCACGCCATCGCCGCGACGGAAAACTTCATCGCCTACGAATGGCACCAGCCGGAAATGCCGTGGTACAAGGACATCTCCGACGCCTGGCCGCTGGTGAACAACGGCTACATCGACGTCCCGATGAAACCCGGCATGGGGGTGAAGGTCCACGAGGACGCGATCCGCCCGCTGTGCCGGCAGGGCGAGTTCTTCACCGATTCCACGGCCCATTGGGATGCGCAAAAGGGCTGGGACAGGGAATGGAGCTGATGGGCCCGTAGCGCGGCGCCCATAGCTCGATCCGGCCACGGAAATACCGTATGTTACATTGAGGGGTAACTCGCTCCCCACAATGCCTGACCACGCCGGTGAGAAGTTTCAGACGCTCGTCGCCCTGATGGCGCGGCTGCGCTCGCCCGGCGGCTGCCCCTGGGATCGCGAGCAGACGTTCGAGTCCATCAAGCCTTACACGCTCGAGGAAACCTACGAGGTTCTCGACGCCATCGACCGGAGCGACTACCCGGGTCTGGCCGAGGAGCTGGGCGATTTTCTGCTGCAAGCGGTCTTCTACGCTCAGATGGCGGCCGAAGCCGGCCACTTCACGATCGAAGATTCGCTGGACGCCATCAACCAGAAGCTGGTGCGGCGGCATCCGCACGTTTTCGCCGAGGGGTCCGCCGAGACCGCTTCCGACGTCACCCGGCTGTGGGGCGAAATCAAAGCCGAGGAGAAGAAGCGCAAGGGCGCATCCGATACCACGCTGCTGGGCGGCGTTCCGCGGGCCCTCCCGGCTCTGGTCGAGGCGCAGCAAATCGCGTCCCGCGCGGCCAACGCCGGCTTCGATTGGGAGAACGCCGGGCAGGTGGTGGATAAGCTCCACGAGGAACTGGCCGAGTTCCACGCCGCCGAAAGCCGCGACCATCGCGAAGACGAACTGGGCGACATGCTGTTCGTTCTGGTCAATCTTGCGCGCTTCGCCAAAGTCGATCCGGAACAGGCGCTGCGCCGCGCCAACGCCAAGTTCCGCGACCGCTTCGGCTACGTGGAGGCGCAGCTTGCGCTGCGCGGCAAGCCGCTCAAGGACGCGACGATGGAGGAAATGGAGGCCTTGTGGCAGGAAGCCAAGCGCCGGTAGAAATCCGCCAGCTTTTCCACCTGGATGAATTCGAGCACGTGGTCAGGCTGCAGCGCGAGATCTGGGGCTTTGCCGAACTCGAACTGCTGCCGCTGCGTTTCCTGGTGGTCGCGACGAAGGTGGGCGGCCACGTCTTCGGCGCTTACGACGGGGCGCAAATGGTGGCGTTCTGCTTCGCCATCCCCGGGGTCAAACCGGGTCCGTTTCCCTACCTGCATAGCCACATGCTCGGCGTGCTCCCGGACTACCGCAATCTGGCGATCGGCCGGCGCCTGAAACTCCGCCAGAAAGAGGAAGCGCTCTCCCGCGGCATCCAGTTAATCGAGTGGACGTTCGATCCGCTGGAGCTCAAGAACGCCTTCCTCAACATTCAGAAACTGGGCGCCATCGTGCGCCGCTACCATCCCAACCTTTACGGCACGACTTCGAGTCCGCTGCACGGCGGCATCCCCACGGACCGCTGCTACGCCGAATGGTGGCTCGACGCGCCGCCGCGTCCGGAGGCCGCGCCGACCGCGGAGCGCATCGTGTACCCGGCCAACATCGCGGAAATCCGCGCGTCCGACCCGGCCCGCGCGCGCGCCATCCAAGCCGGGAACGCCGCGCTGTTCCAGGACGCGTTCACGCGCGGCCTCGCCGTCACCGGCTTCACCGCCACCGCAACCGAAGGCGCCTACCTGCTGGAGGCGGCCCCTACCACCCTATTATGAAACTCGAACGGCTCACTCTCCGGCAGATCCGCATGCCGCTGGTCCATTTCTTCGAGACCAGCTTTTCCCGCACGTACTCGCGCGACATCGTCCTGGTCGAAGCCCACGCCGATGGGCTCACCGGGTACGGCGAGGTCACCGCGGGGGAGAACCCGTTCTACAACGAGGAGTGGACCGCGTCCGCATGGCTCATCCTGCGGGATTACGCCGCGCCGCGCGTGCTGGGCAAGCCGCTCTCCTCCCCCAACGACGTCTATCCGCTGACCGCGCACATCCGCGGCCACAACATGGCGCGCGGCGGACTCGAGACCGCGGTGTGGGACCTGTTCGCCCGCGCGGCCAACGAGCCGCTCTGGAAGACCATCGGCGCCGGAGCCCGCCGCGAAATTCCGTGCGGCGTCTCGATCGGCATCCAGGACTCGGTCGAACAGTTGTTCGAAAAAATCGAAACCGAGCTGGCCGCCGGATACCAGCGGATCAAAATCAAAATCAAGCCGGGCTGGGACGTCGATGTGGTGCGCCGCGTGCGTGAGCGGTTCCCCTCGATCAAGCTCATGGCGGACGCGAACTCGGCCTACACGCTGGCCGACATCGACCACCTGAAGAAGCTGGACGATTTCTACCTGATGATGATCGAGCAGCCGCTCGCCCACGACGACATCATCGATCACGCGGCGCTCCAGGCCCAACTCCAGACGCCGATCTGCCTGGACGAGTGCATCCGCACGGCGCACCACGCCGAACAGGCCATCCGGATGCGCGCGTGCGGGATCCTCAACATCAAGCTGGGGCGCGTCGCCGGTTTCCGCGAGGCCAAGCGGGTTCACGACCTGGCGCAATCCGCCGGCATCCCGGTCTGGTGCGGCGGCATGTTGGAAGCCGGCATCGGACGCGCCCACAACATCGCGCTGGCCACGCTGCCGAACTTCGTCCTGCCGGGCGATGTTTCGGCCAGCAAGCGTTATTGGAAGCAGGACATCGTCGCTCCCCCGGTCGAAACCACGCCGCGGGGCACGATCGCGCTGCGTGACGACCCCGGCTTCGGCTACCCGCTCGACCACCCCTACATCGAATCGCTGACAGTCCGGCAGGAAGATCTCACCGCATGAGGGTCATGGCACACCGATGAACCCGTTCCTCGCGCTCCTCCGCCGCAACGGCAACTACCGCAACACGTGGGCGGGCCAGATCGTCAGCGAGGTGGGCGACCACTTCAACAACATCGCCGTCTTCGCGCTGGTGGTAGCCACGACGAAAAGCGGGCTCGTGGTCAGCGGCGTGATGCTGGCGCGCGCCATCCCGGCGATTCTGATCGGACCGCTGGCGGGGGTCGTGCTCGACCGTTTCGACCGCAAGCGGGTGATGATCTGTAGCGACCTGCTGCGCGCGGTCATCGCCGCCTGCTTCGTGTTCACGATTCACCGCCACGATACGTGGCTGCTGTACCTGCTCTCGGGGTTGCTGATGGGCGCTTCGCCCTTCTTCAGCGCGGGGCGCGCCGCGATCCTCCCCGCCATCGCCACCAAGGACGAGTTGCACACCGCCAACTCGCTCACCCAGACCACCCAGTGGACCACGCTGGCGGTGGGCGCGTTTCTCGGCGGGAGCAGCGTGGCTCAATTCGGCTACGAGTGGGCGTTCGTGTTCAACGCGGCCTCGTTTCTGTTCTCCGCCATCTGCATCTCCCGCCTGCGGCTGCCCGGACGCGGGTTCCGCCCGCCCGCCTCCGCCCACACCGAAGCCGAAGTGGTCCGCCCGTGGCACGAGTACCGGGAGGGACTCCGCTACATGCGGCGGCGGCCGCTGATCCTCGGCATCGGCGGCATCGCGGTCGGATGGGCGACGGGAGGCGGCGCCGCGCAGATCCTGTTCAGCATTTTCGGCGAGATCGTTTTCCAGCGCGGGCCCTCGGGCATCGGCACCATCTGGGGCTGCGCGGGCATCGGGCTGATCGCGGGCAGTTTCATCGCGTACCGGTTGGGCAAGGGGCTCTCTTTCGAAGGCTACAAGCGCGCCATGGTGGTCTGCTACATCGTCCACGGCGGCTCGTACATTGTGTTCAGCCAGATGCGCAACTTCCCGGTGGCGCTGTTGTTTATCGCTCTGTCGCGCGCCGCGGTGGGGGTTTCGAGTGTGCTGAACATGGCGCAACTGCTGCGCCACGTCGACGACCGGTACCGCGGCCGGGTGTTCTCGACGATCGAAAGCGCGCAGTGGAGTGTCATGATGGTGTCGATGGCCGCCGCCGGCATCGCCAGCCAATCCGTGGACCCGCGGCTGATCGGCTCGATCGCCGGAGCGCTCAGCTCGACGACCGCGATATTCTGGGGCTGGGCGCACTGGACGGGCCGGCTGCCCGAACCTCCGCCGGAAGGAGTGGCTCCGGATGAAGTGGAAATTCACGGCGAACCCGCCGCGTAGCGTAGCGCAGGCCTCCCGGCCTGCATCTTCCTACCGCATTTTTTCTGTGCTTTCCTCTGTGCCCCTGCGCCTCCGCGGTTTCATCGACACGGTCCTCACAACCGCGATCCCCGGGCAGGCCGGGAGGCCTGCGCTACATCATGCCTGATTTGACCAACCAGACCATCCTGGTCACCGGAGCGGCACGGCGGATCGGACGCGCCATCGCGCTACGCCTCGCGCGGGAAGGGGCGCGGGTCCTGATCCACTACCACGGATCGGAAGCCGACGCCCGCGAGACGGCGGCCGAATGCGGTGACGCGGATCTGTTCCGCGCCGACCTCTCGAGCGTCGCCGGGATCCGCGGCATGTTCGATGCGATCGCCGCGCGCCACCCCCGGTTGGACGCGCTCGTCAACAACGCCGCCCGGTTCACGCGATTCGACCCGCTCGACATCACGGAAGCCGACTGGGATTTCATTCACTCGGTCAACCTGAAGAGCGTCTTCTTCACGTGCCAGTCGGCGGCCCGCCTGATGCTGGCCAACCCCGGCACGCCCGCCGGGAGGATCGTCAACCTTTCCTCGCTGGGCGGTCTCCGACCGTGGGCCGAGCACGCCCACTACTGCGCATCCAAAGCGGGTGTGATCATGCTCACACGGGCGCTGGCCAAAGCCTGGGCTCCGCGGATCACGGTGAACTCGGTAGCGCCGGGGGTGATCCCGTTCGACGACATCGATCCCCGCGGACTTCGTATGATTCAGAACACGCCCGCGCAACGGGGAGGCACGCCGGAGGAGATCGCCGATGCCGTGCATTTTTTCCTGACGGCATCCAACTTCATCACCGGGCAAACCCTGGCGGTGGACGGCGGCCTGAGTCAAAAGTAGGGTACCAATCCGGGCCAATTCGCTGCATTTTCGTTTGACGCCGCCCCCGGCTGGCGATAAGCTTGCAAGAGTTCGCCGGACGGAAGACCCGGCCCCTGGGACCGGCGGTTGAGCCGGTTTCTTCGAGATTTCCGCGTATTCAGATGGAACAAAAGTGGAGGAGACTCCCCAAAATTATGACCCGAAAACACTCAATCTTCGCGCTGGGCCTGCTGCTCTGTAGCGCGGCCTACGCCGCGACCGTAAATACCACGCTTTCCGTGAATGCCAGCGGACCTTTAGGCACCACCGGCGTCACCACGACCGGCCCCGCCACCCTGACCAACATCGGCAGCGGGACGTTCACCAGCAGCCTCGCCTTGTCCGCGCTCACCGGCGGTGGGCAGAACGCCACGGCTCCCTTCACCATCACTCTTTCCACCGGCGACAAGATCACCGGTAACCTGCTTATCCCGGTCAGCCTCCTGACAGCAGCCCTGACCGGCAGCGGCAGCGCCAGCGGTACCGGCTCCGCCACCATCACGGGCGGCACCGGGGCTTACGCCGGAGCCACCGGCAGCTTCCCCAACCTGGCCGGCACCGGAGCACTGAGCGGCACTAACGTCACTCTCACGTTCAACGGCGCCGGCACCATTACGACGACCGGCTCCGGCGGGGGCGGCGGGGGCGGCACCACCAACGGCCCGGTCGTGACCGCGGTCCTCGACGCCGGCAGCTACACCGCCAACATCGCCCAGGGCAGCATCTTCGTGGTCAAGGGCAGCAACTTGAGCGCCAGCGGGTACACCGCGATGAGCTTCCCCCTGCCCGCGTCCTCGAGCGGCGTCAAAATCACCTTCACCCCCGCCACCGGCGGCTCGGGCACCGACGCCTACCTGGTCTACCTGTACAATCAGGGCGGCGTCAACCAGCTTGCCGGCGTGCTGCCGTCCACCGTCGCCGCGGGCACCTACAACGTGACCGTTACGAATAATGGAACTGCCAGTGCGCCCCTCTCGGTCACGGTGGTGCAGCGCAAGCTCGGCCTCATCACCGCCGATAGTTCGGGCAGCGGCCTCGCCGTGATCCAGAACTACATCTCGGCTTCGCAGCTCGATATCGACCGCTTGACCACGTTCGCCAGCGGGGGGTATACGTTCTCGCCGTCCAAGCCGGGCCAGGTCCTGATCGCCTGGGCCACCGGCATGGGCCCGGTCTCCGGCGGCGATAACACGGCCTCGCCGGGCTACGACTTCTCGGCCAACGGGGTCAACGTGCAGGTTCTGGTGGGCGGCCGGTCGATCAAGCCGCTGTACGCCGGACGCGCTCCGGGACTTGCCGGCGCCGACCAGATCAACTTCCAATTGCCCGGCGACATCCCGACCGGCTGCACGGTCTCCTTCCAGGTTTCGGTGAACGGGCAGTTGAGCAACCCGTCGTTCATCGCGATCGCCCCGGACACCAGTTCGGACGCGTGCGTGTACCCCGGCTATACCAAGGATCAGCTCACCAAGCTCGATCAGGGCGGCAGCATCACGACCGGCGGCTTCTCGATCACCCAGTTCCAGACGACCGTCACCGAGCCGCAGATCGGCACGGTCACGACGAAATTCGACTCCGTCGGTGGCGGCTTCACCAAGGTGACGGGCGCACAGCTCGCCTCCGCGTCTCAGGCCAACATTTCGCTGATCCAGTCCGGCAGTTGCCAGATCATCCAGACCACGGGCAGCAGCGGCTCGACCATATCCGGCACCCTCCAGTATCTGGACGCGGGCGCCGTTTCCGTAACCGGCCCGTCTGGATCCAGCCTGAGCAGCACCGCCCTCAACAAGACCAACAACAGCTACTCGCTGACGAACATAGAGGGCCTCGGCATTTCCGTCCCCGGCATGGCCAGTTTCACCCTGCCCGGAGGCTCGTACAGCCTGTCCGGCAATGGCGGCGCGGACGTGAGCAGTTTCAGCGCATCGATCACGATCGGCTCTCCCCTGACGGTCACCGGCGGGCTGCCTTCGTCGGTCACGCGGAGCGCGGGTCTCACGTTGAACTGGACCGGGGGCAACCCCTCCGATCTCGTCGAGATCATCGGCGGCCAATCCACCGCCGCCGGCCAGAACACCACATCCACGACGTTCATCTGCCTGACCACGGCGGGCGCCGGAACGTTCACCATTCCGGCGTCGATCCTGACGCAGCTTCCCGCCAGTACGGGGACCATCCCCGGTTTCCTGGCGGTCGGTTCCGGAACGGCGTCGACGTTCCCCTTCACGCTGAAGTCGGACGGCTCGAGCAACACCGGCGCGCTGGCCAGTTTCGCGGGCACCGGCAGCACCCCGAACTATCAATAAACAGAAAGTGGCAGGCCTACCCAGAGCGGGCAGGCCTGCCACCTTAACCTATCCCTGGCGGGAACCGTCAGAGTTGCACGTAACAATCACGGCCCGGACTGCACTCGAACTCGTCGACCAGTTTGCCGTCGGGTCCGAGACAGTTCCAGGTGTGCTGGCACCAGAAGCCCCGTTCATTGGAGTGCTGCACCGAAGGATCCCACTCGGCTTCGATGAACAGCCCCTTCCAGCGCAGCTTTTCGCAGCGGTTCATGCTGACCTTGGTGAGGCCGGGACGTTCGGCTGGCATGGTTAGGCCCTCTTGCCCGCTTCGAGCAGAGCGCGCTTAACCGCCACCCGCGCCAGAGTCACCTTATAGGCGTTCTGGCTTAGCGGCTGCGCGCTTGTCACGGCGGCTTTGCCGGCCGCTTCCGCGGTGTCCGCGGTCACCGCTTTTCCGGCGATCGCGCTGGCGGCTTCGGCCGATTCCCACGGTTTGGGGGCGACGTGGCCCATCACCACTTTGGCGCTGCCCACGGCCGTCCCCTTCATGGTCAGGACGACGCTCGCGGTGGCCAGGGGCCAATCGAGCGCGTCCTTCTGCCGGACCTCGTAGGTCGCGCTGTGCGCGGCGGCGGGGACCAGGATTTCGGTCAGGAGTTCATCGGGACGAAGGGCGGTTTCGCGGTCGCTTTCGCCGGCCGGCGAGAGGAAAAACTCCGCCGCCGGCAGTTCGCGCGACCCCTTGGCCGATACCAGCTTGACCTTGGCGTTGAGCGCGACCAGCGCCGGACCCAGGCTGCTGGCGCTGACGAAGTACGCCGGACCGCCGCCGAAAATGGCGTGGTACTGGTTGGCGCCGCCGGTGACCAGGCTCTTGCCGTCCTTCATGCCCAGGAGCCCGAACCCGTTGCGGTAATACCAGCAGCGCGGGCGCTGGCAGAGATCGCCGCCCGCCGTACCCATGTTGCGGATTTGCGGGCTGGGAATCCCGGCGGCGGCTTCGCCGAGCGCCTTGGCCGACGCCCGGACCTCGGCGCTGGAGGCCAGATGATCCATGGTGACCAGCGCGCCGATGCGCAGCCCGGAAGCGGTTTTGGTAACGCCCTCGAGTTCCTTGATGTTCTTGATGTTCACCAGGCGCCTGGGGGCGTCGAGGTTCTCCTTCATGCGGGCCAGCAGGTCGGTGCCGCCGGCCAGGACTTCGGTCTCTCCCCAGGTGGCGGAGAGCAGGCCCACCGCTTCCTGCACGGTAGACGGATTGGCGTATTCAAAAGCCTGCATTACGCTTTCCTCCCTTCCAGCGCGTCGAGTACGTGCATGGGGGTCATCGGGATATGCGGCACGCGCACGCCGATGGCGTTGGCCACGGCGTTGCCGACGGCCGCGCAGATGGCGATGGCCGGCGGTTCGCCCAGCCCGATCACGCCGCGCTTGTCGTTCTCTTCGCGGATGTCGAGGTGGACGATGATCTCGCCCACGTCGCGGATGCCGGCCAGCTTGTAGAACTCGAGGTCGGCGTTGAGCATGTGGCCGGTGGCTTCGTCGGTGATGCGTTCTTCGTACAGCGCGGTGGAGATGCCCATGACGATGCCGCCGAAGCACTGGCTTTCGGCGAGCCGCGGGTTGATGATGAGCCCGCAGTCCTGCACCGCCACGAAGCGGTTCACCCGCACCAGGCCGGTTTCGGTATCGACGGTGACATCGGCCACCTGTACGCCGCCCACGCCGGCCGTGTTGAGCCCCATGGGATTGCGCTGTTCGTTGGAGCCGGTCTCCTGGATTTTGCCGCCGGGCGCGATCTTCTTGCAGGCGGCCGCCCAGGTCATGTTCTTGGCGGGCGTGCCTTTGACGCGGACCTGCCCGTCGACGGCTTCGAGGTCCTCGGGCTGCGCGTTCCACGCCGGGGCCACGGTTTCAAACAGCTTATTGAGCGCGTTGACGCCGGCTTTGCGGGTAGCGGAGCTGACGCCGCCGACCGTGGTCGACCCGCCGCTCGATCCGCCCGGAGGGAGGTGGTTGTCGCCGATCACCAGCTTGATCTGGCCGGGCTGCAAACCGAGGGTCTCGGCCGCCACCTGCACCATCACGGTGCGGGTGCCGGTGCCCAGATCCTGGGTGCCCATTTCGAGCAGCACGCTGCCATCGGGATTGATGGTGAGGCGCGCGGTGCAGGCGTGTCCGCCGCCGCCCCAGGCGTTGACTCCCATGCCGAGGCCGCGCCGCACGCTGCCGGTCTGGGATCCGCGCGGCTTCCACGACTTCTTCCAATCGCTTAGCTCCTGAGCCTTATCGAGTTGGAAACGATAGAGTTCGGCGCGCGGCGTATAGCCCGCGTTCTTGTGAAAGACTTCCATCGGGTCCAGCCCCGCCTTGGCGGCGAAGTCCTCGAGCGCGCTACAGGTGAGGAAGCTGGCCTGCTGATTGTTGGGCGCGCGCCAGGCCTGCGATCCGGCGATGTTGGTCGAGACCGAAACGTGGTTGCGCCGCTGGTTCGGAATGTTGGAATAGACGTACGGCAGCGGCGGACTGCCGGCGCCGGGGAACCCGCCGCTTCCCCAGGTGCTGCTTTGCCAGGCGGTGATGGTGCCGTCCTTCTTACCCGCGATTTTGATGTTGCCGTAGGCCGAGGGACGGTGTCCGGCAATCTCGAGCTCCATGTTCCGTTCGAGGAACACCTTGACCGGACGCCCGCCCGACTTCTGCGAGAGAATCGCGGCCACTTCGGCCCAGGCGCCGGGAGCGAATTTGCTGCCGAAGCCGCCGCCGATGTAATCCTGCAACACGTGGATGTTGGCGGCCGGCACTTTCAGGTTGGGGGCCAGCGTGCCCGCCCAGCCGGTGACGAACTGGGTGCTGGGCCACGCCTCGATCTGATCGCCTTTCCAGGTGACCACGCAGCCGTGCGGCTCGAGGCAGCAGTGGGCCGCGATCGGAATCCCGTAGGCGCCGTCGCTGACCACTTCGGCTTCCTGAATGGCCTTATCGGGGTCGCCCTGCACCACTTCGCCGGCCGCCTTGCCGCGGGAACCCGCCGCGGAGAGGTCGGCGTCGTTGGCCAGGTGGGGGAGGACTTCGTATTCGACCTTGATCTTACGCACCGCATCGCGCGCGATATCTTCGGTATCGGCGGCGACGGCGGCGATCTCCGTACCCTGCCACTGGATTTCCTTGCCCGGCCCGGCGATTACGTGAACCGCGCGCACACCCGCGGTCCGCTCCGCCTCGCCGGTATCGATCGAGGTCACCCGCGCATGGGCGTGGGGGCTCGACAGATAAGATGCGATCAGCATGCCGGGGAATTTCTTGTCCGAGGCGTACTGCGCCCGCCCGGCGGCCTTCACCGGTCCGTCCAGGCGCTTCAGGGGCTTGCCGATCACCTTGCGGGTGTTCATCGGCGGCCAGTTGTAGACCGGCGTGTTAGCCATTCTGCTTCGCTCCTTTCATCGATCGGGCCGCTTCAAGTACCGCTTTGCGTACACCCATGTAAGTGCCGCAACGGCAGAGGTTACCGCCCAGGCCGTGAGTCACCTGCTCCATAGACGGGGCGGGATTCCCGGCAAGGAACGCCTTGGTGGCCATGACGAACCCCGGGGTGCAGTAACCGCACTGCTGGGCGTCGTTGTTGACGAAGGCCACGGAGATGGGGTTGTTCACCGGGAGGCTCTCGATGGTTTCGATGCGCTTGCCTTGGGCGTCGATGGCCAGGATGGTGCAGGCGTAGACGCTCTTCCCGTTCAGGAGGACGGTGCAGGCGCCGCAGGTGCCGCGGTCGCAGACGCGCTTGGCGCCGGTCAGCGGCGGGTCCATGTGGTTGCGCATGGCATCGAGCAGGGTGACGCGAGGCTCGACCTTGAGGTTGACGGGTTTTCCGTTAATCGTAAGAGTAATAGCGACCGGTCCGGGGCCGGAAACGGCGACTGCGGCGGGCGCCGCATCGGCCGGCCGCTCCAGGAGACCGGTACCGGCGGCTCCGAGGCCGACTCCGCCGAGGAATCCGCGGCGGCTGACCCCAGCGCTCCGCTTGTCGAGGGACTGCGGATCTTTCTTCGAACTCACCAGACACCTTCCTTTCGTGCGTACGGGTAGCGAGGAATTGCTGTGAAATCGGAATTCGAGTCAACTATATCAAATCCGCGGAGTTTGCGGTCTATCTAAAAATTCGGCAACGGGCGGAACGCCACCGCGGTTACTTCGATCCGGCGGTCCGGTCCGCGGCGCCTGCTGGAGGCGGCTTGGCATCCTGGGGAAGCTTCTTGAGGATCGAGTCCACGTAGTTGCGGGTCTCGGGAATATCCGGGACGCCTTTGGCGGGGTCGACGGTGTTCGGACCGGCATTATAGGCCGCCAGCGCGAGCGAAACATCTCCTTTAAATTTATCCAGCAACTGCTTGAGATATTTGGCCCCGGCCTCCACATTCTGACGCGGATCGAAGGCATCGGCGACCCCCAGCGCATCGACCGTATCGGGCATCAGTTGCATCAGCCCCTGGGCGCCTTTGGCGGAAACGGCGCACGGCTTTCCGCCGGATTCCTGATCGATCACGCCGCGTACGAGCGCGGTCTGCAATTGATTTTTCTGCGCCGCCGCGTCGATGATGGGGTCGATCTCGGCGGGCGGCAGCGGGTCGCAACCCGCCTCCGGGATCAGGGGATCGATGGGAGAGGACACGCGAAACTGCGCCGCCGCCTCCGCCTGTTTGCGCACCGTCTCGCGCTGGATGCGCACGGCTTCCATCTGGCGGCGGATGGCGTCGCCGAATGTGGGCGCCGGCGGCTCGGCGGGCTTGGAAGGCGCGGCGGCGGGATTGGGCGCAGCCGGTCCGGCGGGCGCGCCCTGCGCGAAAAGGCAGGCCGGGAGCCAGAACAGACAGAACGCTTTCACATCCTTCCTATCGGCGGGCGCGGTCCGCGGCATTACATCCCCCTGGGCCGGACGCGGAACATTTTGCGAACCAGGATGCGGTTTCCGCGTACATAGATTCGTGGGACTTGCCAGCCAACATCTCCATCATCTGCTGCGGCGCCTGGGCCGCTCCCCGATGTTCACGTTCGTGACCCTGGCGACGGTGGCCATCGGGATCGGAGCCAACAGCGCCATCTTCGGGGTGATCGACGGCATCCTGCTCAAGCCGCTGCCGTATCCGAATCCGGGGGAACTGGTCTCGGTCTGGCAGAGCGCGCCTCCCCTGAAGATCAAAGACCTCACGCTTTCACCCTCGGACTACTTCATCTTCCGGGAGCAGAACGGCTCGTTCCGCGAGTTGGGCGTGTTCACGGGCGGCACCGCGACCGTGACCGGGCTCGGCACGCCGGAGCAGGTCCGCAGCCTGTACGTGACCGTGGGCACGCTGGCGGTGCTGGGGGTGGCGCCGGCGATCGGCCGTCCCTTCAACGCGCGGGACACGTCGCCGGGCAGCCCGGATACGGTCCTGCTGGCGTACTCGTACTGGCAGCGTAAATTCGGCGGCGACCGCGCGGCCGTGGGGCGTTCGATGCGGATCGACGGCGCCCTGGCGGAGATCATCGGGGTCATGCCGGCGGGCTTCCGGTTTCTCGACGAGAAGGCCGAATTGTTCTCTCCGCAGCGCTTCGACCGGGCCAAGACGACGCTGGGCAATTTCAGCTATCGGGCCATCGCACGCCTCAAGCCCGGGACCACGGTGGAATCGGCCAATGCGGATATCGCGCGTCTGATTCCGGTGGTCAACACGCAATTTCCTCCGCCGCCCGGCTTCAGCGTGAAGCTGTTCGCGGACGCCGGCATTCGGGCATCGGTGCGTCCGCTGGCCGAGGACCTGGTGGGCGAACTGCGCAAGGTGCTGTGGGTGCTGATGGGCAGCATCGCGGTGGTGCTGCTGATCGCCTGCGCGAACGTGGCCAATCTTCTGCTGGTGCGGGCCGAGGGGCGGCAGCAGGAACTGGCCGTGCGGGTCGCGCTGGGGGCGAGTTCGCGGCGCATCGCCGCCGAACTGCTGGGAGAAAGCCTGCTGCTGGCTTTGTGCGGAGGCGCCGCGGGACTGGCGCTGGCCTGGGGCGCGCTGCGCCTGCTGGTGCGGTTCGCTCCCGCCACCCTGCCGCGGCTGGACGATATCGCGATCGATGGCACGGTGATCCTGTTCACCCTCGTGCTCTCGCTGGGCTCCGGCCTGCTCTTCGGCCTGTTGCCGGTAATCAAGCACGCCGCGCCCAACGTGGTGGCCGCGCTGCGCGCCGGAGGCCGCACCATCAGCCAGAGCCGCGAGCGGCATCGCGCGCGCAACCTGCTGGTGGTGTTGCAGACCGCGCTGGCGGTAGTCCTGCTGGTGGCCAGCGGGCTGATGATCCGCACGTTCTACGCGCTGCGCCACGTGGACCCCGGATTCACCGGCGCGGACGCGATCCAGACCTTCGCCCTCTACATCCCGGACACGGCGGTCAAGCAGGAGGAGCAGGTGGTGCGCAACTTCCAGGAGCTCCAGCGGCGGATCGCGGAGATCCCCGGGGTGGCTTCGGTGGCGTTCGGCGGGACGATTCCGACCGGTGGCACGGATTCCACCGACCTGCTGTACGCCGAAGACCGCGTCTACCGGGAAGGCGAACTGCCTCCCCTGCGCCGCTTCAAGTTCAACGCGCCCGGCTGGTTCCAGACGATGGGGGTGCGGATGATCGCGGGCCGGGACTTCACCTGGACCGATCTCTACGACCACCGGCACGTGGCGGTGGTCAGCGAAAACCTGGCGCGCGAAATGTGGCGCTCGCCGGCCGCGGCGCTGGGCAAGCGGGTGCGCGAGGGGATGAAGGACGACTGGCGGGAGATTGTGGGGGTGGTGGGCGATGTGCGCGACGATGGCGCCGATCAGCCCGCGCCGGCCACGGTCTACTGGCCCGCGCTGATGAACGAGTTCTGGGGGAACAAGACGTTTGTGCGGCGCGGTGTGACCTTCGTAGCGCGCTCCGGCCGCGCCGGATCGCAGAGCCTGGCGGAGCAGATCCGGCAGGCGGTCTGGGGATTCAATCCCGATCTGCCGCTGGCGCGCGTCCGCACGATGGAGGAGGCCTACCGCGGATCGATGGCGCGCAGTTCGTTCACCCTGGTGATGCTGGCGATCGCGGGCGGCATGGCGCTGCTGCTGGGCGTGGTCGGGATCTACGGGGTGATCTCGTACTCGGTTTCGCAGCGGACCAGGGAGCTGGGCATCCGCATGGCGCTCGGCGCGCCGCGGGCCGCGGTGAAAGGGATGGTGGTGCGGCACGGCGTCTGGCTGGCGGCGATCGGGGTGGGGATCGGGCTTGCCGCCGCGGCCGCGGTAACACGCCTGATGGCGTCGCTGTTGTTCGGGATTGCGCCCATCGACCCGCTGACCTACCTGGCGGTCTCGGCGGTGCTGGTGGGCGCCGCCGCGGGAGCCAGCTATCTGCCGGCGCATCGCGCCGCGGCCATCGACCCGACCGAAGCCCTACGGGCGGAATAGCGGCCGCTCGCTCGCAAAAAAAGACCAGCCGATGACGGTTTCCGGCTTCCGTTCCCGGAATTAGGGTAGGGAGGTTGGAGCCATGAAATCGGAGAAAACTGTCCGTTGGCGGCCCGCGCTGCCGTTCGCAGCGGCACTCTGCCTGGCGTTCTGGCCGGGTACCGCCGCAGCCCAGGATGCGCCCGCAAGCGTGGTCCAGGTGGATTTGAAGAACATCGTGTTCTATAACTACGACACGTACGACTACTCGAAGTTCGCGACCGACGCCAGCAACACCACAGGCACGGCGATGAAGAGCTTCGCCATGCACATCGCGGTGGGCGACGTCACCGCCTCGAATGGCGATGCCGTGAAGGGGACCTTTCTGTTACGCAGCGATCCCATGATCGTGCTGCGGCCCAGCCCCACGGCGGGACAGGCGATAGCCGACGTCACTCGCGGAATGCTGGACGACTTCTATCTCGAACTCCTGCGCCCGGACGGCACGTCAATCGGCGCGATTGTGGGCTTCGGGACGTGGGGCGGCGCGGCCCCGCCGGGAGCGCCGCTCGCCGCGACCAACAGCAATTACGCGATTACCGGCGGCACCGGCGCCTTTCTGGGTGTCAGGGGGCAGATGTCGTTGGCCAGCGCGGGATTTCCGGGAGCACCCACAGCGTCCATCGCGGAGGATCCCGCCAACCGGCGGAATCACCCAGGCGGAACCGGGCGTTTGATCCTGCATCTGCTTCCGATGGCGTCGCCCGCGGTCCTGTCCACGAGCGCCGGGCCGGCGATCGTCCATAGCAGCGACTTTACCCTGGTTTCCCCGTCCAATCCGGCGAAGACCGGCGAAATCCTGACGCTGTTCGCGACGGGTCTGGGACCGACCAAGCCTGGCGTCGACCCCGGCCAGCCGTTGCCCAACGCCGCGCCGGTAAATGCGCCGGTCGGCGTCTGGGTGAATGGAACGGCCGCGGAGGTGCTGTATGCGGGCGGCTACTCTGGGTCCACGAACGGGTACCAGGTGAACTTCCGGCTTCCCGCGGGGGCGGCCGGCGGGGCGGCGAGTCTCAAGGTCAGCTCCGCCTGGATTTCCGGCTCCGATGTGACGATCGCAATCAAACAGTAGGCCCGCTTACGGACCGGCCGCGCGCCGCCGCCGCGCGGCTACACCCGCCCGGCGAGTTTCGCCGCGCAGATTCCCTGTCCCACGTGGCGCTGCGTGTGTTCGGCGATGTGGGTGAGCAGGCCGATTACGGTGGTGGGCAACCGCTTGCGCCCGACTGCACGCGAGTCGGCGAGGGTGGCGGGGTCGATCGACCGCACGATCTGTTCGGCCGCGGCGAACGCGGCGTCCATCCGCGCCAGCAGTTGCTCGCGGGTCAGGCGCGGCGGAGCTTTCTCCTGGTCGAGTTCGGCGAGTTGCTCCTCGGTGAGTTGGCGGCCCTGCAGGTAGGTCATGAGCCGGCCGGTCGAACCGGCGATGTGCAGAATGTGGAACCCCACCGGCGCGATGCCGGGGGGCGCGGTCCAGAGTTGCTCCGTGCTCAAGCGCTCGGTGAAGCGGGCCAGGTCCTCGCGCGCCTGTTGGAAGGAATATAGGAGCGGGGCGGTCAGGGGGCTGACTCCGGGGAGGGGCCCGCGCATCCACGGTTCCGGTAAGTGGTCCATCGGTCCCAGTGTACGGCAGCGCCGGAAACACCCAATAAGTCTACTGGCCAGACCGGGCCGAAGTGTTCGAGGACTTACGGGATGCCCTCAAATCCTGGATCCGAATCAGGAACTCAGTCTCGGTCATTCCGTCAAAGGTTGAGGTATGGGTTGCGGCGCGCGACAGATCATCGGCCGAAACCGCAGTCACCCTGCCATTTGCCAGCCACCAGGCTTTGAAACACCCATAGGCTTGCGCTTCGGGGATGTAGATCAGGAAGAACAGATACCGCTGCCCCTCCTGCAAGGCGTTTCCGCTGCCGGTGGCGATCTGCTTCACAACGCGTCCACCGGGCAGTTGAATCGCGCCTCCATCCTGAAGTACGGCGATCTCCCGTCCCGCTGCGGCCGGGCTACCGGAATGGGTTGTTTGGCTCACGACAGTTTCGGCGCGGACGGCCGATTCGGTATAGATGAATCGATGGCTCGAAGATAGATAGGATCGAGCGTCCGTGATCCTGCCCACGACGATCAGGTCCGAAGCATCGGCGGGCAGTTCTGTCTTGGGGCCGGGTTGATGGAAAATGACGGGCGCCGGCAGGTTTGGGTTGCTGTCCTCAAACATCTCTTGCTGCGGGTTGGCAAACTGATCGAAGTAGCCTGCCCGTGCGGCCCTGACCTGCGCCGCATCGGACTCCGTCTCGGGCGCGGCCAGCGGCTTCGCGGGCATGGGCGGGCCTTGCGGGCGAGCGGAGGGGGAGAAGGCCGTTGCCAGCAGGAGGCTACCTAACCACAATCGGAAGCTCCTCGCCGCCTTCGGCATGATTAG
>JBBIQR010000039.1:23916-24178 GCA_037442245.1 Candidatus Solibacter sp. | reverse complement strand
GCCGCCCCCCGTAGCCGCCGTTTCCAGCATCGCCGGCGGCCGGCCCCAGCCCATTGCCGCCGGACAGCGTAGGAAACGCTCCGCCACCGTTCGCGCAAACCAATCCACCGCTGCCGGGTCCCAGGTATCCTCCACCGCCACCGCCAGGACAGCCCGGCGGCCCGCCACCGGAACCGGAACTGCCTCCATAAAACCCGCCGCCCGACGTCAGCGTTTGAGCGTCACCGCCGGCGAACGCCGTTGGCACGAGAGCGCCTGCTCC
>JBBIQR010000039.1:2381-23906 GCA_037442245.1 Candidatus Solibacter sp. | reverse complement strand
CCCCTCACCCCGTCACCCTCTCACCCCGTCATCGCTCCTCCCCCGCCACCCGCCGCCAGCAGAAGCGTGCCGCTCGAGGTCCGTACGAACGTTGCTCCCCCACCTCCGCCCACGATGTTACCCGAGCCGCCAATCCCCCATGTACAAATCCAGGACGCCGCCCCCGGCCAGCGCGAAATTCCCGCCGATTTCCGCACCGTTTCCGCCCGCGGCGGCGAAGAATACAGCGCCCCCTGCCGCTCCATAGGCGATGATCTGGTAGATCCCAGTGGTCGGGATCGTGAACTGAGACGGGCCACCACTGTAGGAGATGGTCGAGGCTGGCAGTGACCCCGCCAGGACCAACGCACAGGTCAAATGGAGCAGTTTCAATGAATTCCCCCAGGTAGATTATCCAGGATTTCCATTTCGGCTCCCAGCGTCCGGACAGTCTATCACAAGTGTTGACCTGCCGAGCACCTTCATCGCGTCAACCTTCATCGCGTCAAAACCCCCATGTATAAAGGCGTCGGAGGCCATCAAACGTTTATTGGTAATTGCTCAATACGGAAATGTAGGTTAGGATGTTTTCCGGATCGCGGCCCTCCTTTCCCGGCAAAAGAGAATTCGCCGTCAGCCTGACCGGGCCGGGGACTGGGGAGTCGCTACTCTACGATCTACCGGGGATTCCCATGAAAATTCCCTATGCGGAGAAGTGGCAGCAGGAAACAGATAAGCTGCGCAAGATCGCGCTCGACTGCGGCCTGACCGAAGAACTCAAGTGGGGCAAGCCGTGCTTCACCTTTCTGAAGAAGAACGTGGCGATCGTGATTCCGCTCAAGGAGTCGTGCGCGTTCTCGTTCTTCAAGGGCGCACTGCTCAAAGATCCGAAGCACATTCTCGAAAGGATTGGCGAGCACACGCAGGCAGCGCGATGGATTAAATTCACCTCGCTCCTGAAGATTGCGGCCCTGCGATCGACCCTGAAGGACTACCTCTGCGAAGCCATCGAATTGGAGGAATCCGGGAAAAAGATAGAGTTCAAGAAACCTTCACAGTACCCGATTCCTGAGGAGTTGCAGAGCAGGCTGGATGGCAACGCGGTTCTCAGGTCGGCCTTCGCAACGCTCACACCAGGCCGGAGGAAATCATACATCTTCTACATCTCGTCCGCGAAGCAGGCGAAAACCAGAGCGGCGCGGGCGGAAAAGTGCGTGCCAATGATCCTGAGTGGACGAGGGTTCAACGAGTAGCCGAAATCAGGTTCGAAACGCCGGAATGCGGGGTCGAGCGGCTGCAGTGTCACGCGAACTTCGCCGCGCCCGCGTCCCCTTGACCACGGTAGAATAGTCTCCCGCTATGCCGCTGTGGCTTTCGGAATCCGACGTGCAAGAAACCCTCGCGATGGGCGATCTGATCCCCGCCATGGAGGGCGCGCTGGCCGGCTTCTCCGCTGGACGCGTACTCCAACCCGTCCGCGGCGTGATGGAGTACGGTCCGGCGTCCTTCTTCGGTCTGATGCCGGCGTTCGATCCCGAAACCGGATTCGTCGGGGCGAAGGTCCTGACCGTCAAATTGCACAACCTGGAACAGGGCCTGCCGTCGCACATCGCGGTGATTCCGCTGTTCGACGCCGCCACCGGACAACTGCTTGCGGTGATGGACGGCGGCTACATCACGGAGGCGCGCACCGCGGCGGTGAGCGCTGTCAGCGCCCGTTACCTGGCGCGGGAGGACGCCCGCGTGCTGGCTATCGTCGGCAGCGGCGTGCAGGCGCGCAGCCACCTGGAGGCGCTCTCGCTGGTGCGCGGCTTCGACGAAGTCCGCGCCTGGAGTCCCACGCGTTCGCGTCTGGAAGCCTTCGCTGCGCGCAGCGGGGGACGGGTCCGCGCCGCGGCCTCAGCCGAGGAAGCCGTGCGCGGCGCCGATGTGGTGGTGCTCGCCACCAGCGCGCCGCGCCCCGTGATTGAAGATGCCTGGATCGCGCCCGGCGCGCACGTGATCGCGGTCGGCGCGTGCCGGCCCAACCATCACGAGGCCCCGCCCGAGTTGATCCGCCGCGCGCTGCTCGTCGTGGATTCCCGCGCCGCCGCCGTGGTCGAAGCCGGCGACGTGATTCTGGCCGCCGCCCAGCAGCGGATTCACGGCGAACTCGGCGAGATCGTCTCCGGCGTGAAGCGCGGACGCGCCACCGCCGGCGAAGTCACGGTATTCAAATCTCTCGGGCTGGCGATCGAGGACGTCGTCTCGGCCGGACTGGCCTACCGCCGCGCCCTGGCGGCGGGCCGCGGCGTTCAGGTTCCCTTATGACGCGCCGCGGATTCGTTCTTGCCCTGCCCGCGGCGGCGGGACTCGCCGCGCGCACGCCGCTCGACTCCTACTCCGACGGCACCCCGGATTTCCTGCGGCTCGACCCCGCCGACGAGCGCATCTTCCGCCGCTGGTTCACCTTCCTCGCCGAGGCCCAATACTTCCAACCCCGCGAAGCGCGTCCCCCCGAGATCGTCGATTGCGCCGCGCTCATCCGCTGGGCCTACCGCGAAGCGCTGCGCGTTCACGATTCCCGCTGGGCCGCCGAAGCCCGCGTGCCCCTGCTGGCGGGCGCGGATTCGATCGCCGCTTGGCACTACCCGGACCGCCGTCTCGGCCCGAATCTCTTCCGCGTGACCGAGGGCCCCTACGACCCCGCCGACCTGGTCAACGGGGCGTTCGCGCAATTCGCCGACGTGCGCACCCTCGGCCTCTACAACACGCACCGCGTCGCGCGCGATCCCGGTCGCGCCCTGGGCGGCGACCTGCTCCTCTACCGCCAGGACTCCGCCCACATGCCGTATCACAGCATGATCTATCTCGGCCCTAGCCGCATTACGCGCGACCCCGCCCGCTACGCCGTCTATCACACCGGACCCGACGGCGGCGCCCCCGGCATCATCCGCCGCCTCTCCACGGAAGAACTGCTGCGCTACCCGGAGCCCCAGTGGCGGCCCGAACCGGGCAATCCGTATTTCCTGGGCGTCTACCGCTGGAACATTTTGAGGAATCCCGCATGAAGCCTCTTCGAGCACTCGCGCTGCTGGCGCTGGCCGCCGCCGGTTTGTGCCAGCCGGAAGCGGACCCCTACTTTTCGCTGAACTCCTTCAAGACCTGGGCCACCGGCGGCAAGCCCACCGTGTCCCTCAACTCCTGGGAGGTGGAGTCGCTCGAATTCCGCGTGTACCGCGTGAACGATCCCGTGCGCTTCTTCGAGCAGGTGGAGAATCCGCACAACTTCGGCGGACATGGTCCGCGCCCGCCGCGCGAAAAGACGCTGCTGGAGCGGCTGCGCGACTGGAAGCACTCCACCCGCGCCTCGATCCGCCGCGGCTTGCGCGCCCAGTTCAGCGAATCGCCCTCCGCGCATTTCGAACAGATGCTGCCGCACGAAGCCGGCAGCGCGGGACAGAAGCCCGTCACCGCGGAGAACGCCCAGCGCTTCGCCGCCGCCCCCATCCTCAATTCCCAACAACTCGTCCTGCGCTTCGAGCAGCCGATCCGCGCCCACGACCGCTGGGAGAGCCTCACGGTGCCGGTCCCGGTGCGCGAACCCGGCATGTTCCTGGTGGAAGCCGTACACGGCGAATTGCGCGCCTACACCATCCTGATGGTCAGCGACACCGTGATGATCACCAAGGTCTCCGGCGGCCGCATCGTCAACTTCGTGGCCGACCGCATCACCGGCGAACCGGTGCGCGGCGCCGAAATCTGGATGCTCACCCGCGACGGCAAAGTGAAGACCCGGTTCGAAACCGATGGCGACGGCGCGAGCGAGTTCGCTCCGCCTCCGGACCGCCCCGACGATCTGCGCCTGCTGGCGCACGCCGGCCGCGGCTGGGCCGTCAACACCCTGAGCGGTTACGATTTCGGCGGCTCGCGCGAAGCCTGGACCGGCTACGTTTACACCGACCGCCCCGTCTACCGCCCGGGCCACACCGTCCACTTCCGCGCGGTCCTGCGGCTGCGCACCGCCACCGGATACGAGATCCCCGCGGGCCAGGCGCTCGCGGTGGAGATCCAGGATCCCGAGCAGAAGCCGGTGTATAAGAAGAGCCTGACCGCAACCGCTGCGGGCACCATCCATGACGAGTTCGATCTGCCCGCGAGCGCCGCGCTCGGCAACTACAACCTGCAGGTCCGCAGCGGCGACGAAGCCTTCATGAGCGGCGATTTCGAAGTCGAGGAATACAAGAAGCCCGAGTACGAGGTGCGGGTCACGCCGGCCAAGCCGCGCGTCCTCGAGGGCGAAACCGCGGAGGCGGTGATCGAAGCGCGCTACTTCTTCGGCGAACCGGTCGCCGGCGCCAAGGTCAAATATGCCGTCTACCGCAGCCGCTACTACTTCCCGCTGTGGTACGAGCCCGACGACGAGGAGGGCGCCGGCGACAGCGATTCCGCCGATGCCGCCGATACCGATCTCGGCGACGAACAGGTGCTGGAACAGGAGGGCGTGCTCGACGCCGACGGCAAGCTCTCCGTTCACTTCGATACCACCCTCAGCCCGCGCCGCAACGACTACCGCTACCGCATCGAGGCCCGCATCACCGACGAATCGCGGCGCGAGATCACCGGGCGCAACGCCATCGTCGCGAGCTACGGCAGCTACCTGCTGAACGTGCAGCCGGACCGCTATTTCATCGAGCCCGGCGCGCATATCGGAGTGAGCATCGAGGCGCGCGATTATGATTCGCGGCCCGTGCACGCGCGCATCCACCTCGAGTTGCTGCACTACGATCCGCGCCAGCCCGCGAAGTACGACGTGCGCGCGTCCCGGGACGTCGAGACTTCCGAAGCCGGAGTCGCGCCCGCGGACTTCACCATGCCCGCCGAAGGCGGCTCCTACCGCATCCGCGCGACCTCCCACACGCCCGAAAACCGCGATGTCCAGGACGAGAGTTACCTCTGGGTGTCCGGCGGGTCCTGGGGCGAATCCATGGCCGGACGCAAGACCGTGCAGATCGTCCCCGATAAGAAAAGGTACGCGCCGGGCGATACCGCGCACGTGATGATCGTCACCGGCGAAGCCAACACGCCGGTGTACGTCACCATCGAAGGCAGGGCGCTCAAGGCGCGCAAACTCCTGCGCTCCAATGGCGCGACCGCGCTGTTCGACGTGCCCGTTACGGCGCAGGACGAACCGGGGCTGTACATCGCCGCGCAGTTCCTCCGCAAGGGCGACCTCTATAGCTCGGCGAAGTATCTGAAGGTGCCGCCCGACGATCACAAACTCGCCATCGCCATCACCACCGATAAACCGCAGTACCTGCCCGGCGACAAGGCGCAGTACACCCTGCAGGTCAACGACGCGGCGGGGCGTCCCGTGCCGCGCGCCGAACTCAGCCTCGGGGTCGTGGATGAGGCCATCTACTCGATCCGCCGCGATACTACTCAGGATCCCCTCAGCTTCTTCTTCGGCCACGAATGGAACCGCGTGCGCACCGAAGACTCGATGAATTTTTACTTCAACGGCGAAGCCGGCAAGCGGCGTATGCAACTCGCGCAACTGCGTCCGCCCTCGCGTCTGGCGCAGCTCAAGCCCGAGCGCCTGGTGCAGCCCAAGGTGCGCAAGGCGTTCCCCGACACCGCCTTCTGGGCGGCGGACCTGACCACCGACGCCGCCGGACGCGCCCGCGCCCGCGTCGATTTCCCGGATTCGCTGACCACATGGCGCGCCACCGCCCGCGGGGTCACCCCCGATACCAGGGTCGGCGCGGCGGTAACCAAAACCATCGTGCGCAAGAACCTGATCCTCCGGCTGGCGGTGCCGCGCTTCTTCGTGCAGGGCGACGAAGTGACCATTTCGGCGCTGGTGCACAATTACCTCGGCGCGCAAAAGACCGCGCGCGTCTCGCTCGATATGACCGGGCTCGACGTGCTCGACGGCGCCACTCGGGACGTGCCCGTCCCCAGCCGCGGCGAAGTCCGCGTGGATTGGCGGGTTCGCGCGCAGAAGGTGCAGTCGGCAACCGTCACCGGCAAGGCGCTCACCGATGAAGAGAGCGACGCGCTCGAGTTGACCCTGCCCATCAATACGCCCGGCGTCAAACTCGGCGAATCGCGCGGCGGCGTCGCGGCGGCGGGGCAGACCGCGGTCTTCGACCTCGCATTCCCGGACAGGATCGATGCTGCCTCGCGGAAACTGACCGTGCGCATCTCGCCCTCCATCGCCGGATCGCTGTTTAGCGCGGTCGAGTACCTCACCACCTTCCCCTACGGCTGCGTCGAGCAGACCATGTCCAGCTTCCTGCCCAACATCGTCGTGACCCGCGCGGTGAACGATTTGGGCGTTCCCGCGGACCTCGAAAAGGCCGAAGTGCAGACCAAGATCCGCGCCGGACTGGAGCGCCTGTACAACTTCCAGCACGAGGACGGCGGGTGGGGCTGGTGGGAAACCGACGAAAGCCACCCGTTCATGACCGCGTATGTGGTGGCCGGTCTCGCACAGGCCAAGGCCGCCGGCGTGCAGATCGATCAGGACCGCGCCGATCGCGGCGCCGGGTGGGTCCGCAAGGCGCTGCGCGAAGACCCGCGGCTGGACGCCGACCTGCGCGCCTACATGGCGTGGGCCGTCGCCGACCGCGAAACCATGGCCGCGCTCTACGACGACCGCGCGCGCCTCTCCCCGTATGGCCTCGCCCTGCTCGGGCTGGCGCTGCAAAACGCCGGCGACGAGCACGCCTCCGGCATCGCCGACGCGCTCCAATCCGCCGCGCAGCAGGACGCCGAGCAGGCGTGGTGGCCCGCCGCGCGCGATCCCATGCTCGACTTCGCCGCCGACGTCACGCCGGAGACCACGGCGTACGCCATGAAGTTCCTCACCCGGCAGAATCCGCAAAGCCCGCTGCTGCCCAAGGCGGCCCTCTGGCTCATGAACCATCGCAGCCAGGGCTGGTGGTGGAGCACCACCAAGCAGACCGCCATGGTCATCTACGGGCTCACCGATTACCTGAAGACCACCGGGGAACTGCATCCCAACCTCACCGCCGCCGTCTTCGTGAACGATCAGCCCGCGCTCGCCAGGACATTTGCCGCCGGCGATGCCATCGGCGCACAGGAAGTCGTGCTCGACGCTTCGCAGCTCAGCCCCGGAGCCAACCGCATCCGCATCCAGACCACCGGCGCCGGGCGCCTCTATTACTCCGCGCGCGCCGAGTATTTCTCCACGGAGGAGAAAGTCGAGCGCAAGGGCAGCGTCGCGCTGAACCTGCTGCGCGATTACTTCAAACTCACGCCGGCCAAAACCGGCGACCGCATCGTGTGGGACCTCGCGCCGCTCAGCGGCCCGGTGGCCAGCGGAGACGTGCTCGCCGTCCGGCTGACCGTCACCGGCAGCGATTGGCGCTACATGATGCTGGAGGACCCGATCCCGGCCGGGACCGAATTCATCGAGCGCGATTCCACCTATGAACTCAAAGCGCGTCCGCCGTGGTGGGAGTACTTCTTTACGCGGCGCGAACTGCACGACGACCGCATGGCGATCTTCCAGACCTGGATGCCCGCCGGGCAGCACCAGTATTTCTATCTCCTGAAGGTGGTCAACCCCGGTACGTTCCAGGTGAGTCCGGCGCGCATCGGCCCGATGTATCAACCCGGCGTGATGGCCACCAGCGAATCGCGCCGTCTGGAGGTGAAGTGATGCGCCGCTTGGGAAAACTGCTGCTGGTCCACGCTCCGGCCAACGCGCTGCTCCTGTGGCTGGCCTACGAATGGCTGGGGGTGGACGAATCGAATACCGGGCGGCTGCTGCTCAGCGCGGTGGACGCGCTCGCCATCCTGGCGCTGGTCTCGTGGCTGTGGGGCGCGACGCTGGTGTGGTTCCGCGCGCGCGATCCGCGGCTCAACGATGCGTTCCGCACCGCGCTGCGGCACCTGGGCGGCTTGCTCGCGCTCGCGGTCGTGGCGCTCGTGCTTTACGGATTGGCGATGAAGGCGGCGGCGTCGCTAGCCGCGCCCGCGCTGAAGACCGCCTCGTGGCTCACCTGGACCCTGCGCAAGCCGGTCAAGCCGGTGTGGATCACGTTCGTCTTTCAGGCGCTGGTCTGGCTGCTGCGCTGGGCTGTGCTCCCGGTCGTGCTCCTGCCCGCCGCCGCCCAAATCGCCGAGCGCGGCAACGCCGGATGGCGCGCGCTGCGCCCTCGCCGCGCGTGGCGGCAGTGGGTCGCGATGCCGCTGCTGGCGATTGCCGGATTATGGCTGCCGTTCGTGATGATCGGATGGAAACCCGCGGTCGCCGGTTTCGGTATGGAGATGACCAGCTTCACGCTGCGCACGCTCCTCGGGTACGCCGTGTTTGTCGGCGCGCTGCTGGCGCTGAGCCGCGTGGCCGCGATGGCCCCTCCGGAACCCCGCGCTACTTCAGAAGCCGCTCCGTGAGCGAGCGCTTGCCGGGAGCGAACTGCGCCGCCGCCGCGCGCAGATAAGGACGGAACTCGCGCTGCCAGTAGGCGAGGAATCCGGTGCGCGATATCTCGCCCAGCGTCTCGACGTAGTGATCGAGCAGCGCCTCGCCGAATACTTTGCCGGTGCGCCGCGCCGCGCTGCGAGCCGCCTTCGAGAGCCACAGCAGGTTCGCCGGTACGTGCGCCACCGCCGATACCGCCATCAGGCTCGATACCGTCAGCACGCTGCGCCCCTGCTCCTCCGCCGAGCGCCGCAGCCGGTCCCACACGCCCTCGATGGTCTCCAGCGCCGGCACGTTGCGCGGCGGAATGGATTGCACGTCGCGCTTCAATTGCTCCCACTCCTTGCGCAGTCCGGCAATGTCCACCGGCGGCAGATTCAATGCCACCGCCAGGCGGTCGCTGGTCTTCTCCAGCCCGGAGAGCATGCCCTCCACGGTCTCGAAGCGCTCCTCGATCAGCCCTTCCTGAACCAGTTCATCGGAGATCTCCGCGATCAGCTTCCGCCCGCCGCCGGTCGCGTCCGCCAGGGCCGCCAGCACCCACACCGGCGAGGCGTGAAAGGCGAGGATGCCCAGCAGTTCGATGCCGTGGCTCGCGGTCCGCTTGAGAATGAAGTTCTCCGAAAGATTGCCCTCCGTGGGATACACGCCCTCCACTTCGCCCACTTCCTCGATCAGGAACCGCAGCGCCACCTCGACCATGGTGCGGTACAGCGTGGTCCGCCGCACCGCCGCCGGCAGGACCACGTCGCCGATTTCCCGCAGCAATCCGCCGGAGAGCGCGCCCAGCGAGCGGATCACGCGCTCCGGCAGCGAGAGCAGGTACCGGTAGCCTGGCGCGGGCGTGCTCACTGCAGTTTCGCGGCGATGGCGTCCACGTCGAAGACGCATCCGCCCCACGTCCCGCCGCTCGCCTCCTGTAACACCGCCCACAGCCGCGTGGCATCCGGCAGCGCCGGATCCGGCGCCAGATCCGCCCGTGGAGCACGCGCCGCCAGTTCACGCGCGCCTTCCTCCGCGCTGCCGTTCACCACCAGGTTCACCGAGCCTTCCAGCCGCACGCGGTCGATCACGATCTCGATCAGGTCGCCCTCCCGCACCTTGCCGAGCGGTCCCCCGGCGAGCGCTTCCGGAGTCGCGTGCCCGATGCACGCGCCGGTCGAAACCCCGCTGAACCGTGCGTCCGTAATCACCGCGACCTGTTTCCCGAACTCCAGGTACTTGAGCGCCGAGGTGATCTGGTAAATCTCCTCCATGCCCGAGCCCAGCGGACCGCGGCACATCAGCACCATCACGTCGCCGGGTTGGATGCGCCCGTCCTTGATCGCCGCCACCGCCTCCGTTTCGGTGCGGAACACGCGTGCCGGCCCCCGCTTGCGGTAGACGCCGTCTTCCCCCACCACGCCCGGGTCGATCGCGGTGCTCTTGATCACGCTGCCGCCCGGCGCGAGATTGCCCACCGGAAACGTGACCGTCGAGGTCAGCCCCCGCGCGCGTGCGCCGTCCGGGTCCATGATCACGCCGCCGGGATCGATGCCGTCGCGCTCGCGCAGCGCCTTCCGCAGAATGGCGCGCCGCTCGCTCTGCTCCCACCAGTCCAGCATGGCGCCCAGCGATTCGCCGCTGACCGTGAGCGCGCGCGTCTCGAGCAGTCCCGCTTTACGCAGGTGGAGCATCACCTCCGGCACGCCGCCCGCAAGGAACACCTGCACCGTGGGATGGCCCACCGGCCCATTGGGCAGTGCGTCGACCAGGCGCGGCACCTCGCGGTTGACGCTGGTCCAGTCCCGCACCGTGGGCCGCGCCAGACCCGCCGAAAATGCCACCGCCGGCAAATGCAGGATCAGGTTCGTCGATCCGCCGAACGCCGCGTGCACCACCATCGCGTTGCGCAGCGCCGCGTCCGTGAGCACGTCGCGCATGCGCCGCCCGTGGGCTTCCAGAGCCAGCGCGGCGCGCGCGCTGCGGCGCGCCATGTCGAGCCAGATCGGATGCCCGGATGGCGCCAGCGCCGCGTGCGGCAGCGTCATCCCGAGGGCTTCCCCCACCACCTGCGACGTCGCCGCAGTGCCCAGAAACTGGCACCCGCCGCCCGGCGACGCGCAAGCGTGGCACATCGCGTCCCGCGCCTCTTCGAGCGTGATCTGTCCGTGAGCGAAGCGCGCCCCCACGCTCTGCACCTTGGCCGTGTCCTCGCCCTGTTCCGTCGCCAGCGTCACGCCGCCCGGGACCAGTACCCCCGGCAGATCGCGCGCGCCGGCCAGCGCCATCATCATCGCCGGCAGGCCTTTGTCGCAGGTCGCCACCCCGAGCACTCCGGCGCGCGTCGGCAGCGAGCGGATCAGGCGCCCGAAGACGCTGGCGGCGTCGTTGCGGTAGGGCAGGGAATCGAACATCCCGGTCGTCCCCTGCGACCGGCCGTCGCAAGGGTCCGTGCACGCCGCCGCGAAAGGCACCGCGCCGCGCGATTTCAACTCCCGCGCCGCCGCCTCCATCAGCAGCCCGACCTCCCAGTGCCCCGTGTGGTAACCGAGCGCGACCGGCGTGCCGTCCTCCGCGCGGATGCCGCCGTGTGTGCTCAGGATCAGGAACTCGCGCCCACCCATCGCCGCCGGTTCCCAGCCCATGCCGGCGTTCTGGGTCCAGCCGAAAAGGTCGCCCGAGGGGCGCGCCCGCAGCATCTCCGCCGTCACCGGCAGGACGCCCTGCGGTCCCGCCGCTTTCGAATGTACATCGAACAGGGCGGCATCGCCCGAATCCAGAATCTCCGCGAGTGTGGGCATGAAAGCTCGGCTGAGCCTTTATGGTAACCCCGCCGCCCCGCATCCGTTAGAATCGAAGGGTTATGACGTGGCGCTCGCCCGGCGGGCGCGATCTACTGGGAGAGAATCCAAACGCATGAACCGGTACTTGGTGAGGAGCGCCATCGTCGCCGCTCTGGGCGGCTTGTTGTTCGGGTTTGATACGGCGGTGATTTCGGGCACCACCCGCGCCCTGGAAAGCATCTTTTCGCTCACCCCCGTGATGCTCGGAATTACGGTCTCCAGCGCGCTATGGGGCACGGTCCTCGGCTCGATCGTCTCCGGCGCGCCCAGCGACCGCTACGGACGCAAGGCGTCGCTCCAGGCGCTCGCCGTCCTCTACGTGATCACCGCGCTCGGCTGCGCCCTCGCCTGGGACTGGTATTCCTTCCTCTTCTTCCGCTTCCTCGGCGGACTCGCCATCGGCGGCTCCAGCGTCATCGGGCCTATGTACATCGCCGAAATCGCCCCCGCGGCCAAACGCGGCCGGCTGGTCGGCATGTTTCAGTTCAACATCGTGGCCGGGATTCTGCTCGCCTACCTTTCCAACTTCCTGATCGGATTGGCCGGCTTCGGCGCCATCGAGTGGCGCTGGAAACTCGGCGTGGCGGCACTCCCCGCGGCCCTTTTCTACGTGACCCTCCACGGCATCCCGCAGAGTCCCCGCTGGCTGGTGCGGCGCGGCGCGACCCGCGAGGCGCGCGACGTCTTCGCCCTCATCGGCGAACCCGAGCCGGATCGCGAAGTGCGCGATATCGAGGAATCTTTGCGCGGCGAGCGCCACACGGTCAACGAGCCGCTCTTCCAGGCGCGCTACAAGTTCCCCATCCTGCTCGCCATCCTGATCGGCGTCTTCAACCAGTTCTCCGGCATCAACGCCATCCTCTATTACGCCAACGATATCTTCGAAAAGGCCGGCTTCAGCAAACAGTCCGGCGATCTGCAGACCGTGGCCATCGGGTTCAGCAACCTGATCTTCACCATGATCGCGATGAGCGTGATCGACCGGCTCGGCCGCAAGCTCCTGCTGCTCATCGGCGCCGCCGGAACCGCGCTGTGTCTCGCCGGAGTCACCGCCATCTTTGTCACCGGACGCGGCGAAGGGATGCTGGTGTGGCTGCTGGTCGGGTTCATCGGCTTCTTCGCCTTCTCGCAGGGCGCCGTGATCTGGGTGTACCTGAGTGAGGTCTTCCCCAACCTGGTGCGCGCCAAGGGGCAGAGCCTGGGCAGCTTCACCCACTGGATCATGAACGCCATCATCTCGGCGGTGTTCCCCAAACTGGCCGCCATGTCGCGCCCCGCGCCGTTCGCCGTCTTCGCCGCCATCACCCTGGTGCAGTTCTTCGTGGTCTGGCTGGTGTTCCCCGAGACGGCCCGCATCTCGCTCGAAGACATGCAGAAACGCCTCGGCGCGCGCCAAGCGTAAGCCCGTTCACCAACCGGGGATCGCCGCCGAATATTGTTCTTGACAATAGTCGTTGTGAACGAATATTATTGAGGTGTGGCAGGCAAGATCGCACGGCAAATCGAGGAGGAAGCAACCCTGGCGGTGGTCCGCAAGGCGGATCAGCTCATGCAGCGCATCGCCGCCCTGCTCAAGCCCTACGGACTCTCCCCCACGCAGTACAACGTGCTGCGCATCCTGCGCGGCGCCGGCCGGGATGGCGCCAGTTGCAAGGACATCGGCAGCCGCCTCATCGCCCGCGACCCGGACGTCACCCGCCTGATGGACCGGCTCGAAAAGCGCGGGATCCTGACCCGCGACCGCGCCCGCGAGGACCGGCGCGTGGTGGCCCACCGCCTCACCGGAGAGGGTCTGGCGCTGGTGAACGAACTCGACCGCCCGGTCCGCGCCCTGCACCGCGAGACCATGCGGGACATCGAACCGGCGAAACTCGAAACCCTGATTTCGATCCTGGAGGAAATCCGGATCGAGGAGTGATTTTTCGCGGCAATAGTTGTTGCCAACGAATATTCAATAAGGAGCTAAATCAAAATGACGACCTACAACATCGATCCGGCCCATTCCACCGCCGATTTCAAAGTCCGGCACCTCATGATCGCCAACGTGCGCGGCGAGTTCTCCAAAGTCGCCGGCAGCGTGCAGTTCGACCCCGAAACCCCGGCCAATTCCAAAGTCGAGGCGCGCATCGACGTCAACAGCCTTCAGACCCGCGAAGCCCAGCGCGACGCCCACCTCAAGAGCGCCGACTTCTTCGATGTCGAGAAGTTCCCGGAAATGACCTTCGTCTCGAAGAACGTGGTCCGCACCGGCGACGACGAGTACAAGGTCACCGGCGACCTGACGATTCACGGCGTCACCCGCGAAGTCGCGCTCGCCGTCGAAGGCCCCGGACCCGAGGTGAAGGACCCCTGGGGCAATCTGAAGACCGGCGCTTCGGCCAAAACCAAAATCAACCGCAAGGACTTCGGCCTGGTCTGGAACGTGGCTCTGGAGACCGGCGGAGTGCTCGTCGGCGACGATGTGCAGATCCAACTCGACCTCGAACTGGTTCGCGCCTGACCTCCCCTCGTAGGGTAGGCCTCCCTGGCCTACCCTTTCGCCTCCCGCCTCAAGCCCCCCGCACTTCCATCCGATAAGCACCAAAGGGTGCTGAACATGATCTCCCTCAAACAAACCATGGAGGCGCAGCGCGAAGAACTGATCGGCGCGTGCCTCGACGGCTACCGCGCCACCGTCACCGCCGCCGCCGAATCCGCCGGGCTCGTCTGCCCCGCGCTAGCGGCCGGACTCAGTCAGAATCTCGCGCCGCTCCAGGAGGCGCTCCATGGCGGCGCCGCCCCCGGCGCCCTGGTCGAGACCGGACTCCACATCGACCGCCATCTTGCCGATTGGGGCCGCTCCGCCGCCGACTACTTCCGCCAGAAGACGGCTGAAGTCCAGCAGCTCGTTCTCGACATCACCGAGGCCGTGAAAACCGTCGCTGCCCGCGACACCCGCTACCAGGCCCAGTTCACCGAAGTCACCCGGCGCTTGCAAGCGGCGGGGAACCTCGAGGATCTCGCCCAGGTCCGCATCCTGGTCGGCGAAAGCGCCGCCGCGCTGCGCACGTCCGTCGAGCGCATGGTGGAGGAGGGCCGCGAAACCGTCGGAGCACTCGAGAAGAAACTCGCCCAGTACGAAGAGCGCCTCGCCGAGGCCGAGCGCCGCTCCGAAACCGATCCCCTCACCGGCCTGCTCAATCGCCAGGGCCTGGAGCGCGACGCCGAACGCAAGGTCGCCGCCGCCGCGCCCTTCTGCCTGATCGTCATCGACCTCAACGGCTTCAAGGCCATCAACGATACCTACGGACATCCCGCCGGCGACAACCTGCTCTGCCAGTTCTCCCACGAGCTGAAGAGCCAGTTCCGCGCCCAGGACTCCGTGGGCCGCTGGGGCGGCGATGAGTTCGTCGCCCTGCTGGCGTGTACTCCCGCCGAAGTCGCCGCGCGCGTCGAGCGCATCCGCAAGTGGGTCTTCGGCGATTACGCCGTGGCCGGAGCCGCCCGCAAAATCGCGGTCGGCGGAGCCATCGGCACAGCCGCATGGCGTCCCGGCCAGTCCGCCGCCGAACTCTTCGCCGAGGCCGATCGCGCCATGTTTCAACAGAAGCGTCCCGCCGCGCGCTGAAGCGGCCCGCCCCTCACTGCACCAGCATCACCGGCGCCTGCCAGAACGCCGCCTTCTTCCCCTTCGGGTCCAGCACCGTTACCTGGCAGTTGTACCGCCCCGCGGGCAGATTGTTGAGTGCGATGCTGAACTTGAGCGGCACCGTCTTCAGCCGGTTGTTCAGCCCCTCCGTCACCGGCAGCGGCGCCGTCTCGAACGCCTTGCTCGCGCCTTTGTAGAACGTCACATACGCGACCAGCGGCTCCATCGCTTCCGCCGCCGGCTCGTACGCCTGCAGGTACACGTACATGTCGCGGTTCTTGCTGAACACCCGCGTCACGCTCGGCACCAGCTTCAGCCCGTCCGCCACCAGAGGATTCGTGATCTGATCCTTGTCCTTGCCCGCCGTATACAACGCGTCGCTCAGCGGGATGCGCTGGCTGCTCAGCACCACGCTCGAGATCGGAATCCGCTGCGTCTCCTTGTTCAAATTGGGGACCACGAACGTGTTCATGAACGTGCCGATGCGTCCTGTCTCCGCGTCGCGCGCCAGTACCTTGATGCTGTACTTCCCCGGCAACAGCGTGTAGCCCGTGTCGTACTGGATCTGCCGCTTCTGCAACTCCGCCGCGGTTTCCCCGGAGAGCTTGATGTCCACCTTGTCGCGAATGTTCTGAATCGTCGTGCCGTAGTCGTCCTTGATCTCCCCGATGAAGTCGATCACGGTGCGCTCGGCCCCTCCCTTGCGCGCCAGCGCCAGTTCGCTCCCCGGAATCTTCATCACCACCGGCACATAGTATTCCGCGCGGTTGAGCTGGAAGTAATTCACCTCCATCGCGATCGTCAGGTCCGTGATCGGATCCCCCAGCATCAGCGCGTCCTCCAGTTGCCGCTCCTTGTCCGCCTGTGTGAACTTGGTGAACTCCTTGGGACCGAAGTATCCCTGCCGGTAGTCCAGCTTCGCCGACGGAAATTCCTTCACGATGATGTTGATCCGCCGGAACTTTCCGTCCGGCGTCGTATTCGACGTGTAGTAGCCCAGGACGTAGTAACTGCTGGTCGCCTTCTGCGCCTGCACGATCCCCATCGAAAGATCGTTGTAGTCGAACATCGCCTTGCCGCCGGTATCCGCCGCCAGCGCGTACAGCGTATCCTGCGACTTCTGGAAGCCGTTCATCATCGCCACCATGGCGCCGCCGTTGTACATCGAGCCGCCGCCCTGCGATCCCTGCGTCGCGTCGCCCAGCGGAGCCGACGCCACCAAACCGCGCGCGTCGATCGGGAACATCACCACGTTGGCCCGGATCGCCGCGTTCAGCGTCGCGCGGAGCTGCGCCTGGTTGTCCACGCCGTTCAGCCGCAGCCCGCTGGCGAAATAGATCAGCGCCTTCTTCTCGTTCAGCGTCCCCAGCATCTTGACCGCGGTCTCGAGCGCGGAGAGTTGCCGGTCGGTGTTGAAGACGTTGAACTCGCCGTCGTCCTGCCCGAACGCCGACCCCGTGTCCGCGCTCGATGCGTCGTCGGCGTTCTCGTCCAGCCCTTCGCTCGCCGTGATCATGTTGTTCAGCACGAACAGGAGCTGATCGCGGTCGCTGGTGAAATCCTGCAGCACCTTCACGGCGCCGTTGGTGAACTGCATGAGCGCGATCAGGTCCGCCGGGGTGGTCTGGGTCTTGAGGAATTTCAGCGTGGCGGTGAACGCGCGTAGCTGATCCGGCACCTGCATCGCGCTCATGTCGAAATACAGCGCCAGCAGCCGCTTGTCGCGGTACCGCAGGTCGCCCGGAGCTTCCGGCGCGATCTGCGCCGCGGTCACGCTCGGTGCAGGCGCGGGGGCCGCCGCCGGTTTGGGCGCCGCCTCGGGACGCGTCGAAAAGTTGGCCGTCGAGTCGCCCGGCTCCGGCAGCCGCTGGAACTCGCAGAACGCGATCTTCTGCTGTGCGCCGTTTTCCGTGACCGTGAAGTCGCCGGCCTTCAGCCCGTCGATGGGCTTCCCGTCTTTATCGTTGACCGTGACGGTTTCCACCACCAGGTTCAGCGACGTGCTGAACTTGGCCACTCCGCTCTGCGCCGCCTGCGGAGGCGCGCCCTGCTGCGCCGCGGCCAGCATCGCCGTAAGGACAATCGCGGCGGTCTTCTTCATGCTAGAACCTCACCCTCATGGTGGCCTGCAAACTGCGCATCGGATTTGCCGTCGCCGGCAGCCCGAACTGTGCGCTGTTCACCACCACGTTCCAGTTCGGATACGTCACGTGGTTGAGCGGATTCGTGGCGTCGATGCGGAAATCCGCGTTCAGCCGGTCGGTCAGCCGGAACGTACGCGCCATCGACGCGTTGATCGTGAATTGTCCGGGCCCCTCGATCGAGTTGCGCCCCGCGTTGCCCCACTGCCCCGATTGCGGCGCCGCGACCGCCGCCGGATTCAGCGCGCGCCCCGCCGGCGCGTCATAGAGCGCCGCGCCCGTGAAGTCCGGACGGATGCTCGTGGTCACGCTCGTGCCGCGCGTCGCCGCCCCGTACAGCGGCGTGAGCGGCAGCCCGCTGCCGGCGTTGATGTTCGTCAGGAACGTCCAGTCCTTGATCAGACGCCCCCGCCACCCGTCCAGGAGCGTGCCGCCCTTGAGCCCCATCCCCGTCGTGTACTGAATCGTGAAGGCCGCCAGGTGCCGCTGGTCGAACGGCGAAAGGCCCCGTTCGCCGCTCAGGTTCAGCCAGTCCTGCGCGATCACCGCCGCCGCGGCGGCTCCCCCGCGCTGGCTTCCCGCCCCCAGAGCCGCGTCGTCGATCGATTTCGAATACGTGTAGTTCACGCTCGCCGTGAACCCGTTGTGCAGCCGCCGCCTGAGTTGGAACTGCCCTGCCTCCCGCGTCGAGTTGCCGTTGGACGTGAGGTACTGATATCCCGCCGGGCACAGTGCGCACAGCGGGACCGCCGCCGCGGGGTACGTGTTCGGCAGAAACTGCTGCTGCGCCCGCGTGCCCTTGGTCCCCATGTAGGTCGCGGTCATCACCAGCGATCCCGGCAGGTCCCGCTGCAGCGAGAGCTGCCAGTTCTGCGAGTAGCCGGTGCGGAAGTTGGGATCCACCGCGAACGTGTCGGTGGCCACGTTCGGCGCCAGGTAAAATGCGTTCGCCAGCGTCAGTGGATTCTCGGCGTTGTTCAGACTGAGCGTCTTCGACAGCGGCGATTGCTGCGCCATCCGCGACGCGATCGGGAAATAGATCGACGTGTCGCGGTAGATGCCGTACCCGCCGCGGATTACCATCGACGACGCCAGAAGGGGCCGCCACGAAATCCCGATCCGCGGCTCGAACCCACCCTTGTCCGGCTGGAGCAGAGACGCGGGATACCGGTTCCCCGTCAGCGCTCCCGTCGGCGACGCCGCCACCACCGGAGCCACCGACGCGAACCCCGGACCCACATCCAGATTCACCAGCCGCCCGTATTTTTCCGTCGCCGGCGAACCGTACTCCCACCGCACCCCGATGTTCAGCGTCACCGACGGGCTCAGCCGCCAGTCGTCCGCCGCGTAGGCGTCGTACATCCCCGCGCGAAAGTATTTGTCCGCGTTGCCGTACGCGATCGAACTCGTATCCGGGACGCCCAGCAGAAATCCCGCGAAATCGCTGCCCGCCGCGGCGCCCGTGAAGTTGAACGTCCCCCGCGGATCGCTCTGTGCTACCGGATTGAACTGCTGCCGCCGGACATCGCCGCCGATCGTCACGTTGTGCGCCCCGTGCGACCAGTACAGCGAGGGTGAAATCGATTGCGTCTGGAACCGCTGCACGCTGTTCGCCCCATCGCTCAACCCGGCGATGCCGCTCGTGAAGTTCAACTGCGGCGGACCCCAGTAGGCCGGGTCCTGATTGGTGCCGGTGATACCCGCCTGCCCCGCGATGTTCTGCCGGCCCGCGAAAAACGGCACCGCGCGCGTCGTCTGCCGGCTGTACTGGTAGCCCAGCGTGAGGAACGTCCGCAGCGAAAATCGCCGCATCCAGTTCGCCGACACCTGGTAGCCCAGCGCCCGGCTCGTATCCACGAAGCCGAACTGGCTGGTCGAATCGGTCCGCGTGCTCATCATGCCGAAGCCGCCGAAGAAATTGTCCTTGCGCCCGATCGCCTTGTTGATCCGCGCCTGTAGCGCGTCGGAGTGCAGCGATCCCACCAGCGGCACCTGGTAGTTGTACTGCGTGCCGTTGGTCAGATTCGGCAGCGGGTAGAAACTCTCCAGCGCCAGCGCCTGCGGGCTGATGCGGTTGGCCGGCAGCACGCTCCCCGCGATCGGCGTGTTACCGGACGGATCGGTCAGCCGCACCGGACGCCCCAGCGGGTCCAGCGACTGCGAAAAATCGCCCGCCCGCTCCGCCGCCGTCGGCACCCGGCTGGTCGAGATGCTCGCGTTGCGGTTGCGCGTCCACTGGTAGTTGAGGATCAGGTTCGGCCCGTTGCGTTCGATCAGCCGCGGAATCTTGATCGGCCCGCCGAAATTCGCCATCCCCTGCACGTGGCTGTACCCCGGTTTGGGCGTGTCCTGTCCGGTGATCGAGTACGAGCGCGCGTCCCACGAAGAGTTGTCGAACACCAGCCCCAGCCCCCCGTTATACAGCGAGCCGCGCCCGCGCCGGTTGTTGCCGAACGCCGCCGATTGCGCAAACGGTGTGGAAGCGCCGTTGTTCACGCTGCCGTTGATCAGAAATCCGTCGCTCGGCGTCGCGCTCATCTCCGCCGGAGCCGCATTGCGGTTGGCGCCGTTATCCGTGCTCTCCTGCTTGGCGCCGTCGCCCGACGCCACCGCCTGCGCCCGCTGGAATCCCCCCGCCGTATTGGCCGCCTGCGGAGGCGGCACGCCCTTCGGCAGTTTCGTCTTCTTCCCCTTCTTCACCGCTGCCGCCGGCGCCGCCGTTGCCGTCGTCACAGGAGCCGTCGCGGGAACCGCCGCCCCCGGACTCGCCCCCGTCGTCGCCGCCGGCGGAGCCGCATTCACCGGCGGCGCTGGCACCGGCGCGCTGGCACGGATCTCGTCAAACGGCAGCAGCGTCAACTCCCACTCGGGCGCCGGCGCTCCCGGAGCCACCGCCACTTCCTTCTCGACCCCCTGGAAGCACTGCATCTCGACCCGCACCTTCCACGTCCCGTCCGCCAGGTCGCGGAAGTCGTACACGCCCTGCGCGTCCGTCACGGTGCTCACTTTTTTGTCGCCCTGCGTTGCCGTGACCGTCGCGCCCGGCAGCGGCAAGCCGGCGAACTTCACCATCCCGCGATGCTCGCTCGCGCCGAGCAGCCCGCAGGACGCCGCCAGCGCCACACCGAGCCTCAAATACTTCCGGATGCGATTCCCCATGCCTCGTCCTGTAGCTTTAGTTGCCTTCCGTGCCGGAGTCTTACAGGTTTCAGGGATTCCCCTTTAATTCTCCGTGGGCACCTTCTCCGCGCTGTCCACCACCACGTACTCGATGGGGGCTTTGCGCGCGTCCAGCTTCAACCCCAAGGTCTGAATCGAAGTGAAGATCGACGCCGCGCCGCCGCCCTCCGCCGGCGCATGTTCCATTCCCGGTCCGCCCGCGCCCGGCGGTGGCCCCGGCATCTTTCTCAGCCCACCCAGGTCTTCCATAGAGACGTCGAGTGTGATGTCGTAGTTCCCTTGAATCCCGGTCTGGTCCACCACCGGCCGGTCCAGCATGTTGGACAGCATGTCGCTGAACGCCGCCATCGTGATGCCGATGGCCTTCATCTGGGCGGTACTGCTGGCTGGAGCGCCTACCTGCATCATGATCATGCCCCGCCCGCCCCGCGGCATCGGCCGCCCGTCCGGACCCACCGGCGGCTTGGCATCGGGCTTCGTCTCGATTTCCGATTTGGTGAGCTTCGGACCGCCTTTGCCGGGAATCAGCGCGTACACCGATTGCTCCTTGGTCTCCTTGTGCGCCGCCATCTTGAAGCGCTCGGCGAGCAGCACCTGCAGCATCGCCGGCACTTGGTCCGGATTGACTCCGTCCGGAACCTTCGCGGTGATGTCGTAGCGCTCGCTTTCCAGCCAACCCGGCCCATTGATCTGGTAGCGTTTGACGCCGTATGCTCGCGCCAGCACGTCCTTCAGCGACACGTTCGAGTAGTCCACGCGGCCCGCATCGCCGCCCATCCGCACCATCATCCGGCCCTGCGGCTGCGGCGCCGCCGGTTTGACGGACGCCACTTCAAAGGCCGGAGGCTTTTCCTGGGCCGGCGCCGCCACCACCAACACACTCAGGCCCAAGCCCGCGAGAAATCGTCTCATCGGCACACTCCCCCAGTAAGGAAACGTTGCTGCTTCCCAGGATATGACGATTTCCGCTCGAGGCCCATACAATCCAGACGCGCGGCCCCGCTCCCGATTAGCGCAACCAGTAGGGTAGGCCTCCCGGCCTACCCTTTGGATCAATCCGAACTCCCCCACCGCGTCGGCGCCCCCTTATCTCCGATAAGGAGCAGCCGCCTCGCGCACGAACCGCAGAAACGCCGCCGCCGGCCCCTGCGGCTCCGCTCCCGCCCGGTACGCCGCGCTGAAGTGCCGCCCCATCTTCAACCCCCGCACCGGAATCACCCGCAGCGTCCCCAACTCCAGTTCCTTCCGCACCGCCCACCGCGACACGATCCCGATCCCCAGCCCCTCCTCCACCCGCACCGCCTTGCCGCCGGAGAGGGCCACGGCGCGCTCCAGCCA
>JBBIQR010000039.1:0-2371 GCA_037442245.1 Candidatus Solibacter sp. | reverse complement strand
GTCATGTCCAGTTCCAGAATCACGTTCAGATCCCGCGGACGCAGCCCCAGCTTGCGCAGCGCCATCTCCGCCACCAGCCGCGACCCCGACCCCTGCTCCCGCAGCAGCAGCGGTACGCTCCGCATCTGCCCGGCGTCGATCATCCCCTGCGCCGCCCACTCGTGCGACGGCGGCGCGATCACCACCAGCTCGTCTTCCAGAATCGGCTCCACTGTGATGTCGCGCCGCCGCGGCGGACCCTCGATCAGCCCAAGCACGCTTTGCTCCGCCACCACGTCCTCGATCACCCGCTCCGTGTTGTGCGTCGCCACCAGCACTTCCAGCAGCGGATGCTGCTTCAGAAACCCGCCCAGCAGCCGCGGCAGCACGTACTGCGCGATCGTCAGCGACGCGCTCACCGCCAGCTTCCCCCGTACATCGCCGCGGAATCCCGCCAGCTCGATCTCCGCCTCCGCCGCCAGTTCGGCGAACCGCCCCGCGTAGCGCAGCAGCGCGCTCCCCGCCGCCGTCAGGCTCACCCGCGCCCCGCTCCGGTCGAACAGCGGCAGCCCCAGTTCCTCCTCCAGCGCCTTGATCTGCAGCGACACCGCGGGCTGGCTGATGTAGAGTTCCTCCGCCGCCTTGCGGAAGCTCAGGTGCTTCGCCACCGCGCGAAACACCTGCAGCCGGAAGTTCATCATGGGCGCTTACTTCTTCACGAACCCCGCGATGTCCTGGATCACCGCGCCGGCCACGTGCCCCGGCTTCTCATACTCCGCCGGCAGGCTCTTGCCCTCTCCCGCGATGAACAGGTGATTCAGCCCCGGGTAGCTTTTCCACGTCACGCCCTTGGCCCCCGCCATCGCCGCCTTCCACATCTCGAAGTCCTTCATCGGCACCTGGAAATCCCGCTCGCCTTGCAGAATCAGCATCCCGATTCCAAGCTGCCTGGCCTTCTCCGCCGGATTGTATCCCTTCAAATCCAGCCAGTAGCTCGGCGGATTGTTCATCAGCGCCGGCGAATCCTCGTCCCCCGGCTCCAGCCTCTTCACCTTCGCCTGCACCGCCTTCGCCTGGTCGATCGCGCTCTGCTGCGCCCCCAGGTACACCAGTTGATCCATCACCAGGTCTTCCAGCGGACGCATGTTCGCCGCCAGCAGGATCAGCCCCGCCAGCTTGCCGTCTTCGTCCGCGATGCGCGGCGCCACGTACCCGCCCAGGCTGTGCCCCAGCACGTACACCTTGTTCGGATTCACTTCCTTCTGCGTCCGCAGCAGCGCCGCTCCCCTCACCGCATCCTCCACCGTCTCTTCCGCCACCGTGAAATGCTTGATCGCCCGCGCCCGCGATGCGTATGCCCGCGTTCGCTTCTCGTAGCGCAGCACCACGATCCCCTCCGACGCCAGCCCTACCGCCAGATCCTTGAACACCTTCGACGAACCCACCGTCTCGTCGCGGTCGTTCGGCCCCTCGCCGTGGACCAGCACCACCGCCGGGAACGGTCCCGCGCCCTTCGGCACCGCCAGCGTCCCCGGCAGCTTCCACTCGTCGTCCCCGACCGTCACCTCCCGCTCCGTGAAACTGTCCGGCTTGCTGTAGGCCGGCGCGTGCCAGTTGATCTCGCCCGGCTGCATCACGAACGCCGCCAGTTGGCCCGCCTGGTTCACCAGGAACCGCATGTTCAGCGTCCGATTCGTGTACTTCACCGGCACCAGCACCATCGTGTTCGGCCCCGCTTTCCGCGCCTGCGGGTCTTCGATCTTCTCCATCGTGCCGTACGATTTCAACTGGTCGAGAATCTTCGCCAGGTTCGCCGCCGGCAGATCCTTCTGCAGTTCCGGCGTCATCATCGGGGTCAGCTCGCTGAGCTTTTCCGCCACCAGCAGATCCACCGCCTTGCGGGCGGTCGCCCCCGGATCCTGGCCGAACGCCAGAGCCGCCATCAGCGGCACAAAACACAATGTGCGGGATACCATACAGTTCTCATTCTAGTTCGCTACCATAGCTCGCAGAGGTCTACCCCATGGTCCGATCTGGCTATCCCGCGATTGCCCTCCTGCTTCCCATGCTCCTCTCCGCCGCCGATTTCACTCCACCGCCCACCCGCGCCGAGCCCGTCACCGAATCCATCCACGGCGTCAACATCACCGATCCCTACCGCTGGCTGGAGAATCAGAACTCCCCTGAAACCCGCGCCTGGATCGACGCCCAGGAGAAATTTTCCCGCGCCTTCCTCGATTCCATCCCCGGACGCGACGCCCTCCGCCGTAAGCTCGAAGCCCTCCTGCGCGTCGATACCGTCAGTGCTCCCGTCGTGCGCGGCGGGCGCTACTTCTTCACGCGCCGCCGTGCCGCCGAGGATCGCGCCTCCCTTTGCATGCGCGCCTCCGCC
>JBBIQR010000038.1:0-24425 GCA_037442245.1 Candidatus Solibacter sp. | reverse complement strand
GTGACGCTGTAGTTGGCCAGGTTGATGATCGAGACCGACGCCGCCTGCATGTTGGCCACGACCGCCGTGCTTCCCGCAACCGCGATCCCGCCGGCTCCCAGCCCCACGTTTACCGACTGTGTGATGGCACCGCTGGCGGCATCGATCACCGAAACGGTTCCGCTGGCGGCGTTCGTGGCCAGCACGCTCGATCCCGAGAAGGCCAGCCGGCTCGGATAGTAGCCGGTGCCGACCACCGAGGTCACCTTGTTCTGGTTCAGGTCGATGAGGGCGACCGAACCTTTCGCGCTCAGCGCCACTGCCGCCAGGTTCCCTGCTGCGTTGACCGCGATGGCGTGCGCCTGCGATCCGCTCGGAAGCGTGATGGTCGCCGCCGTCGTGCCGGAAGTCAAGGAGATGACCCGCACCACATCGTCGTTTTCATCGGTCACCAGAGCCGTGCCGTTGGCCGCGTTATAAGCCATGTAGCTCATCTCGTGGCCGCGCGCCATGTTTTCCCCGATCATCATGCCCTGCCCCCATCCCGGCATCCCCTGCATCATGCCGTTCGTGGGGAGGATGTGCATGAAGGTCACATTGCTGTTCTGTCCGTTGGAGGTCACCATCACCGGAGCGCGCCCGATGCCCGCCATGCCGGAAGGAATCGCGATGTTGATCTGCTGCAGGCCGGCGTAGCCCGGTGCGTTTCCGAACCACGCCACGTCCACCGGCATTCCGCCGATGGTCACGGCCGGCTTGGTCGAAAGATCCATGCCGGTCGCGTAGATCGCCACGTATGTGGGCTGGCCGTTGGTGGTCGTGCTGAACGGTCCCACCTGCCACATGGTGCCGTTCAACATCGCGCCCTCGCCCATGCCCATGCCGTTCAACGCGAACATTCCGGGACCGGCGGGGCCTGCCACGACGCTTCCATTCATCATCTGAGATCCGTTATTGACCATCACACTGACCGTCCCGGAACCCGCGGCGCCCGGCATGATGAAGTTGATCTGGCCCGGCGAAGCATACTGCATCATCGCCGGTACTCCGTTCACCGTGACGGAGCAGCCGCCCAGGTTGGTCGGCAGTTGCCCCGGCGCGATCCAGTTGCCCATCATCGTCTGGGAACACAAATTCTGGCCGAACGCGGTGGCGAACGAACCTGCGGCGATCGGCTGCGAACCGTCGAAGGAAGCGCCGTTGACGATGCTCATCTGGGCGTAAGCCCCGGCCCCTCCCGCCATACTCCAAAGACTAATCAGCGTAATTACCGAAAAAGTTCTCATAACAGACCTCGTAAACCTTATTGCACTTGGCCCGCCGCGCCTGTGGACCCCGATCCCGCGTGTTTTCAAGCGCGCTCCCCGGCGATTCGTGCCCGCGCGGCGCGCAAAGGGCACATGGCCCGTGCCCGCCGTACCCATTAGAAATGCCTCCCGGGAAAGAGCAGGCGCCCGACATCGATCCCGATCCCGACGTGAACACTGGTCAGATGGAACGGAACGCTGCGCGTCACAACCGCATTGAAGGCGACTCCGGGGTGCAGCGGGATCGATCCCCACAGCGACGCCCCATAATCGCGAAGTTCGCCGGCGCTGACCATGCTCTGTTGCGCCGTCATATAGAATGGCATGGGCGTTCCCGGAGGCATGGTCATTCCTCCACCGGTTCCGGCTCCCGTTCCCATTCCCATTCCCATGCCGCCGCCGGACATCATTCCGCCCCCGCCCTGAACGGGTGATGGGCTGCCGCCGCTCGCGGTCCCGGTCATCACCACCTGGCTGTACACGACCTGATTTCCCACCGGCGCGAGTCCAAACCCGGCTACGCCTGCCGCCAGTTTATGAGGCAGTCCGAAATCGACGCCGCCGCCGAAATGCGCGGCATTTCCATCGGCGATGTAAGGCCGCAGGTAGCCCGCGTTGCCGAACACCGAGTTCGCAAACCCAATCGACACCCACGGTTTCGCAATCCCGAACTGATGGGAAATCGTTTCGGTGGCGTCCACCGTGACCTTGCCGGCTCCGAGTCCGCGGTTCTTATCGCCCGTAGGCGCCCCCAGTGTCAGCACCGATCCGAAGTCGAGGCCCGCCGTCCGCCCGCGCACGAAGGTTGAAAGGTAGAAGTCTCCAACTCCGCTGGCAGTGGGGCTGGCGCTCGAAACCCGATAGTACGGGAGGCCGGCGACAACAGCCACGTGTCTGGAGTCGAACCCGATCTCCGGCACCAGCGAAAACACATCGCCGGCCGCGGTGTGATCGCCCCCGGTCTCCAGCAGCATCACCGGCTTCAACCCCGGCCCGGCCGTGTTGGAGCCGCTCGCGGCGATCTGGCGGTCCACGTTTCGCAGCAGCGAGCGCAGGTCCCGCAGCACGCTTTCGTCGTTCATGCCGCGCGCGCGCAGTTCGGATACGTAAATCGCCGCGAACGATCTGCCGGTCTCTTTACGCAGCAGCAATACATGGTTGCGATGGATTTGAAGACCGTCCGCCATGGCGGCCACGACCACGGGTTTCAGATCGGGGTTCGCGGCCAGAGCATCCACCTTCCGCATTTCCTTCTGAATAGCCGCACCTTCGTCCTGCGCGCCCAAGCACAGCGGGAGGATCACCAGGGTTGCCAGTAGCCACTTCACAAGGTTCCTAATGGGGAGGTCCCGTTCTGCCGGACATACCGGCCATCCCGGTCATCCGTCCGTTGCTCAGGGCCGAGCCCATCTCGCCGGACATGGCGCCGCTCATTCCACCTCCCGCCATGCCCCGCATCATGCCCGCGCTCATGTCGGCGTGCTCGGAGCGTCCGCGAAACGCCTGTGCCCGCAGCGGCGGCAGATTCCCCCGCACCCAACTCCGCTGCCCCGCGCGTAACAGGACCTCAGTGGCGGGAGAAGCACGATTGGACACCGCCACCAGCCCTTCATCGACGGCCACCAGAGTCGCGTCGGTATCGTCCACAAAAACGCTGAACGTCGTGCCGCGGACCGCGATCACGGCAGTCGGCGTGGTCATGCTGTGCGGGTTCGGACGTCCGCTCAGCTTCTCGATGTGAACCTTGATGGATCCGAAAACCAGGTGCAGAAACTCCGTGACACCGAAGGATGGATCGTTGAAGATTACGCGCGAATCCGGGTACACGTGCACCGTGCCGCCGTCATTGGTTTGGATGGTGGCTTCCGACCGCGCATCGGTCACGAGTTCGTCGCCCACGCCGACGGTCTCGTTCAAGGCAACTGTCCGTGCGGCCAGGCTAGCGTGCCGCACCGAGAGATTGCCCGTGATGCCGACCACGCGCCCCGGTCCGGCCACCACCGTCTGGGCCGATAGCGGTCGAGCGGCGCAAGCCAGCAATACGGCCATCAGGGCGACGGTTCTTGTGGTGCCGGGTCGCACGTTTCACGTCCTTAGTCACCGTCCCATGTGCAATCGAGTTGCCAATGCAGGTGTGGGGCGCTAACCCCGATGATTCAACCATCTCCAGGACAGGCACCGGCCCGCGCTGGGTCATTTGCCCCAAACTGTTGACGGTAGTTGGGCAAGGCGGGCACGGTGGTGTGCCCACCTCGCTCGTTTACGCTTGCTCCCGCTCCATGCGCGCGAGTTTCTTGTAGAGCGTCCTCCGCTGAATCCCGAGCAGTTCCGCGGCTCTGGTTTTGTTGCCGCCCGTCTCCTGCAGGACGCGCAGGATCTGGCGCCGCTCCATCTCGCCTAATTCGCTGGCCTGCTCCTCATCCTCCACGTCCGCCCCGGTGACCGTGCCGCCGATCATGGGCAGCAGGGCTTCCGCGGTTACCGGTCCCGGCGCACCCAGAGCGACCAGCCTCTGAATCGTACTCCGCAACTGCCGGACGTTTCCCGGCCAGGCGTGCTCATTCAGCAGCGCCTCGGCGTCCGGCTTCAGCCAGACCGGTTTCTGAGCGGCGGCGGTTGCCTCGCCGAGGAATCGCTTCACCAGGAACGGAATATCGGAACGCCGTTCGCGCAGCGGCGGCACGTCGATCCGCAGCACGTTCAACCGGTAGAAAAGGTCTTCGCGAAACTTGTTCTCCCGGACCATCGCCTCCAGGGACCGGTTCGTCGCCGCAAGAATCCGGACATCGGCCTTCTTCGGCGCGGCCGAGCCCACCGGACGATACTCCTTTTCCTGCAGCAACCGCAGCAGCTTCGGCTGCACCTCGGGCGGAATTTCGCCGATCTCATCGAAGAACACCGAGCCGCCTCGCGCGCTTTCGATGACGCCTGGCCGGTCCCGGTCGGCGCCGGTAAACGCCCCGCGTGTCGAGCCGAAGATCTCGGACTCCCAAAGCGTGCCGGCCACGGCGCCCGAGTCCACCGGTACAAACGGCGCCTTCCCGCGCGCGCTGTGCTCGTGGATCGCGCGCGCCACCAGTTCCTTGCCAACTCCCGTCTCTCCCACGATGAGCACCGTATCGCCGGTGCGTGCCGCGCGTGCGATCCGCTTGTAGACCTCTACCATGGGCGGCGAGAAGCCGATCATGTTCCCAAACGCCTCGGATTCGTCAATCTGCCCGGCGGGCGCCTCCGCCTCGGTGAGGAACGCCTCCGCGCGTTCGATCGCCGCCAGCAGCGTTTTCATCTCGAACGGCTTGGCGATGTAATCGAACGCGCCGCCGATCTCCGCTTCCACGGTGGTCCGGACCGAACCGCGCGCCGTCATCAGGATGACCGCGACATTCGAGCGCGCCGCCTTCGCCCGCTCGAGGATCTGCAATCCCGTCACCCGGTCGATGTAGATGTCGCTGACGACGATCGGAAACCGGCCCTCACCAACCGCCTCCAGCCCGTCCTCGCCGTCGGTCATAACCGTGACCGCGTAGCCTTTCGCCCGCAAAAAGGTAGCGATCGTGGACGCGATGGACTCCTCGTCGTCGATCACCAGTACTGGCAATCGGCTCATCGGCCTTGCCCCGGAAGCAGAATCGTGAACCGCGAACCCGCGCCTTCGCGGCTGTCGACTTCCACGCGTCCACCGTGTTGCGTGACGATTTCCTTCACCATCGCGAGCCCGATTCCGGTCCCTTCCTCATTATCGGCTGGACCGCGCACCCGGTAGAACCGGTCGAAAATCTTCTTCTGCTCACCGGGAGCGATTCCGTAACCCTGATCCACGACCGAGATTGCTGCGCCCGCGCCCCGCTGCTCGACAGTCAGGGTCACCGTAGTGCGTTTGGGACTATATTTGACGGCGTTGGTGAGCAGATTGTAGATCGCGAACGAGAGCAGATCGCCGTCCGCCGGAACGGTCACGTGCGCCACTGATGCGGCGATCGTGATCGCCTTACGCGCCCCGTACAGCCGGGCGCGCTCCAGCACGTCCTCGCAGAGCACGCCGAGATCGATTGCCTGCGTCTCCAGCGAAAGTGACCCGCTGGCCATCCGCTCCACATCGAGAAATGTGTGGATGATCTGGGTGAGCCGCATGGACTCCCGGTGAATCATACCGGCAATCTCGCTGCGCTGCTGATCGGGGATCTGCTGGTCCGAGATGATCTCGCTCGATCCCTGGATCGCCGTCAGCGGAGTCTTGATCTCGTGCGCGATGGCCTGGACGCGGAAAGCGTATTCCCGCTGCCGCCGCTCGCTCCTGCGGAGCGCCGCCGCGACCAGGACGTATTCACCAATTCCCGCGACGCCCGAGGCGGCGGCAAATCCTGCCAGCAGCGTGCCGAGCGGCAGAATCCATCCCAGCCGCAGAGCGATGTAGCAGGCAAGGACGATCAGCATCCCCATTCCGGCCAGAACCGCGTACAGCCGCATGCCGCGCAGCACGCCGATCCCGAGCGCGCATAACGCCGCAAGCAGCGCCAGTACGGCGAACTGCCCGGCCGCGCTCAACGGCGTCAGGAATGCCCGATCCAGAATCGTGCGCGCGATGTTGGCGTGGATCTCGATGCCGCTCATCCCGATCCGCGATGAAAACGGAGTGAACAGGCGATCTCCGCTCCCCTGCGCGGTGGCGCCGAGGAACACGATCTTCTCCCGGAAGTCCTCCGCCTTCGCCGTGTCGTCCAGCAAGGCGGAGAATGGGATGCGGCGGAAGGTGCCCTCCGGACCCGCGTAGTCGATCGCCATCAGCCGCTCCGACGAGGCTGTTGCCGGAATGCGGGTGGTCCCCAGATCCAGCGAGTCGCGCCGCTCCAGCGGAGCGCCGGTCTGGAGCGCGGCCCGCACCGCCTGCAGAGCGAGAGCCCAGTATCGCCGGCCGCCCCCTGCCGCTTCGAGAAGAATCGACCTCACGCAGCCGTCCGCGTCGGCTTCCACGTGGACGTGTCCAATCGAATGGGAGTCCGCGAATGGCGGTATGGGCAGAATCCACCGCCCGGTTGCCAGCGGGTCGCTGCCCAGTGCGGCGCTCAGCACCAGGGACGGTACCCGCGAAAAACTCCGCGCCAGTGCGGCATCGTCCTCCGGCGAACCCGCTTCCGCCAGGAGGATATCGACAGCCAAAGCCCTGGGGCCGAAGGACGCCAGGCGCGTTACGGCTTGCGCCAGCAGGGAGCGGCGGAGAGGAAGCGGGCCATACTTCGACGCGGTGGAATCGTCGATCGCCACCAGGACGATCTCGTCGACGGCTTTCGAGTGGACCGGGCCGCGGACGCGCAGCAGCACGTCGCTCAGGCTGGCGTTGAATTGCTGCACCACACCGTTCCAGACGAGCACGGGAAGGACGCCGATGAGCGCCAGCACGTAGAGGCCGCGGATCAGAAGGGTGGGCCGGGTTGTCTGGAGCGCAGGGCGCGGCATCTGCTTATTCCGCTGTATGCCGTCCATGGTAGGACATTGCGTGGACGTTACGCCGCCAAAGCGCGCCCGGACCGGTTCTGCTATACTGATGTTTTCGATCAGCACGGGAGATTTCTGCTTTATGGCTCAAGTTTGCGAGATTTGCGGGCGCGGTCCCAAGTTCGGTAGCCGCATCAGCCACGCGCACAACGTCACCAAGCGGCGCTGGAACATCAACCTCCAGAGCGTTCGCGCCCTCATCCACGGTGCGGGACGCCGCATCCGGGTTTGCACGTCCTGCATTCGCGACGGAAAAGTTCAGAAAGTCGCGTAGTCCTCTCCGGTTCTTCCCAATCGACATTTTTCGCGGCACTGCCTCGTGAGAGGACAGTGCCGTTGTGTGTTTATGGAGCCGTGGCCAGGAAGGCGCGGATGGCGGACACGTTCGCTTCGGGAAGCGGCGCGAGAGGCTCGGCGAAGTGGGGCCGGCAGAGGCCCAGTACCTCCATCGCGGCCTTGAGTCCGCGCAGGTAGGACGTAGCATCGGCGGTTTGCGCGTAGACTACGGCGGAGAGGGCGCGGACTCGCTCCTGGATTTCGGCGGCTGCGTCCCAGCGGCCGTGGGCGGCGTGCTGGTAGAGGTCCACATAGAGCCGGGGGAAGAGATTGGCGCCGCCGCAGACGCCGCCATCGGCGCCCAGCCGCATGGCGTCGAGCAGGATCTCCTCCGGTCCGCAGAATAACTGAAAGCCGGTGTCGCGCGGGAGTTGTGCCCGGAGCGCGGCGAAGTAGCCCAGATCGTTGGAACTGTCCTTGAGGCCCGCGATGGGAAGCGAGGCCGCGGCCCGCTTCACCGTCGCCGGCGCGAAGTGGATCTTGGTCAGGCTGGGGATGTTGTAGAGGTAGACGGGCAGCGGCAGTTGGGGAATGACGCGGTCCAGGTAGGCGAGCAGTTCCTCCTGGCTCAGCGGCATGTAGTAGGGCGGGGTGAGGACCAGCGCGGAGGCGCCCGCTCCGGCCGCGAAATCCGCGAACCGCAGGTTGGCCGCGGTGCTGGCATCGCATAATCCGGCGAGGACGGGAACTCGGCCGGAGACCTCGCGGCAGGCCTGCGTCACGAGATCCCGGCGCAGCGGCGGCGCCAGGTGCGGACCCTCACCGGTGGTGCCCAGCAGGAACAGGCCCGAGACGCCACCCGAGAGTTCGTGCGCAATCAGCGCGTGCAGACCGTCGAGGTCGAGCGCCCCGGCGACGGTCAGGGGCGTGGCCAGCGGGGGTACGATGCCATTCAGGCGGATAGGTGGGGTCACAGGCAGGATTCTTCCGGTTCGTCGAGAGGCGCGAGGCCGTCCAGCGTGGGGTCTTCGAGGCGGATTTGGGAGACGCGCTCCCATCGATCGTATTTTTCAAGGCGTTCCCGGCCGCTGCGCTGGATGTGCGCCTGGCAAACCTGGACCGCGCGCGCCGAATCCGCCGCACGGCACGCTGCGAGAATGCCACAGTGGTCCTCGTAGATGCGCCGCAGTTCGGCGGCGGTGTGGCCTTCGTGGGGCATGGTGAAGATGCGGATCAGCAGGCGCGCATCGTAGGCCACCTTGAGGATGCGCCGGTTGCCGGCGGCGCGCAGAAGCCACGCGTGGAACTGCAGGTCCATGGCGAGGAAACGATCCATCTGGTCTTTGTCGAGGGTCCCGCCGCCGCGGCGCTCCAGTTCCGCGATGAGGACCGGAATCTGTGCGCACAGGTGATCGAGCCGGGCGGCTTCTGCACCGGGCAACCCGTGGGTCGCGACCTTGCCCACGGCATACGTTTCGAGGGCTTCTCTGAGTTCGAAAAGCTCGACGACGTCCGCGCGGCTGGGACGGCGGACGCTGGTGCCGCGCCCGGCTTCACGGTCGAGGAAACCCTCGGCGATGAGCTGGCCCATAGCCTCGCGGACCGGAGTCCGGCTGATACCGATTTCGGTCGAGAGGTGTTCCTCGGAGAGGACTTCGCCGGGAGTGACCTGGCCGGAGAAGAGTTTCGTCCGGATGTGCTGGTACGCCTTGGCGCGGAGGTTTTCGGGTTTGGCGTTGACTCCTGGCATCGTCTCCAGTATACCGAACTCTTGACTTCGGTATACGAGAAGTATACACTCTGCCACATTGCCAAGTCTAGCTGTCTGAGACCAAGGAGTCTTGCCATGAAGAGGGAAGTCATGCGTTTTCTACTGCCGGTGGGACTGATTTTGAGCCTCCCGGTATACGGGCAGGAATACCGGGCCACCCTGTCCGGGAAAGTGACCGATCCATCCGGCGCGGCGGTTGCGGGCGCGGCGGTGACGGCCAAAGCACCTGCGACGGGCACGAGCCTGAGCACCGTGACGAGTTCCGACGGCACGTACCAGATTCCGTTTCTCACGCCTGGAGCGTATACCCTGACGGTGCAGAAGACCGGGTTCAAGGTGGCGGTGCGGGACGGGCTGAACCTGGGGGTGGCGGAGAAAGCGGTGATCGACGTCGGGCTGGTGGTCGGAGAAGTGAACCAGAGCGTCCTGGTAACGGGCGACGCGCCGGTGATCGAGACGGAATCGGCCGACCGGGGGCTGAACATCGAGTCGAACCGCGTCTTGAACACGCCGCTACAGGGGCGGAACATTTTCGCCAACGCGTGGTCGGCGCCGGGCATCGCGGTGACGGCGTCGGTGACGCGGTTGCGGCCCTTCGACATTCTGGGCTCGTCGAGCATGGCGATCAGCGGCGGTCAGCCGTTCGGCAACGAGGTGCTGATCGACGGCGTCTCCAACCTGGCCAGCGCGCGGCAGGTGGCGTACGTGCCGCAGGCGGAGGCGACCGGCGAGTTCAAGGTGCAGACCACCTCGTACGATGCCGAATATGGCTGGACCACCGGCGGCGTGGTGAACATCATCACCAAGAGCGGGACCAACCAGGTTCACGGCTCGGTGTTCGAGTACCTGCAGAACACGCACCTGAACGCGAACACATTCAACTCGAACCGGGGCGGAACGCCGCGGCAATCCTCGCACATCAACACCTTCGGCGGCGACATCGGCGGTCCGATCAAAAAGGACAAGCTGTTTGCGACGTTCAGCTACGAGAACATCCGGCAGGTGATCCCGGATCCGTTCGCCACCTCGGTGCCCACGGGGCTGCAGCGGACCGGCGACTTTTCGCAGACCTACTACGGCAGGGATTCGAGCGGCAACCTGCTGACGCAGACCATCTACGACCCGTTTTCGACACAGCCGGGCGCGGGCGGGCAACTCGCGCGGACGCCCTTTGCCGGGAACGTGATTCCGGCGTCGCGCATCAACCCGATTGCCAAGGGCGTGTTCGCGCTGATCCCGGGCGGCAACACGCCGGGCGATCCCGTCAGCGGGCTGAACAACCTGGTGAGCAACGGGGGAACGCGCAAGTTCACCGATTTCTTTCCCGAGTACACCGGGCGGGTGGATTACAACCTGAGCGACCGGACGCGGCTGTTCGTGCGCTACTCGCGCAACGCGCTGGCCGAGGAGCGCGGGTTCCACTACTCGACCACCTCGCAGTTGAACATCGCCGAGACCAGCGGAAACACGCCGTTCAAGCGGGAGAATCACAGCGCCACGATTCAGGCGACCCACACGCTGAATCCGACCACGGTGCTGGATTTCCGGCTGGGGCTGGCGCGCTTCCTGTCGCAGAGCGGGAGCACCATCGGGGAGAACTACGACCTGTCGTCGCTCGGATTCTCACCCCAGTTCGTCGGACAGGCGGCGAGGTTCTTTCCGCGATTCAACTGGGCGAACTACGAAGGCGCAGGCTCGCAGCCGGCCTTGAACGACCCGATTTCGCAGACCAACTCGGCGCAGACCACGCTGGCCAAGACCATCGGGCGGCACAATCTGAAGACCGGCGGCGAGTTCCGTTTGCAGCGGCAGTACAGCCGGACCCCGGGTTTCACGGGAGGGGATTTCAGCTTCGATCAACTGTTCACGGGCGCGGACCCGCTGCGCATCGCGCCGTCGTCGGGCAACGCGCTGGCGTCGTTCCTGCTCGGGACCGCGCAATCCGGTTTCATCGACGTGAACTCGTGGCCCGCGCTGCAGCAGCGGCTGTGGAGCGGGTTCGTGCAGGACGATATCCGGGTCACCGCGAAACTGAAGCTCAATGTGGGACTGCGCTGGGACTACCTGGGACCGCTGACGGACCGGTTCAACGCGCTCACCCGCGGGTTCGACACCTCCTCGCCCAGCCCGCTGAAGGCGCCGGGGCTGAACCTGGTGGGCGGCCTGATGTTCGCCGGGGTGAACGGCAACAACCGCGGAATCTACGCGCAGGACTGGAACAACTTCGGTCCGCGGTTCGGCGCCGCGTACGAGCTCACGCCAAAGACGGTGCTGCGCGGAGGCTACGGGCTGATCTACGGGCAGACGTTCGATAATCCGGGGAGCGCGCCGGGGTTCAGCCAGCAGACCCAGATGGTGACGTCGATACAGACCGGCCTGCCGGCCAATACCCTCACCAATCCCTTCCCCAACGGAGTGCGGCAGCCGGTGGGAAACACCTTGGGGCTGGGAACGTTCCTGGGACAGAGCTTCAGCTTCGCCGATCCCACGCGCGAGATTCCCTACACGCACCAGTTTTCGTTCGAGGTGCAGCGCGAGTTGCCCGGTCAGATGCTGGTGACCGCGGCGTACGTGGGAAGCCGGGCGCGGCGCTTGCAGGTGACGCAGCCGTTCAACGAGATCTCGCTGGCGAGCCTGCAACTGGGAGCCTCGGCCCTCACCGCGAACGTAACGAATCCGATGGCGGGGCTGGTGGCGGGCACGGCGTTAAACGGCGCCACGGTGCAGCGGCAGCAGTTGCTGCGTCCGTATCCGCAGTTCCTTGGCGTCAACGAACTGAACCGCGGGATCGGCGAATCGGAGTTCGACAGCTTCCAGTTCATGGTGTACAAGCGGCTGGCGCACGGGGTGAACTTCAGCGCCTCCTACACCAACTCGAAAACCGTGCAGCGGGTGAACTACGCCAACGCGCAGGACACGCAACTCGAGAAGGTGCTGGCGCCGTGGGACATTCCGCAGAGCCTGCAATTGAACGGCGTGTACGAGTTGCCGTTCGGCGCGGGCAAGGCGTTCGGTGCGAACGCGCCGAAGTGGGCGCGCGGCGTGTTCGGCGGGTGGCAGGTGAGCGCCATCGCGCGTTTGCAGGAAGGGATGCCGATGAACTTCCCGTCGAGCGCGACACCGACCGGCGCCGATCCGCGGCTGGCGAACCGCAGCCTGGAGCGCTGGTTCGACACGTGTACCCTGCTGCCCAACGGCGCGACGCGGGGGTGCGTGGCGAGCGAGACTCCGGTCTGGCAGATCCGGCAGCCGCTCACGCTGCAAACCTGGTCGACCCGGCTCGGGTCCGTGCGGGTGCCCGGCGTGCGGAACCTCGACGTCTCGGTGATGAAGCACACGCGGATCCGGGAGCGGGTGGACGTGCTCTTCCGCACCGACTTCTTGAACGCGACGAATACGCCGCAGTTCTTCAGCGGACCGGTCGTGGACGTGAACAGCGCGAACTTCGGGCGGATTTCGGGGGCGATGGATCAGTCGAATCTGCCCCGGTTTATCCAGCTTTCGATGAAGGTCCAGTTTTAGACCGGATCCGCTTGGGGCCGCGTTTCAGAACCGGCCCCAAATCTCCCTACAGCACGTGGTAATACCCGCCGCGCTCGATTACCTCCACCGGAATCCCGAACAGTCCGCTGAGCGTCTCCGAGTTGAGGATCGCTTCCTTGGCGCCGTCCCGGTACACTCTGCCGCCGCGGATCAGCACCACGCGCCGCATCTCCGGAATGATGTCGGGCAAGTGGTGGGTGACCATCAGGATCGTAATCCCCCTGGCCGCCAGTTTGCGCAGCACTTCGCGCAGTTCGTGGGTCGCGTGGAGGTCCAGGCTGTTGCTTGGCTCGTCGAGCACCAGCGCCTGCGGTTCGTGCACCAGCGCCCGCGCGAGCAGGATCCGCCTCGCCTCGCCGCTCGAAAGCTCCAGCGTGTTGCGCTCCGCGAGGTGTGAGATCTCGAGCAGGTCCATCACTTCGCGCGTTTTCTCCTCCATCGCCGGGGTGACCTCGTGGTACGGCCACACCCCGACGCTGCCGAAGAATCCGCTGAGCACGATCTCGTGCGCGGAAAACGCGCAGGTGCACATCTGCATCCAGTCGTTGGACACGATCCCCAGCCTGTTGCGCAGATCGAACAGCCGCCAGCGCTCCTCGCCCAGGATCCGCATGCTCCACGGCTGGTCCTGGAGCACCGGATACAACTCGCGCGAGATCAGCTTGATGAGCGTCGATTTCCCCGAGCCGTTGGGCCCGATGATGGCGGCGTGCTCGCCCTGCGCGATCGCCAGGGTCACTCCGTCCAGCGCGACACGCTCCTCGCGCCGGACGGTGACATTGTGAAGTTCAATGAGTGGCGTCAATCCACCATTTTAATCAGGTCGCCGTCATGGGACCGGAGCGCAATGGTCACAGCCGGCATGCCGTTGGCGTGGGTGGAGCAGCTCAGGCACGGATCGTACGCCCGCACCAGCGCGGAAACACGATTCAGCATCCCTTCCTTGAAGTCGTTGCCGTCCACGAAGTGCCGCGCCACCTCGCCGATGTCGCGATCCATCGCCAGGTTGTTGTGACCCGTCGCCACGATCAGGTTCGCCCAGCGGATGGCGCCGGACTCATCGACCTTGTAATGGTGGATCAGGATGCCGCGCGGCGCTTCGATCATCCCCATGCCCTCCTGCGCGTTCACCCCGGCCCGCGCCCGCACGTGCTTGCTCAGGATCGTGGCCGGCTCCAGGATGCGCCCGATCTTTTCCAGCCCGTGAAGCAATTCGATCAGGCGCGCGTAGTGGTACAGAAACGAGCTCTCGGGGCACTCGCCGAACCGCTGCCGGTACTCGGCCAGTTCGCGGTCCGCCGCCGGCGTGCCGAAGCCCGCCGCCACGTTCAGCCGCGCCAGCGGGCCTACGCGATACACGCCTTCCGGATACCCGCGCGGCTTGAAGTACGGCGCTTTCATATACGAGCGGCGTACGGAAGCCTCGCCGATGAATTCCTGATAGTCGCACGCGCGCACGTCCGTGGCGATGAAGCCGGCCGCGGCGTCGCGGAACTGCAGCAGTCCGTCGTACCACGCCGGCTGGGCCTTGCCGTCGGTCAGCCCGGCGTACATGGTGGGTCCGTTGCCGAAATGGGCGATTTCCTCGGTGAAGCGGTCGAGCGCGCCCTTCAGGACGTCCAGCGCGCGCTCGGCCGCCATGCGCGCTTCCGGCAGCGCGGCCAGCGCTTTCTCCCGCACCTCCGGCTTCAGCGGCGCGTTCACGCCGCCGGGCACGATCCACCCGGGGTGAACGCGCTCCTGCGCGAGGCCCTCGATCAGTTCCTGCCCGAACTTGCGCAGACCGATCCCCGCCCGGGCCAGCTCCGGATTCTCTTCGATGACGCCGAAGATGTTGCGCCGCGCCGGGTCGCTGTCGAACCCGAGCAGCAGATCGGGCGCGGAAAGATGAAAGAAGCTGAGGGCGTGGCTCTGCACGAACTGCGCGCAGTGCACCAGTTCGCGCAACTGCACCGCCGCGGGCGGCGGAGTCACCGCCATGATGGCGTCGCACGTCTTGGCCGACGCCAGTTGATGGCTGATCGGGCAGATGCCGCAGATGCGCGCCGTGATCCCCGGCATCTCGTAGTAGGGGCGCCCCTCGGTGAACTTTTCGAAGCCCCGAACCTGGGTCACGTGGAAGTGCGTATCCGCCACATGCCCGGCGTCGTCCAGGTAGACGTCGATCTTGGCGTGGCCCTCGATGCGGGTGACGGGATGGATGACTAGTTTTTTCATGGCGCTTCCCCTATCCGAATTTCACTTTCGTGCCGAGGTCCGGGATGCGGCCCTCGATCAGTTCCATCAGCACGTACCCGATGGCGCGCGGGGGCGGCGGGCAGCCCGGCACGTGCAGGTCCACCTTCACCACTTCCTGCACCGGCACCGCCTGCCGCAACAGCGCCGGCACGCCGTCGGCCGGGACGCACCGGTTCGTGTCCGCCCCTTCCATATAGATGCGCTCCAGCAGTTTGCGCGCCGGATGCGGATTCCGCATCGACGGCACGTTGCCGCTGACCGCGCAATCTCCCAGCGCGACCACGATTTTGCTGCGCTTGCGGATCGTGTGCACCAGTTCCAGATCGTCCTGCGAACTGACCGCGCCTTCCACCAGCGTCACGTCCACGCCCTTGGGAAACTCCTGCGCGTCCACCAGCGGCCCGTACACCACCTCCACCCGTTTGGCCACTTCGAGGATGACTTCGTCCAGATCGAGCAGCGACATATGGCAGCCCGAGCACCCATCCAGCCACACTGTGGCGAGTCTCGCCTTCCTCATAACGTCCCTCCCAGCCGCACCAGGCGCGTCACGTTGGCGCCGCGCTTGGACATCTCCTCTACCGCGTAGCCTTTCTCCGCCAGCGCCCCCGTGGGACACACCTGCACGCACTTGCCGCAATTCGTGCAGGTCTGCGATTCTCCCCAGGGGCGGTTCATGTCGCACGCCACCATGCTGCCGATGCCGCGCGACGAAACGTCCCACACGTGCGCGCCCTCCACCTCCGCGCACACCCGCACGCAGCGCGTGCAGAGGATGCACCGGTTGTGGTCCAGCACGTAGCGCTCGTGCGAAAGATCCACCGGCAGCCGCGGATAGCCGTATGCGTAGCGCGAGTGGGTCACCCCCAGCTTCTGCGCCATCGCCTGCAACTCGCAATGGTTGTTGGACACGCACACCGCGCACTGATGGTTGCGCTCCGCCAGCAGAAACTCGATGGCGATCCGCCGGTATCGAAGCAGTTTCTCCGAGTTCGTCGTCACGCTCATGCCGTCCTGCACCGGCGTCGTGCAGGCGGGCAGCAGGCGCCCCACGCCCGCCACTTCCACGATGCACAGCCGGCAGGCGCCCACCGGCGTGATGTTCTCCAGCCAGCACAGCGTGGGGATGTATTTTCCGCTGGCCCGCGCGACTTCAAGAATGGTCTGGCCCGTCTCCGCGGGCACGTATTCCCCGTCGATTCGAATCGAAATAGTTTCCGGCATGGCTGTTTCCTAGTGGTGGTCCTTGATATCGCAGCGCAGGCAGCGCCCCGCTTCCGCCAGCGTCTCTTCCGGCGTCAGCGAGAGTGTCGCCTCCTCGAAGTTCTCCACCCGCTCGCGCGGTGGCAGTTCGCCGGGTTTGCGCCGCGCCTCCCGGCTTGGCTCCTCCGGCGGAGTCTGGCCGTACGCGATCCCCGCGTCGATCAGGTTCCACCGGTACGCGCCCATCAGCCGCTGATCGATGTTGCGCGCCGCCTTCTTGCCGTAGCCCATCGCGTTGGATACGTTGGAGGCGCCGCTGATCACGTCCCCGCCGGCGTAGAACTTGCTCCGGCTCGTCTCCAGCGAGAAGCGGTCGACTTCCAGCGTGCCCGCCTCGGTGATGCGCAGCCCGTTGGCCCGCACGAAGTCCAGATCCACGGCTTCGCCCACCGCCAGGATCACGGTGTCGCACTCCAGGCGCCGGATTTCATTGGTGGCCACCGGGCGGCGCCGTCCGGATTTATCGAACTCGCCAAGCTTCGTCTTCACCACCTCGATGTTGGTGACCTCGCCGGTTTCGTCGCCGACGATGCGGTGCGGCGTCGCCAGGAAGAGGAACTTCGCTCCCTCCGCCTCCGCCGCCTCGGTCTCCTCGCGGATCGCCGGCATGTCCTTGCGTTCGCGCCGGTAGATCACGGTCACGTCGCTGCCCATGCGAAGAGCGGTGCGCGCCGAGTCGATGGCCGCGTTGCCACCGCCAATGACCGCGACCTTCTTTCCCAGCCGCACCGCTTCGCCCTTCGCCACCGCTTCCAGGAAGAGCAGAGCCGGCATGACGCCTTTGAGCTCCGTCCCGGGCAGATACACCCAGGCTTCTTTCCAGGTCCCGATGGCCAGGAAAACCGCGTTGTACCGATTGTCCAGATCGCTCAGCGAAATATCCGTGCCGACCGCCGTGTTGCAGACGAACTCCACGCCCATGCGCCGGATCAACTCCACCTCGCGGCGGACGGTTTCGCGCGGCAGCCGGTATTCCGGCAGGGCGTAGCGCAGCATGCCGCCCGGCTCGGCGTTGGCTTCGAATACCGTCACCTCATGCCCCAGCAGCGCCAGGTAGAACGCCGCCGCGAGCCCCGTGGGTCCGCCACCGACGATCGCGACCCGGCGCTCCGTCGCCGGCAGCTTGTGCGCCACCACCCGCGCCGCCAGCTCGTCGAAGCGCGGCGAGAGGTAGAAGGTGTCCGCAATCACGCGGTGCACGTCCCGCATGTTCACCGCGTGATCCAGCGACCGCCGCCGGCAGCGATGTTCGCACGGATGCTGGCACACACGCCCGGTGGACGCGGGCAGGGGATTGTCCAGCACCACCGCTTCGAACGCCTCCTCCAGCCGCCCGTCCTGATACAACTGCAGGAATCGCGGGATGTTCATGTGCAGCGGGCAGGAGTTCTCGCAGGGCGAGATCGCCAGTTCCCCGCACACCCCCGCGCGGCACCGCTTGGCGCGAATGTGGTCCTCGAATTCGTGCCGGAAGTGGCGCATCGTGGTCAGCAGCGGATTCGGCGCCGTCTGCCCCAGCCCGCACAGCGACGTATCCCGGATCATCGCGCCCATTTCATCGAGCTGATCCAGGTGGTCCTCCGTCGCGCGCCCCTGCGTGAAGGCGTTGAGCAGGCGGAGCGATTTGTCCAGCCCCACCCGGCACGGGATGCACTTGCCGCAGGACTCCGAATGGGTGAATTCGATGAAGTACCGCGCCACGTCCACCATGCAGTTGTCTTCATCCATCACCACCATGCCGCCCGACCCCATGATGGAGCCCAGTTGCGCCAGCGTTTCGTAGTCCACCGGCGTATCGAACATCTCCAGCGGGATGCAGCCGCCCGAGGGTCCGCCGGTCTGTACGGCTTTCACCTGCCGCCCCGTGCTGCCTTCGCCCACGTCGTAGATGAAGGTCTTCAGCGGCGTGCCCAGCGGCATCTCCACCAGCCCCGTGTTGGCGACCTTACCCACCAGCGAGAACACCTTCGTGCCCGCGCTGCGCGTGCTGCCGGTTTCGCTGAACCATGCCGGTCCCCTGGCCACGATCGGGGCCACGTTGTACCAGGTCTCGACGTTGTTGATATTTGTCGGACACCCGTACAGCCCCTTCTGCGCCGGGAACGGCGGGCGCGGGCGCGGACGCCCGGCGTAGCCTTCGAGCGAGGCGATCAGCGCCGTCTCCTCGCCGCAGACAAACGCGCCCGCCCCTTCGACAAGCTGGATGTCGAAGCGGAAGCCGCGTCCCATGATGTTCTCGCCGAGGATGCCGGACTGCCGCGCCTGCTCGATGGCGCGCTTCAGCCGGTGCACCGCCAGCGGGTACTCCGCCCGCACGTACACGATGCCTTCCGCCGCGCCCATCACGTACGCGCCGATGATCATGCCTTCGAGCAGCGCGTGCGGATCGCTTTCGATCTCGTTGCGGTTCATGTACGCGCCGGGGTCGCCTTCGTCGGCGTTGCAGATCACGTACTTGGTTTCGGCCCCGGCTTTGCGGAGGAACTCCCACTTCAGGCCGGTGAGGAAGCCCGCGCCGCCGCGCCCGCGCAGTTTCGCCGCCTTGATCTGTTCGATCACCAGTTCCGGGTTGGCGTCGATCAGGACCTTATAGAGCGATTGGTATCCGCCCACCGCGATGTACTCTTCGATATCGTCGGGACTGATCAGCCCGGCGTTGCGCAGCACGATCTTCTTCTGCGGTTTGAAAAACGGAATCGAGTCCCACGCCGGGATCTTCGGGAATCCGGCGCCGTAGTCGATGTGCGCGGTGATGTGATCCCACTGCTCGATCTTGCAGAGCGCCAGGTCTTCCGGGACCTGGCCGCACGCCGCGTCGTCCAGGATGCGGCGCACGTCGCTGGCCTGCACCTGTTCGAGGATCACCAGCGGCTTGCCGGGTACCCGGACGTTGACGAACGGCTCGCGCGCGCAGAAGCCGAAGCAGCCCACGCTGGCCAGGCGCGCGTCGCCGCCCTGCTGGTTGATGGCCTCGGCGAACGCGTGGTACACCCCCTCGGCGCCGTTGCCCTTGCCGCAGGTTCCCATCCCCACGCCGATGCGCGCGCGCGGCGGCAACAGCTTCGCCATGCCGGCTTCGCGGACCGCCGCGAAGCTTCCGATGTCCTGGATGCGGATCACTGTTCGCGCTCCTTCTCGAGTTGCTCCAGCTCGCGATGCAGCGCCTGCTCATTCATGTGTCCGAAAATCGCGTGATCCACCTCCACCACCGGCGCCAGCGCGCATTGGCCGAAACAGGCGACCGTGCGCAGCGAATACTGCCGGTCCGGCGTCGTCTGGCAGACCTTGCTGGCGCCGTCTTCGGAGCCTTCCGGAAGGTTCAACTCGAGCCGGAGACGCTCCAGCAGGTTGCGCGAGCCCCGCGTATGGCAGGCGGTCCCGCGGCAGATGCAGATGGTGTGCTCGCCCTGGGGTTCCAGATTGAAGAGTGCGTAAAATGTGGCTACGGAATAAATTCGGGCGAGCGGGATACGGGTTTTTTCGGCAATATAGGCAAGAATGCCGGCGGATAAGTATTTATGCGGATGATGTTCCTGGACCCGTTCCAGGATGCCGAGCAGGGCGCCGGGCTTCCGGGCATGAGCTGCGATAGCCTGGTCGGCGAAGTCCCGTTCTTCGGATGATACAGTCACGGCCTCTCCTTATGAATCAGGATATTCAGATAGTTTTATCTGTAATTGGGCGCACTTCCGATGTCAAGCGCGGGCACCCACGCATGACGCCGCCGGCCGTACCAGCGTGTGTTAGGATGATGCCGAAGCCTCGGTTTGTGCGCGCGATTCTCCATCCGGCGGACTGTGCCGCGGGGGCCGCGCCGTCTCCGCCGTAACGGGAATCGTTCATTGGATAGCAGCGAGTCAAAACCGAAGTCCGGCCTGTTTTCGAAACCGGACCGCACCTGGAGCGACGAAGACCTGGTGGAAGCCTGCCTCGAGGGGAACCAGCAGGCGTGGGCCGCCCTCATCGCCAAGTACAAGAACCTGGTCTACTCCGCGCCCGTGAAGTACCGCATGAGCGATGCGGACGCCGCCGATATTTTTCAGGAAGTCTGGGTCGATCTGCACGCCGAGTTGCGGAACTTGCGCGCCCCCGGCGCCCTCCGCGGCTGGCTCTTCTCGGTTGCCGCCCACAAGTGCTACCAGTGGAAGCGCCGCCGCGCGCGCGAAAGCGGCGGCGCCGATACCGCCGCCCGCGAGCCCGTATCCCGCGAACTCCTTTTCCCCGAGTGGAAGGAACGGGCCGAACGCGCCCAACTCCTGCGCGATACCATCGCCGCCCTTCCCGAGCGCTGCCGCCGGATGCTCGAGATGCTCTTCTTCCACGATCCTCCCCTGCCCTACGCCGAAGTCGCCCGCCGGCTCGGCCTGGCCGAAGGTTCGATCGGCTTCATCCGCGCCCGCTGCCTGCGCCGCCTGCGCGAGGATCTCGAGCGGGGAGGCTTCTGAGTCATGGCGTCCCTCCCCGCAGCCTGGCTGGACGCACTCGCGGCCGGGGAAGATAGCGCCGCCTTCTTCGCGCGCTTCCCCGAACTGCGCTCCACCGCCACCGTCGAGGCCCTGCAGGACGAAGTGCTCCGCCTCCTCTACGCCGATCTGGAACGCGCCGCCCGGCTCGCCGGCGCCGCCGCCGGCCTCGCCTCCGAACTCCACGATCCCGCCGCGCGCGCCGCCGCCCTCCGCGCCATGGGACACGTCAGCTACGCCTCCTCGCGCAACGAAGAGGCCGTCGGACTCTACTCCGAGGCGCTGGGAATTCTCGATTCCCTCGGCCGCGACCGCGATGCCGGCCGCACCCTCGTCAGCGGATTGCAACCGCTCATTTACCTCGGCCGCTACGACGACGCCTACGCCTGGGCGGCGCGCGCCGAGGAGATTTTCCGCCGCCTGGGAGACGGCCTGCGCCTGGCCCGCCTCGCCTCCAATGTCGGCAACATCCTCTACCGGCAGGACCGTTACCCCGAAGCCCTCGAAACCTACGAACGGGCGCGCGCCACCCTCGTTACCGCCGGCGAACCCCGCGACGTAGCCGCCGTCCTCAGCAATATCGCGGTCTGCCTGGTCAGTCTCGGACGCTACGCGCCAGCCGTGGACACGTACCTCGAAGCGCGCAAAGTTTCCCTGCGCCACGGTCTGCGCTCGCTGGTCGCCGCGGCCGACTACAACATCGCCTACCTGCACTATCTGCAGGGCGATTTTCTGCGCGCGATCGACCTGTACCGCGACTCCCGCGAGCACTGCCGCCGCGCCGGCGACCCCTACCACCTCGCGCTCTGCGATCTCGACGAGTCCGAGCTTTGCCTGGAGTTGAACCTCAACCGCGAGGCCGCGGCGCTCGCCGCCCAAGCCGTCACCGGCTTCGAGACCCTGGCCATGCCCTACGAGCGCGCCAAAGCGGTCGTGCTGCACGCCATCGCCGCCAGCCGCGCCGGACAGGTCCGGCAGTCCGCCAGTCTCTTCCGCCAGGCGCGGACGCTGTTCGCCGGCGAGCGGAACCGCCACTGGCCGGCGCTCATCGATCTGTACCGCGCCCTGCTCGCCGAGCGCGAGGGCGCCGCCGATTCGTCCTGGCGGCTCGCCCGCCGCGCTCATCGCGTGCTGGCCGCCTCCATTCTGCCCGGCCCTGTCCTGTTGTGCGAACTGCTGGAGAGCCGCCTCCTGCTCAAAGCCGGACGCGTCTCCGCCGCGCGCGGCATCTGGGCGCGCGCGGTCTCCCGCCTGGAGCAATCCTCAACCCCCACGCTTCGCTTCCACACCCGCTTCCTCGAAGGCCAGATCGAGGAACACTGCGGCAACCACGACTCCGCCTTCGCCGCGTTTGAAGCCGCCCGCGAGGAGATGGACGCGCTGCGCAGCCGCCTGTGGGGCGACGAGCCCAAGGTTTCCTTCCTCAAGGACAAGCTCGCCGTCTACGAAAGCCTGGTGTCCCTCAGCTTGCATCGCCGCGGCGATTCCGCCGGAGCCTTCCAGCACATCCAGCAGGCCAAATCGCGCAGTCTCGCGGAGTTGATCGCGCAGCCGCCCGCCCCTGCCGGGAGTTCGCCAGGGACCGGATCCCAAATCGAAGACACGCGCCGCGATCTCGATTCCCACTACCGCCAGATCGAACGGCTCGCCCTCTCGGGCCAGGCTTCCCAAGCCCGGATCAATGGACTCCGCCGCAGCCTCCGGGAGCAGGAAGACCGCCTCGCCCGTCTGCTTGCCGATGCCCGCGCCGAAGCGCCGGGCAACAGCGGCCCGCTGACGCTCGAAACCATCCAGGCCGCCATTCCGTCCGGCAGCATTCTGCTCGAATACTACATCGCCCGCGGCGCCCTCTACGCCGCCATCCTCGATGGCCGCTCCCTCGAAGTCGTCCCCCTCGGACGCGCCGAAGAGATCCGCGCCCGCATGCGCCTGCTTCGCTTCCAGGTCAGCCGCTTCCGGCTCGGCGACGACTACCGCCGCGCCGTCGGAGAGGGAAGCGATCTCGCCGCCAACAGCCACCTTGCCGAGCTCTACGCCGACCTGATCGCGCCGTTGCGCGCCCGCCTGGAAACCGCGGCCCACCTCGTCATCGCTCCCCACGATTTCCTCCACCACCTGCCCTTCCACGCGCTGCTGGCGCCCGACGGCTACCTGATCGATCGCTTCAAGGTCACCTACACGCCGAGCGCCACCGTGTTTGCGCTCGGCGCCCGTCCGCCGGCGAACCCGGCCGCGGAAGGATCGCTGGTCTTCGGCATCCCCGACCGCCTCGCCCCCCACATCGAGCAGGAAGCCCGTACCGCCGCCGCCCTGCTCCCCTCCGCGCGCCTCTTCCTCGGCGATGACGCCACCGGCGAAGCCTTTCGCAGCCACGCGCCCGCCAGCCGCTTCATCCACATCGCCACCCACGGACTCTTCCGCCGCGACAACCCGCTGTTCTCCGCCATCCGCCTCGGAGACTCGCACCTCACCCTCCTCGACCTGTATCGCCTTCCGCTTCGCGCCGACCTGGTTACGCTCAGCGGCTGCAGCACGGGTCTGAACCTGGTCGTCGGAGGCGACGAATTGATCGGCCTCATGCGCGGACTTCTGCTCGCCGGCACACACAACGTGCTGGTCAGCCTGTGGGACGTCAACGACCGCACTACCGCCGTTTTCATGGGTAATTATTACCGGCATTTCAACGCCAGTTCCGATATGCCCGGCGCGCTCCGTGAGGCCATCCGCGAACTGCGCGCCACCTATCCCCATCCTTATCATTGGGCGCCTTTCCTGCTTGCGGGAAAATGCACAGGGGGAGTTATGTAAAAAAAGCCGGGTAGGATATATTTTTCACACTACTCGTTTACCCTTAACTTCAGTTAGGCATGGTTGGGAGTTCTAGGAATGCGCCATTTTGACACCGCAAAGTGGGCAGATTACGCCCGCGGCGTGGTGGAGCAACCAGAGAAGGAAGCCATGGAACGTCACCTTGCGTCTGGGTGCGAAGAGTGCACCGAACTGGCCGGTCTGATGCGCCGTGTCTGGGAGGAGAGCCGCGCCGAGGTATCCGTGCCGGCCGGCATCGTTCGCGCCGCCGAGGCCGTATTTAACGCTTCCCAGACGGCCCCACCCGCTCCGGACTGGACCTCCGTCCGGCGTCTCGCCGCCCGGCTCGTGTTCTCCACCCTTTCCACCCCGGCTCTCGAAGGCGCGCGCTCCGCCGGAGAAGCTGTGGCTCAGGCGGTGTATCATGCGGGTAATATGGCGATCGACTTGCAAGTAGATTGTGAACCGGAATCCACCGAAGTGACCTTGGTCGGCCAGGTGCTCGACATGGATCAGGCTGGGAAGCCGGTCGAAGCGGTGCCTGTTATGCTCACAGCGCGTAAGAAGATTGTCACAAGTTCCCGCAGTAACCGTTTTGGCGAATTCTGCCTGGTGTCCCGCGTGCGCCCGGGGCTCACACTGTGCGTACACCTGGAGTCTGGCGGAAGGCGGGTCGAAATTCCCCTGTCCAAGCTCATGGCGGGCATTGCATGAGCTTGCCCCCACGCGCAAGATTGCTTGCCGCGGCGTTGCTATTCGCCGCCGTTCTCCCGGCGCCTGCCGCGCAGTTCATTCTTCAGACCGCTCCGGGGACCAATCTCACGCAGGTTCTCAGCGCCCACGGCCTGGCCCTGATCAAGCCGGCCACCGACGACGGACAAACCGTCTACCTCGTGTCCGCCGCCGACCCGGTGGCGCCTACGCTGATCCAGCAGGTCGCCGCCGATCCCGCCGTGGTCTCCTTCGAGGCGGACCAGGAGATCGTCGCCGCTCCACCTAAACTGCCGGCGGCGCAGGCCAATCTTGCGGCCCTCTCCGCCGCCATCCAGAACCACACCCCGGTCAATTACTTCGGCGCGACGGTCCGCGGAAGCTATGTTTCCCAGCCGGCCATGGCCCTGATTCACGACGCCGGCGCCCACGCCTACGCCACTGGCTCCGGCATCGTCGCCGTCATCGATACCGGCGTCGATCCCACCCACCCCGCCTTGCAGAATGTCCTGGTCCCCGGCTACGATTTCACCCGCGACCAGGCCGGCTTTGCTTCCGAATTCGCGGACCTGA
>JBBIQR010000037.1:4892-25287 GCA_037442245.1 Candidatus Solibacter sp. | reverse complement strand
CAGGGCTGGATCCCGTGCGGCGCGTTGACGCTGCTGGGCGCCGCGCCCGGCACCGGCAAGACCTACGTCGCGCTCGACCTGGCCCGGCGCATCATCGCCGGCGACGTCTTCCCCGACGGCTCCGCGGTGCGCTGCCCCGGCGCCAACGCGGCCAGGACCAGCACGAGAGCGAGGGATACGAGGGTACGTTTCACTGGTGAATTCGCCTCTACCTTTATCCTTACTCCGGGTTTCGGGCGGCGGGAAGCGAAAGGCCGTTAAGGAAGGTAAAGTTATCGCGGTTAGCGCCGTTCCAGGTGGGGGGAACAAACCTGAGGATGGGGACGTACTCCTCCTGTTACCATTTCCTTCGAAGGAGCCTCCATGAAACGCCTGTGCCTGCTGCTGCCGCTTCTGGCGGTTGCGCTCTGCGCGCAAAACAAACCCGCCGCGAACCAGGGACTTCCGCCTCTGATCGACCGCGAACTGATCTTCGGCAATCCGGAGATCGCCGCCGCGCAGCTTTCACCGGACGGCAAGTTCCTCGCCTTCCTCAAGCCGTGGAAGGAGACGCGTAACGTTTGGGTGAAGAAGATCGACGAGCCGTTCGCGAGCGCGCGCCTGCTGACGACGGAAGCCAAGCGTCCGGTGGGCGGCTATTTCTGGACGCGCGACAGCCGCTACATCTTGTACGTGAAGGACAACGAGGGGGACGAGAATTTCAACCTGTACGCGGTGGATCCGGCGGCAGCCGCGCCCGCCGGGGCGGAGGCGCCGCCTTCCCGCGACCTCACCGGAATGAAGGGCGTGGTCGTCGAGATCTACAGCCTGCCGAAGAGCGACCCCGACACCGCGTACATCGGGATCAACGACCGCGACAAGGCGTGGCACGACCTCTACAAGCTGAAGCTTTCGAACGGCGAGAAGACGCTGGTGCGCAAGAACACGGAGAAGATCGCCGGATGGATGTTCGACCTCTCCGGACAACTGCGGCTGGCCATGCACGTGGCCGATAGCGGGGATCAGGAGGTGCTGCGGGCGGACTCCGAAGGGATGACGAAGATCTACACGTGCAGCGTGTTCGAAGACTGCTCCCCGGTGCGGTTCCACAAGGACGGCAAGCGGGTCTACATGGAGTCGAATCACGGGGACGGGGTCGATCTCGACGAGCTGGTGCTGATGGACGCGGCCACGGGAAAGACCGGGAAGGTGGAGTCCGACCCGCTTAAGCGCGTGGATTTCGGCAGCGCGACTTTCTCCGAGGTGACCGACGAACTGGCGGCAACCACTTACATCGACGACAAACCACGCCGCTATTTCCGGGATAAGTCCTACGCGGCCGATTATAAGTGGCTGAACGCGAAGTTTCCGGGCAAGGAAGTCGACGCGGTTTCCCGGACGCGGGATGAACGGCTGTGGCTGGTGTCCGCGTCGGGAGATACCGATCCCGGCGAAGTGTACCTTTTCGACCGCAAGGCGAAGACGCTGAAGCTCCAGTACAAGGTGCGCGAGAAGATCGACCGCGCGTGGCTCGCGCCGATGGAGCCGGTGCGGTACCCGTCGTCCGACGGGCTGGAGATTCCGGCCTACCTGACGGTTCCCAAAGGTCTGCCGGCGAAGGGTCTGCCCACGCTCGTGATCCCGCACGGGGGACCGTGGGCGCGGGATTACTGGGGTTACAGCAGCCTGGCGCAGTTTTTCGCCAATCGCGGCTACGCGGTGCTGATGCCGAACTTCCGGGGGTCCACGGGATACGGCAAGAAATTCCTCAACGCCGGCAACGGCGAATGGGGGCGCAAGATGCAGGACGATGTCACCTGGGGCGTGAAGTATCTGATCGCGCGCGGCACGGCGGACCCCAGGCGGATCGGCATCCTGGGCGGGTCCTACGGCGGTTACGCGACGCTGGCCGGCGTGGCGTTCACACCGGATGTGTACCGCGCGGCGGTGGACATCGTCGGGCCTTCCAACCTGATGACCCTGCTGGATGCGATCCCACCGTATTGGGAGGCGGGACGCAAGCTGATGTACGCGCGGATGGCGGACCCGGGCACTCCCGCCGGGAAGGCGTGGATGGAGGAGCGCTCGCCGCTCCACTCCGCGGGCAAGATCAAGACGCCGCTGATGGTGGTGCAGGGCGCCAACGATCCGCGGGTCAACCGGCGCGAGGCGGAGCAGATCGTGATCGCGCTGCGCGACCGCGGTTTCCCGGTGGAGTACCTGCTGGCGCCGGACGAAGGCCACGGCTTCGCGCGCCCGGTGAACAACATGGCGATGTTCCTGGCGGCCGAGAAATTCCTCGCCAGGCAACTCGACGGGCGCTACCAGGAAGGCGGCACTCCCGAGGTGGTGAAGCGGTTGGCCGAAATCACGGTCGATCCCAAGACCGTGGCTCTGGCGAAGAAGGTGGACGCTTCGGCGGTGGGAGCGCCCAAGCCGGCAGTGGACCTCAAGCCGGGAACGTGGAAGTACGCCGCCAAACTCGCCCTCGGCGGGCAGCAATTGAGTCTGAAGACGACGACCGGCATCCAGGAGGAGAACGGCGCGTGGGTCGCCACGGAAACCGTCGAGACCCCGATGGGTGCGGCGACGGACGTGACTACGATCGAGAAGGGCACGCTGATCGTGCGGAAACGGAGCGTGCACCAGGGACCGGTGGCGATCGATCTCGATTTTCCGGGCGGCAAGGCCACCGGAAAGATGAGCATGGGCGGGCAGGCGCGCGCGGTCGACGCGGACCTGGGCGGGCCGCTGTTCGCCGACGGCGCGGCCAACATGAACGTACTCGGGTGCCTGCCGCTGGCCGAGGGCTACACCACGACGTACCGCAACTTCGACGTGCAGAAAGGCAAGGCTACGCTGCACGAGTTGAAGGTGGTGGGTAGCGAAGTGGTGACGGTGGCGGCGGGCAAGTTCGACGCGTTCAAGGTCGAGATCGCTTCGGCCGACGGGGGCGCCGACAAGGCCACGGTGTGGATCGCCAAGGAGACGCGGGTGCCAGTGAAGTTGTCGGCGGTCATGGCGTCGATGGGCGGAGCGACGATGAACTCGGAGTTAGTGCAGTAGTAAGTGGGTGGGAATAGAGCATAGAGGCTGGCGCGTCACGACAGCGCGCCAGCCTCCTGCCTACGGAGACCCCTCGGGGAAGGTCCCGTATCATCCCGCGCCGGCCGGCCGGCTATTTCAGCGCGTACTGATAGCCGGCCATGTCACGGAGCTGGGCCATCTGGCCGGTTTCCGGATTGCTGATCTGCAGGGCGAGCCACTCCCGGGTTGCCGTGCGGACCGCGAGCAGGATCCGGACCTGGTCGCCGGCCTCGAGTTCGAAGCCCTGGCCGAGAAGGAGTTCCGCGGGGCCGAGCGAAATCCAGGCGAGTTGTTGCTCCTGCGTGCGGACCAGAATCCGGACCTGGTTCGAGAGCAGACTCACGCCGATCTTCTCGACCACGACGGTCAGGGTAGTAATCGAAGCGGCGTCCACCAAAGAACCACCGGCGGCGCTGACGGACGCGGGGTCCGCGGACTGTTTGCCCCAGACGGGAGTTCCGCTGGTGTCGCGCAGGACATACACGGCGCCGTCGTAGGCGATCTTCAGGGCGAGCAGGCTTCCCTGCCGGCATTGCGCCACCGTCACGGTGACGTTCTGCCCAATCAGCGCCGGAATGCCAAGACTTACGAGGAACTGGTAGGGAGCCGCCTTAATTGTGTAAGTCTGGTCCACTGTCTGAAGTTCCAGGTAGGGATGGCCGAGACCCGCTCCGCCGACGATGTCCGACAGTTTGCCGGACAGGTCGTAGATGGCCACGATGCCCGCGTGGGCGCCTTGTGACTCCAAGGCTGCCGGGGTGCTCTGCCCCTGGCCGGAACCCTGGCTGCCGGTTTGGCCCTGGCCCTGACCTTGGCCCTGACCCTGGCCCTGGCCCTGGTTTCCGGCCTGGTTTTGGGCCTGAACCTGAGTTTGGGCTTGAGCCTGCGTCTGCGTTTGGGTCTGAGTCTGGGTCTGGCCGGTCGCGTCCTTCTGGCCCTGTGCCGCGGACTGGGCGTAGCCGGCCGCACCCCCGCCACAAAGCAGTAAGCAAGCGAGTAACTGAGTACTTAGTGCCGACATAATCGTCTCCTTCGCGCCCTGCCCGTTTACCGGGAGGGTTGGGCCGGATGGGACTTGACGGCCCCATCCGGCCGGTTGAGCAAGGTCAACTACTTTCCGCCGCCGGACCCGCCTTTACCGCCACCACCGCCGCCACTGCCTGTGCCTTCGGTAACGCAGATGTCGAGGTAAGTGAGGTTATAAGCCGTGTCCACGACCGGCTGATAGAGCGCTCCGGTATCCGCCGCCGGAACCACCGCCATGGCGATGGAACGGGACATGGTAAACGGGGGAGGTGCAGCGGTGGCCGGAGGGGGAAACACTTGCGTGGCCGGTAGGAATGTAGCGGAGTTATCGGTCGTGTAGAACGTCAATCGCCACCATCCGGCCTTGCTTACCGGCTCGGTGGTGTCGCGGCGCAGTTGCCAGTTGTAGCCGTAGACGTACTTGCCCCCGACATTCAATTCCGCCACGTAAGGAATATCGCGGAGTTGCAGCGCGAGTCCCGGGCCGGACCAGGAAGAGCCGGTCCAGTTGAGAGTCACCCCGGAGCCGGCGGGCGGACCGCCCACCGGGCAGGCGAGGCTGGTGTTCAATTTGGCGATATTGAGACGCGCCGCCGGGGTGTGGATGATGCCGTAGGGCGACTGGTAAACGTAGGGAAGAGAGACCGTCGCATCGGTAGCGCGCACGCCCCATTGTTCGTTGGTCCCCTGCCCGTAGACATGCCACATCTCGTAGCCCTCCAGAGAGGGACCCATGAACTGGGTGAAGGGCGTGGTCTCCACGCGGATGATGGAACTGGTTTTCCAGGTGACGCTCTCGAGTCCGTCGCTCCAGTCGACATAGTGGGTGTCCACCGGACGGAGCGGGCCGGACGATTGCGCCCACCAATCGTTGGCGGCGACCTTCTGCCAGTAAACGCGGTCGAGCGAGTTGCCCGCGCACTTCCCGGCGGGAGGCGCGGTGCAGGCCTCGGCGGTGAGGACGTTGCCGGCGTCGTCCACGCACGAGGTGTTTGGATAGGTTGTGGTGCCGATGGTTTCGGGCCTGGCACATCCAAAGGAATAGTCGGTGCCGAGGACGCCGGCGGGCACGTTCCAGACGCGCGCCGTGGACGCCTCGGCGGTATGGACCGCGGGATAAGAGAGGTTGTTGGTCGCGGTCTCGGTCTCTCCGCCGCCGCCCTTGCCGCCGCCGGTTCCGGCGCGGCCCTGCTGGGCTTGAGCCAAGCTCAAACAGGTTGCCACAATCACAGCGCCGATGAACCAAACGCGGCATCGGCGCGCCCTGAGCAATCGTGACGTCATCTCTTCACTCCTTAAACAGCCGTTGCATTACTAGTACCTCGTTTCGCAAGTACGGTCTCGTATTCCGCGTCCACCGCTCCCTCACGGTCGCGGCTCCGTTCCGAGCCGCGCGCGTCAGCAAGCGGTCTGCGGATATATTGACGAACTTCTGAAGCGGAGTACTAAGCATTCGTTCCAGAACCGTCCCACGAGAGGAACTTTTCCGTAGCGATTCCCCACGCCGGAGGGTTGCACGCTCCGGGCCGCGGAGAACCACCTAAACGATAACCGCGCCCCGAGTCAGCACCAAACGTACAAGCGCGCATGCGCCCATTTGCAGAGCACGCCAGGGCACGCAGAATTGCGCGTGCGCGGGGTTACGCGCGGCGGATTTGTCTTGTAATTCGAGTTATGCCGTGTTATTAATCAGGCGGGAACGGTTCCAGCGGGGAGGCGCTTGTGGGCGAGGAGTCTTCGCGGCACGAGTTATCTTCGTGGAAGGAAGTTGCCAACTTCCTGCGGGTCAGCGTCCGAACGGCGCAGAAATGGGAACGGGAGAAGAGTCTGCCCGTTCACCGGATGCCCGGCTCGGCGGGGCGTATCAGCGCCGATACCGCTGAACTCGCGCAGTGGCGGGATCATATCGAGCACGGGCCGCCGTGGTGGATGCATGCCAGAGTGCGCACGTATTGCACGGTCCTGCTGCCGCTGCTGATGGCGGCCGCACTGATCTACAGCGTGTGGTTTCACCACGGCAATCGCGATCGGGTACCGTCCTCATACCGGATGGAATGGAACGAACTGGTGGTGCTGGACGCGGCGCGCACCGAGATGTGGAGGAAGACGTTCCAGGAGCCGATCGACCCCGGCAGCGGGCTGCTGCACCACTCGATCCAACCGCCGGTAAGTTTCTGGGATGTGAACCAGGACGGACATAAAGAGGTGCTGTTCGTGCATCAGGGGGCGGACTTCGGCCACGACCTGGTGTTCTGCTACTCGTGGGACGGAAACGAACTCTGGCACTTCGATCCACCCGCCGCGGAAGCCAGCGGGACGGACTTGCAGAACAAGGTGACCAACACGGTGCTGGCAGGCGGAGGGGAGACGGGGGCGGGTAAGGGCACACCGACCCTGTTCGTGGTCACGTGCAGTCTGCCGGCGCACATCGGCCGGCTGCACTCACTGGACGGGACGGGGCGTTCCGTCGAACTCTTCGGCCATGCGGGACACCTGGACCGGGTGGCGATGGCGGATGTCGATCTCGATGGCGTACCGGAGATCGTGGTGGGAGGGTTCGACGGGCAGCGCAAGGAGGCGAACCTGCACCTGCTGCATCCGCCGGTCCGCCGCGGCAGTCCAGCCGAACTCGAAGCGGAGGTATTTTTTCCGCGGACGGCGCTGAACCGGCGGCTGGCGGATCAGAATCGCGTCTCGCGGCTGACGGCCCGCCCCGGCTATCTTCAGGTGAGCACGCTCGAGTGGCTGGACGAAGACCGTCACGAAGTCTGTTACCGGTTGGACAGCCAACTGCGGGCGAGCGCCTGGTTCTGCGATCCGTTCCCGGCGCTGCGGCACCGCCCGGCGGCGGACTGCGCACAGCCCGCGGTTTCTGAATCCGCCGAGATTGCCGAGCTGCGCGGCGCGGTGGAGGTCGTGCGGCACGGCGTCACGCCGGCGGTAAGGCGGTGATGCGGCGCTGATACACTGAGAGGCGCGCACACAGTCATGGCCGCCTCCCGCAAAACCGCCCGCCGCTGGTTCGTGCGCGGACGCGTGCAGGGGGTGGGCTACCGCTACTTCGCGCAACACGCCGCCGCGGCGCTGGGGCTGTCCGGATACGCCTGCAACCTGGACGACGGCCGGGTGGAGGTGTACGCCGCGGGGCCGAAGGAGGCGCTGGACGAACTGGCCGGGATGCTGCATCGCGGGCCGAGGTTCAGCGACGTTCGCGGCGTCGAGGAGCAGGAGGCCGAAGTGCATCAGCACGGAAGCTTTCACATCCGCTGAAGCGCGGGTCCGGCAATCTAGTACAATGGCGGTTCGCTAGCGATGGACAACCTGAAAACCCTGATCCGCGAGGTCCCCGACTTTCCGAAACCGGGCATCCTTTTCTATGACATCACGACGCTGTTGAAAGACCCGGCCGGGTTACGCGGCGTGATCGACGGGCTCTCCAGTCATTACCGGGAGGCCAAGGTCGACCTGGTGCTGGGCATCGAGGCGCGCGGGTTCATCTTCGCGCCGGCGCTGGCCTGCGCTCTCAACGCCGGCTTTGTCCCGGTGCGCAAGCCGGGCAAACTGCCGGCCGAACGGGTGCGCGTGACGTACGACCTGGAGTACGGCACGGACACGCTCGAGATGCACAAGGACGCGGTCGCACCGGGCCAGCGCGTACTGATCGTGGACGACCTGCTGGCAACGGGCGGCACGGCGGCGGCGGCGGCCCGCATGGTGCGGGAGAGCGGCGGCGTGGTGGCCGGGATCGGTTTCGTCGTGGAGTTGACGTTTCTCGGCGGCCGGAGGAAACTCGGCGGCAGCGAGGTCTTCTCGCTGATGCAGTACGACCAATGAGCACCGTCCGCCGCGCGCGGGTCCCGGCGCTGGCCAAAATCAACCTCGATCTGCGCGTGCTTTACAAGCGCCCGGACGGGTATCACGAACTGCGCACGATCTTCCAGACGATTTCGCTGGCGGACACGATCGACATCGCGTTCACACCGGGGCGGCGCAGCGAGATCGCGCTGGACGATCCGCTGCACATCCCGGACAACCGGATGGCGCTGGAAGCGATGCGCGCCAAAGGCCGGGTGGAGATGCGGCTGACCAAGCACATCCCGATGGGGGGCGGACTGGGCGGCGGGTCGAGCGACGCGGCGGCGGTGCTGCTGGCGCTGCCGGCGCTGGCGGGAAAGGCGCTGCCGGTGGAGGAGCTATCGGCGATCGCGGGGGAGTTGGGCAGCGACGTGCCGTACTTCCTGCTGGGGGGCACGGCGGCTGGCATCGGACGGGGCACCGAGGTGTTTCCGCTGCCGGACGCGGGGGCGATGCACGGCGTTCTGCTGGCGCCCGGAGTGCATGTGAACACGGCGCAAGCGTACCGCGACCTGTCACCCCGTTTGACAACTGATTTACAACGAAATAAAATATTGAGTTTCCAGTCGCTTACGTGGGACACCTGTGGTCTGGCCGGGCTCCGCAACGATTTTGAGGCGGTGGTTTTCGGGCAGCATCCGGCGTTGGCGAAGTGGAAGCAGCGGTTGAAGCGTGCGGGAGCCTCCGCGGCCCTGATGACGGGGAGCGGGAGCGCCGTGTTCGGGTTATTCCCGGACCGGGCTGCGGCCCGCCGCGCAGCCGGAACGTTGACGGAGATCGAGGCATTTACCATAAGCCTGGTCAGCCGCACCCGCTACCGGAGCATCTGGCGGCGCGCGCTGGCGGGACACATTGACCCTGGCACATGGCCGCCCCACAGCCGGTACTCAAGATGAATCGCGATCGAATCAAGGTATTCGCCGGAAATGCCAACCCCGGTCTGGCGGACGAGATCTGCACGGCGCTCAAGATCCAGCGCAGCCAGGCCATGGTGCGGCATTTTTCCGACGGCGAAATTCATCTGCAACTGCAGGAAAACGTGCGCGGCGCCGACGTGTTCGTGATCCAGCCGACATGCACGCCGGTGGAGCGGAACCTGATGGAACTGCTGCTCATGCTGGACGCGCTGAAGCGCTCCAGTGCGCGGCGCATCACGGCAGTGTTACCCTATTATGGGTATGCGCGGCAGGACCGGAAGGACCGGCCGCGGGTGCCGATTTCGGCGCGGCTGGTAGCGGCGCTGCTGGAAACCGCGGGCGCCGACCGGGCGCTGTGCCTGGATCTGCACGCGGCCCAGATTCAGGGATTCTTCGATATTCCGGTGGATCACCTGTTTGCGATGCCGGTGATGATCGAGTATTTCCGGTCGCTGGAGATCCCGGATTTGACGGTGGTTTCGCCGGATGCGGGCGGCGTGGAGCGGGCGCGGGCGTTCGCCAAACGGCTGAATTCGCCGCTGGCGATTCTGGACAAGCGGCGCGAGGAAGCCAACGTCGCCGAAGTAATGAACGTGGTGGGCGATGTCGAGGGAAGGAATTGCGTGCTGGTGGACGACCTGATCGACACCGCGGGAACGCTGGTTAAGGGAACCGAAGCGCTGCTCGAAAAGGGCGCGGCCAGTGTAATGGCGTGTGCGACTCACGCGGTGCTCTCCGGCCCGGCAGTCGGGCGGATTGAAGCGTCGGCGTTGCGGGAAGTGGTTTTTACGAATTCGATTCCGCTCTCGGAAGAGGCGGCAAAATCGAGCCGGATCAAGTCGCTGTCGATCGCGAAGCTGATGGCCGCGGCCATCAAGTCGATCCACGATGAGACTTCGGTGAGCGGGTTGTTTGTGTGAAGGCACGGGAGTCAGAAGTCAGGAGACAGGAGTCAGAATCGCGAAGCTTGCGTTCCGGCTTCTGAATTCTGACTCCTGACTCCTCCGGTAAAGCGAACCCACGTAGCCTCAAAAGGGCGAATCGGACTTCGCGGCCGGAGAAGGAGAAAAGCAGTTGAGGAAAGATATTACGGTAGCCGCCGAGGTGCGTACCTCGCGCGGGAAGAACGAGGCGCGCCGTACGCGCCGCGCCGGGCAGATTCCGGCGGTGGTGTACGGGGCATTTCAGGATCCGGTCAGCATCGCGGTCAACCCGAAGGACATCAGCAAGATCATCCGTTCGGCTTCGGGGCTGAACACGATCTTCAACCTGGCCATCGCAGGCGGCGAAAACACGCCCGTGATGGTCGTCGACGAGCAGGTGGACCCGATCAAGGGCAACCTGCTGCACGCCGATTTCAAGCGGATCGATCTCACCAAGCGCATCAATGTCACGGTCCCGGTGCACACCGAGGGCGAGGCGGTGGGTGTGAAGGTGCAGGGCGGTCTGCTGGAGATCATCTCGCGCTCGATCGAAATCGAGTGTCTGCCGGACGAGATTCCGGAAGGCTTCACGGTGAGCGTGAGCGATCTGAACATCGGCCAGAGCCGGCGCGCGGGTGAAGTGGCGCTGAGCGGGTCGATGAAGCTGGTCGGCGACGCGCAGACCGTCATCGCACACATCGTCACGCTGCGTCACGAAGCCACCGAGACCCCGGCGGAAGGCGCCGCCGCCGCTCCCGCCGAGCCCGAAGTGGTCAAGAAGGGCAAGAAGGAAGAGGAAGGCGCGGCCGCGGACAAAGACAAGGACAAGGCCAAGAAGAAGTAAGGCATGTTTCTGGTCGCCGGTCTGGGGAACCCGGGCGAGGAGTACGCGCTCTCGCCGCATAACCTCGGGTTCCTGGTGGTGGACCGGCTGGCCGAGCGGCACGGTATCCGCGTCACCCGCAGGGATTCGAAGGCGCTCGTCGGAGTGGGCGAAATCGACGGGCAAGAGGTGATGCTGGCCAAGCCGCAAACGTTCATGAACCTGAGCGGCACATCGCTCGCGCCGCTCATGGAAAAACACGGGATCGAGACGGGCCGGCTCGTGGTGGTATACGACGAACTGGACCTGCCCTGGATGGCGGTCAAGATCAAACCGAAAGGCTCGGCAGCCGGGCACAACGGGATGAAGAGCGTGATCCAGAGCTTGAAAACCGGCGAGATCGTCCGTATGCGGTTGGGGATTCATCCGGGCCACCCGTTGAACAGTGGCGCGGATTTTGTGCTGGCGCCGGTAAAGCGCTCGCAGAGGAAGGAATTGGAGGAACTCGTCGACTATGCAGCCGGCGGGGTTCGTTCCATAATCGCCGAGGGCGTCGAAAAGGCCATGACGAGGTTCAATCGTCGCGCCCCAGGCTTAAAAGAAGAGGAAGCATGAATCGCATTTACGAAGAGCTGTTCATCGTAAAGCCGGATGCCGCCGAAGAAGAGGTCGACCAGTACGTGGAGCAGTTGCGTACCCAGTTGACGACGGCGGGCGCCACGGTGGACAAAGTAGAAAAGTGGGGCAAGCGCAAGCTGGCCTATCGCGTGGGCAAGTACCGGGAAGGCACGTACGTGCTGTTCCAGTTCACGGCCGACGCGAGTACCGTAAAGGAGCTGGAGCGCCGCCTGCGCGTCTCCGATCTCGTTCTGAAGTTTCTGACGGTGCGCATCGACCAGACGCTGAAGCGGCTGGAGAAGCGCAAGAAGCAGCGCGACCAGCGTGCCGCGCGGAGGGCCGCGAACGCACCGGCGCCGGCGGCGGCGCCCGCGCAGCCTTCGATCGCGCAGATGATGAGCGAAACACCGGGCGCCCCGATGCCGGGGCAGCCGAAAGGAGAGGCATAACCCATGGCTGAAACTCGTGGTGGCCGGCCGATCAGCGCCAGCCAGCGGCCCACCGGCGGCGACAAGGCCGTAGCCGGGCAGAAGAAACAGTACTTCCGCCGCAAGAAGGTATGCCGCTTCTGCGTCGAGAAGATCGACGACATCAACTACAAGGACGTGAAGATGCTGCACGCGTTCGTGGCCGAGCGCGGAAAGATCGTGCCGCGCCGCATCTCGGGCGTGTGCGCGCCGCACCAGCGGCGGCTCACGGACGCGATCAAGAAGGCGCGGAACATCGCGCTGCTGCCCTTCGCGGCGAGCTACTAGGCAGGAGGAAAGCAACCCATGGAAGTCATTCTCAGAGAAGACGTCGAGAAACTGGGGTCCCGCGGCCAGGTGGTGAAGGTGGCCCCGGGATACGCCCGCAATTTCCTGCTGCCGAAGCGGCTGGCCGTGGCGGCCACGGACGCCAACAAGAAGATCGTGGAGCAGGAGCGGCAGGCGCACCTGCGGCGTGAAGCCAAAGCCAGGGGCGAAGCCGAGGATCTGGGCAAGCTCATGACCGGCGTCACGGTGACGATCGCGCAGAAGGCCGGCGAAAACGATCAGTTGTTCGGCTCGGTGACGAGCAAGGACATCGCCGACGCGCTCGCCGCGCAGAATTTCTCGATCGACCGCCGCAAGGTGCAACTCGACGAGCCGATCAAGCAACTGGGCGAATTCAAGGTGCCGGTGCGCCTCCACAGGGAAGTGAGCGTGGAGGTCACGGTGGTGGTCGCCAAGGAAGAGTAGTCCGGTATCCGCGCATTCCACGCCGCCGGCGGCCTCATCCGCCGGCGGTTTTTCTTGGGCCATTCATATCGTGTTACGATATATTTGTGCCCGCCGATCTCTCCTCCGAACAGTACCGCGATCTGGCCGAGTTCCGCCGGCAGATCCGCCGTTTTCTGCATTTCAGCGAAGCCACGGCCGCGGGCCAGGGCATCGAACCGGGGCAGCACCAGTTGCTGCTCACCGTGCAGGGGCTGCCGGAAGGCGTGAATCCCACGGTACGCGAGATCGCCTCCCGCCTGTTCATTCAGCATCACAGCGCGGTGGAACTGGTCAACCGGCTGGAGAAGCGGGGCGCGGTGAAGCGTCATCCGGGCGAGCGGGACCGCCGGGAGGTCTGGGTGCGGCTCACCGCGCGGGGGCGCGCGCTGCTGCGCCGCCTGGCGCTGGCGCATCGCGAGGAGTTGGAGCGTGCGGGGCCGGAACTGGCGCGCGCGCTACAGGCGGTGCTGCGCCGCGAGCGGAAGGCGGCGGCGCAATGAGCCGGCACGACGCCGCCGGGTACGGCGATTTCACCACCACGCCGCGGGTGGTCCCGATTTCCCTGGTGGCGATCGCGATCGGGGTCATCGCCGCGTATGTGGCCTGGGCGCTGCTGCGCCTGATCGGCTTCTTCACCAACGTGTTCTACTACGGCCGGGCTTCGACCACGATGGCGTCGCCGGCGGCGAATCACCTGGGCTGGTTCGCGCTGCTGGTGCCGGTAGCGGGCGGGCTGGTCATCGGGGTGATGGCGCGCTACGGCTCGGAGCGCATCCGCGGCCACGGCATCCCCGAAGCGCTGGAATCGATCCTGATCCACGGCAGCAAGGTGAAGCCGCGGCTGGCGGTGCTCAAGCCGGTTTCGGCGGCGATTTCGATCGGCTCCGGCGGACCGTTCGGAGCGGAAGGCCCGATCATCATGACGGGAGGCGCGATCGGCTCGCTGGTCGCGCAACTGTTCCACCTGACGGCGGCGGAACGGAAGACGCTGCTGGTGGCGGGCGCGGCGGCGGGGATGGCGGCCACGTTCGCGGCGCCGGTGGCGGCGGTGCTGCTGGCGGTCGAACTGCTGCTGTTCGAGTGGAAGCCGCGCAGCGCGATTCCGGTGGCCCTGGCCAGCGCCACCGCGGGAGCGGCGCGGCGCTACATCCTGGGGCTGGGTCCGCTGTTTCCGGTGCCGCAGCACGCGATCTTCATCGGGCCGCAGGGATTGGCCGGGTGTGTGATCGCCGGTCTGCTCGCCGGAGGGCTGTCCTCGCTGCTCACCGTGAGCGTGTACGCCGCCGAAGACACGTTCGGCAAGCTCAAGATTCACTGGATGTGGTGGCCGGCGATCGGCGGGCTGTTTGTCGGGCTCGGCGGGATGATCTTTCCGCAGGCGCTCGGGGTCGGCTACGACACGATCGGTTCGCTGCTGCAGGGTGAGGTTCCGCGCGCGGTGATCGCCGGGGTGCTGCTGGTGAAATCGGCGATCTGGGTCATCTCGCTCGGCTCGGGCACCTCGGGAGGCGTACTGGCACCGCTGCTGATGATGGGCGCGGCGCTGGGCGGCGTCGAAGCCATGTTCCTGCCGTGGGAGGGCGCCGGGTTCTGGCCGCTGGTGAGCATGGGGGCGATCCTGGGCGGCACGATGCGCGCCCCGTTCACGGCGATCGTCTTCGCGCTGGAACTGACCCACGATATGAACGTCCTGCTGCCGCTGCTGGTGGCGGCGATGCTGGCGCACGGCACGACGGTACTGCTGCTCAAGCGGTCGATTTTGACCGAGAAGGTCGCGCGCCGGGGCCTGCATCTTTCGCGCGAATACGCTACGGACCCGCTGGAGGTGCTGTTCGTGCGCGAGGTGATGCGCACGCACGTCGCCGCACTGCCGGCGTCGGCCACGCTGGAGGAGATCCGCCACACGCTGCTCCGCGAACCGGCGGACCGTGGCCAGCACCTGTACCCCGTGATCGATGGGAAGCGGCATCTGGCGGGCGTGATCACGCGCCGCCAGTTGCGGGCGCTGGTGGATTCGGGCGCGGAAGGGCCGCTGGGAGATATCGTGCGCGACCCGGCGGTGGCCTACTCCGGCGAAACTCTGAGCGCGGTGGTCTCGCGGATGGCGGAGACCGGAATCACGCGCATGCCGGTGGTGGACCGGGAAACCGGCGAGATCGCGGGCATGGTGTCGCTGCGCGATCTCCTGCAGGCGCGGGTGCGCAAGCTCCACGAAGAACGGGAGCGCGAGCGCGTGTTGCAGTTGCGGCTGCGCCTGCCCTGGACCCCGCGCGGGCGCGTGCGTTCCTGACGCGACCCCTGTGCATCGGGCCGCCGCCAGAGTACCCTGGAAACAGATGCGCAGCCCTACCGTATTTCTGGCACACGGTTCTCCGATGTCCGCGCTCGGCGGCGACGCTCACGCCGCGGCGATGCGGGCATTCGGCAAACAGCAGGCCGGTCTCCGCGCCATCGTCATCGTGAGCGCGCACTGGCAGACCCGCGGAGAGATCCGCGTCACCGCATGGCAGAACGCCCCGCTGGTTTACGACTTCGGCGGCTTTCCCGAGGAACTGTACCGTATCGAGTACCCGGCGCCGGGGGATCCGGCGCTGGCCGCGCGCATCGCCGGCGCGGTGCCTGAACTCAAGCGGGGGCTCGATCACGGAGCCTGGGTGCCGCTGCGGCTGGCATGGCCGGAGGCGGCGATTCCGGTGGTGCAGATTTCCCTGCCCCATGCGCCGCCGGCGGAGGTCTTCGCGCTCGGGCGTCAACTGCGCCCGTTGCGGGACGAAGGCATCCTGGTGGCGGGCAGCGGAGGCATCGTACACAACCTGGGGCTGGTCCACTTTGCCGATAAGAACGCGGGCGTGGACCCCTGGGCGGCGGAGTTCGACCGCTGGGTGGCGGACCGGGTGGCGGAGGAGGACGCGGAGACGCTGTTCCACTACCGCGCGAACGGACCGCACGCGTCGGTCGCGGTACCTACGCCCGAGCACTTCGAGCCGATCTTCATCGCGCTGGGCGCCGCCTGGCCGGGGGAGAAGGTGGAGACCATCTACGAAGGCTTCCACTACGGCAATCTCTCGATGCGCAGTTTCAGCCTGGCGGGGTAGGCGCGAGCGGCGTAGTACACTGGCGGGCATGACGAATACCTTCTTGTGGCGCACGCTCCTGGCGGCAGTGTGCGCGATTGCGGCCCCGGCGCAGAGCGGCAGTCCGTTCGTGGGGCGGTGGGACTTTAACGTAACGCAGGGCGGAGTGACACGCGCCGCGTGGCTCGGGATCACGGAGAAGGGCGGCTCGCTCGAAGTCTGGTATCAGCCCACGGGCGGCAACGTGTACCAGATCCGGCAGCCGAAGGTGGAGGGAGCGAAACTCGTGCTGCCCATTTCGCCGGCGAGCACCAAGGGCAATCGTCCGGCGGTCACGTGGGAGTTGACCGCGTCCGGCGGCCAACTCAGCGGGACACAGAAGCGCGGCAACAACAGCCTGCCGCTGGCCGGAGTGCGCGCGCCGGAGTTGAAGCACGCCGAGCCGAAGGCGTGGAGCAAGCCGGAGCCGCTGTTCAACGGCAGGACGCTGGACGGTTGGGAGCCCACCGGGGACGCCGCCAACAGCCATTGGAAAGTAGAGGACGGGCTGCTGGTGAATGAAGCGCACGGCGCGAACCTGAAGACCACGCGCAAGTTCGAGGACTTCCAGGCGCACTTCGAAGTGAACGTCCCAGACGGCGGCAACAGCGGCTTCTACCTGCGCGGGCGGTACGAAGTGCAGCTCGAGTACGAACCGCTATCGGCAAATCCGCCGGAGCGCCGCATCGGGTCGATCTACGGGCGGATCACTCCGAAGGATCTGCCGCGCAAGCCGGGCACGTGGGAGACGTTCGACGTGACGCTGGTTGGCCGGACCGTGACCGTGGTGCGGGACGGCGTGACCACAATCGATCACCAGGAGATCGAAGGCATCACCGGCGGCGCCCTGGACGCCAACGAGGGCGAAGCGGGGCCGTTCTACATCCAGGGCGATCATACCGGCGGATTGAAGTTCCGCAACATCACGGTCTCGGTGCCGAAGTAGCGGCGCCCGGCGTCATCGGCTCACCAGCGGCGCCCGCGGCCCCAACCGCCGCCCCATCCGCCCCATCCGCCCCAACCGCCGCCGAGCATCACGCCTCCGTAGTAGGGGTAAGGATAGCCCCAGCCGTACGGGGAACCCCACATGTAGGGGTCCGGATAGGGATAGGGGGCGTAGACCGTGGTGCGGCGCTGCTGCGGGCGCCGCGCGAGTTGCGCGTCCACGGGGTGGTCGTATTCATTGGGTCCGACGAAGCGGAAGGCTTGCGGAGCGCGCGCGATGTCCACCGTGATCGGGGTTTCGACGCGGAAGGTGAGTGGGGTCTCGGGTTCGACCACGGTGGGGTGGCCCTTGGTGAGCATGACCCCGATCATCCCGGCGGCGGCGCCGACACCGCCGCCGATAAGGGCGCCGCGTCCCCAATCCGCCATGGTGCCGATGGTCGCGCCGGCGGCGGCGGCGGTTCCGACCGTGGCCGCCTGCTGTCCGGCGGGGGTGGTGGTTCCGTTACGAGTGACGAGTTGCGACTGGACGTTGGCCTGAGTGCCGTCTGCCAGGGTGAGCGCGGTAAGTTGCAGGCCGAGATGGGACACGCCCTTACCGGCGCGCGCCTTGACGGCTTCGGCGACGCGCCCGGTAACGGTCTGCCCGCGCTGCGCGACCACGACGCCATTGACGACGACCGGCTGCGCGAGGGACGCGGAGAAGAAGTCGCCCTGCTGGTTGCGGTCGCTGGAGAGCGCCTGGTTGACGCGCACGGTGACGAAGGTGCCGGCCGGGACCGTCACCTGGGAAGGCAGTCCGTAGCGCGGGAGCGGGGCCGGAGAACGGCGCGCGGCGGGGGGCGCCTGCGGCGGCGCCTGAGGCTGGGTTTGGGGCTGGCCGTATTCATCGGCGCGGGCCGCGGGTTGGGCGGGGTCCTGGGGGGGCGCTTCAGGCGCGGGCTGCTGCTGGGCGGCCGGCGGCGCGGGATCCTGCACAGGGCGCCATGCGCCGCTGGTTTGCGTCTGCGCCAGAGTCAGTCCGGACGCGGTCAAAAGAGTCAAAGTGAGAGAGCCAATGCGGGTCATAGGGATGCCTCGATCTTCGCCTGGACCTATTGCACGTTGCCCGCCATTTTTAATTCGTTGTAAGATAAAGGCTTGCAAAACTGCCGCATGGTTTGGCTGCACCAGATCTGGTGGATTTCGGCCACCGCTCGGAGTGCGGATGCCGCCCGGGCGGGGTGTGCCGGATCAGTTGCGCATTCTGCGCGAAGATAGCTAAAATCGTCGCGTTCACGGAAAATCCAGGAGGACTCATGTCGGTTGAGCAGAAGGTGAAGCAGATTATTGTCGAGCAGTTGGGCGTCGATGAAGGGCAGGTAGACAGCAACGCGTCGTTCGTCGACGATCTCGGCGCCGATTCGCTGGACATCGTCGAGCTGGTAATGGCTTTTGAAGAAGCCTTCGAGCTCGAAATTCCCGACGAAGACGCGGAGAAGATCACGACGGTGAAAGACGCCGTCGAATACATCGATAACAAGACCGCGAAGAAGTAGCCGCATCCGCGAACCCTTTCGCGGCCGCGGGCCATCGTATTTGACGGAGCCCCTGGGTTTGCGTCCCTGCGCCGGTGGCGCGGCGGGCCGCCGGGAACGATGGTCGACGCGGTGAACCGGTGCAAACGGAGACACATAATTTGTCGCGCAGAGTAGTGGTGACGGGTGTAGGTCTGGTGACCCCGCTGGCGATCGGGACGGAAGCGTCCTGGGAGGCGATTCGGGCCTCGAAGAGCGGCATTGGCCCGATCACGCAGTTTGACGCCACGGCCTTCGGCTGCCGGATTGCCGGGGAGGTAAAGGGCTTCGACCCAGCCGCCTACATCGAGAAAAAAGAGATCAAGAAGATGGGGCGGTTCATCCAGTTCGCCATCGCGGCGGCGGATTTCGCCCTGTCCGGGAGCGGGCTGAAGATCGGGCCGGAGATCGCCGAGGAAGTGGGCGTGTACATCGGCAGCGGGATCGGCGGGTTCGAGGTAATCGAGCGCGAGCATCAGACGCTGCTGGAACACGGTCCGCGGCGGATTTCGCCGTTTTTCATTCCGGCGACCATCATCAACCTGGCGAGCGGGCACGTTTCGATCCGCAGCGGGGCGAAGGGGCCGAACTCGGCGACGGCGACCGCGTGCACCACCAGCGCGCACTCGATCGGCGACAGTTTCCGCATGATTCAGCGCGGGGACGCGATCGCGATGATCTGCGGAGGCGCGGAGGCGGCGGTCACCCCGATGGGCATCGGCGGGTTCGCGGCGATGCGGGCGCTCTCGACGCGTAACGACGAACCGCACCGCGCGTCGCGGCCGTGGGACAAGGATCGCGACGGGTTCGTGATGGGCGAAGGCGCGGGGATCCTGGTGCTGGAGGAGTTGGAATTCGCGCGCACGCGGGGCGCGAATATCCTGGCGGAACTGGTGGGCTACGGGATGAGCGCGGACGCATTCCACGTGACCGCGCCGCCGGTCGACGGCGAAGGGGCGTTCCGCGTAATGCGCAACGCGCTGCGCGACGCCGGCATTCAGCCGGAGCAGGTGGATTACATCAACGCGCACGGCACCTCGACCGAGGTAGGGGACCGGGCGGAGACGAAGGCGGTCAAGCGCGCCTTCGGCGAGCACGCCTACAAGCTGTGTGTGAGTTCGACCAAGTCCATGACCGGGCACCTGCTGGGCGGGGCGGGCGGTCTGGAAGCGGGGTTGACGGTATTGGCGATCCGCGACCAGGTGGCGCCGGCGACGGTAAACCACGAGACGCCCGACGCGGACTGCGACCTGGATTACATCCCCAACCAGGCGCGGCCCATGGCGATCGAATACGCGCTGAGCAACAGCTTCGGGTTCGGCGGCACCAACGGCGCCCTGATCTTCAAGCGGTACACTGAGTAACGGGCATCCCTCGCAATCACGCGGGTTCCGGTCCCGCGCCAACGGAATACTTATGAAAATCGTCGTAGCCATCAAGCAGGTGCCGGCGCGCGATTCGCAACTGCGGATCGCCGCGTCCGGCAAATGGATCGAGGAAGAGGATCTCACGCACGAGATCAACGAACCGGACGCCTACGCACTCGAAGCGGGCTTGCAGTTGAAGGAGAAGCACGCGGGCGAGGTCGTGGTGCTGTGCTTCGGCGGCGAGCGCGCGGGGACGACGATCCGGGAAGCGCTGGCCAAGGGCGCCGACCGCGCGATCCACATCGAGGAAGAGGACCTGAGCGGCTACGATCCGCTGGCGGCGGCGCGGGTGATGGCGGCGGCGCTGCGAAGCGAATCGCCGGACCTGGTGCTGACCGGCTTGCAGTCGGACGACCTGGGCTACGGGCAGACCGGTCCGATCCTGGCCGAGTTGTTGGGGGTGCCGCACGCCACCATCATCATGGAACTGGAAAAGACGGACGCGGGCATCCGCGTCAAGCGCGAGTTGGAAGACGGCTGGTTCCAGCACGTGGACCTGCCGCTGCCCGCGCTGCTGACGATTCAATCCGGGATCAGCAAGCTGCGCTACGCCACCCTGATGGGGATCAAGAAAGCCAAGAGCAAGGAAGTGAAGCGGCTGAGCGCGGCGGATCTGGGCGGCAGGACGGCGCCCGCGGTCACGCTGGACCGTATCTATCTGCCGGAGCGCACCAAGAAGACCCAGATCTTCGAGGGCGATGCCAGGCAGGCTGCGGCGCAACTGGTGGAGAAACTGAAATTCGAGGCGCGGGTTCTATGAGCATCCTGGTGGTGATGGAGCAGCGCTCCGGCGAGTGGAACCGCATGTCGTGGGAGACGCTGGCGGCGGGACAGCAGATCGCCGCGCATACCGGCGCGCCGGTATCGGCGGCGGTGGTGGGACAC
>JBBIQR010000037.1:0-4882 GCA_037442245.1 Candidatus Solibacter sp. | reverse complement strand
GCGCTGGCGGCGGAACTGGGCGGCAGGAAGCTGGCCAGGGTCTACGCGGTGGAGCACGATCTGCTGAAGGAGTACACGCCGGACGCCTACTGCGCCGCGCTGCGGCAGGCGGTGGCGCACGCGGGTGCTTCGCTGGTCCTGTTCCCGCACACCTACCAGGTGCGCGATTTTCTGCCCAAGCTGGCAACCAGCCTGAACCGGGTCGCGGTGAGCGACGTAGTGGCGCACCGGGTGGAGAACGGCGAGCTCGTGCTGGTGCGGCAGCTCTTTCAGGGCAAGGTGAATTCCGATGTGCGGTTCGCGGCGGCGGCTCCGAACTTCGCGTCCCTGCAGGCGGGAGCGTACCGCGCCGGCCTGCTGGAAGCGGGGACGGCGCAGGTGGAGACGTTCACGCCGCAACTTTCCGCCGCGGAGATCCGCACGCGGCCCGCGGAGCGATACCGCGAATCGGCGCGCGCGGTGGATCTGGGCGCGGCGGAACTGATTGTGGCGGTGGGACGGGGCATCAAAGAGGCGGAAAACATCGCGCTCGTCGAGGAACTGGCGCGGGCGATGGGCGCCGAACTGGCGGCCTCGCGCCCTATCTGCGATGCGGGATGGCTGCCGATGGAACGGCAGGTGGGAAGCTCCGGGCAGACCGTGGCGCCGAAGATGTACATGGCGGTCGGCATCTCCGGCGCAATCCAGCACCTGGTCGGGATGAAGGGCGCGCGCACCATCGTGGCGATCAACAAGGACGCCAACGCACCGATTTTCGAAGTGGCCGACTACGGGATCGTAGGCGACCTGTTCCAGGTGGTGCCGGAGCTGATCGCGGCGTTGAAGGGATAGGGCGCGAAATCGGCTTTACGGCGTAAAGTTTCGTAAATATTTGACACGGCGGGGCGCTAAGGCTATAATTTGCAATCCGCGCCGGGTGAATCCGGGATCTCACGCTGCAACTTCCAGGGGGGATTCTGCGTCATATGTGTCTGACCCGTTTACCCGGGGATGAGCACTCATAGGGATAAATCATTTATGTTGACCAAGATCAAGCTTGCCTCGTACCGCAAGATTCTGGAGAAGAAGGCGGAAGAGGTGCGTCGCAACATGTCCGCGCAGAAGGCGGCACAGTTGGTGGGGCGGCTGGACGTCCCCTCCGACGAAGGGGACCTGAGCCAGCAGCATCACGAAGAGTGGATTTTCCTGAACCGCAACACCATCGACATGCGGCACCTGCGCGAGATCAACGACGCGCTGCACCGCATCGACACGGCTCAGTACGGCATGTGCATGGAGTGCGAGGAGCCGATCAGCGCGAAGCGGTTGGACGCGGTGCCGTGGGCGAAGTACTGCGTGACCTGCCAGGAAGCGATTGCGGCGCGGATCGCTTCGGGCGAAGTGATCGAAGAAGAACTCGAAGAAGCCGAGCGATGAAACTGCAGGACCTGCGCAAACTGGCAATCAAACAGCAGCAGCGGATCCGCTTTCAGGCGCGCAACGGAATGGAGTGCGTGCTGAACGAGCGCGGAGTGGCGCAGGTTCCGGCGCTGGACCGCGTGCCCGATTTCGACCTGGAACAGGAGCTTTCCGCCGCCTCCACGTTCGTGCTGGAGACGGTGCCGGCGGGTCCGAAACAGCCCTCGCGGACGCGGACGGTGGGGCGGGAAGAGCTTTCGGCGCTGGTTTCGGCGGCTCCGGCGGGCGCGGCGCATCACGACGAACACGACGACGAGTAGGGCTGGCGCGCGCGCACGCCCTCCCCTGCATGCCGATCCCGATACTGCAGTGAATAGTTGTACAATAAGGTGCTTGTTGGCTTACACCTGTACTACTTTTCCCTGCTCGGGATTTTTTAGGGGGAGCGCATGGAGAAACCGGCTCAAAACATTCAAGACAGCTTTTTAAACAACGCCCGTAAAGACAAGGTCGTACTGACCATCTACCTGATGAGCGGGGTGAAGCTGTCGGGCCGCATCAAGAGTTTCGACAAATACTCGCTGGTGCTGGAAACCAACAATCAGGAACAACTGATTTTCAAGCACGCGATCTCGACGGTGGTAACGCAGAAGACTTCGCACTCCTACCAGGGCACCGGCAGTTCGCAGGCTGCGAGCCATCCGGCGCCGGTGCCGGCGGCGGGTGCGCCGTCCCACGCGGACCATTCGGAGGCGTAGCACGGCACTTCCCGGAACCGGATCGGAACGCGCCATTCTGGTTGGATTGGAATGGAAGACGCGGACCGGCGTAGCGCGGGGAAACGCTACCGGCGCGGAAGAATCCCTCGATGAACTGGCGGAGTTGGCGGGGAGTGCGGGTGCGCTCGTGCTGGACCGCGTGCTGCAGGCGCGTCCGGCGCCTGAAGCCGCAACGCTGATCGGCCAGGGCAAGGTGGCGGAACTCGCCGCGGCGGTTGCCTCGCTCGATGCCGGGGTGGTGATTTTCGACCACGACCTCACACCAACGCAGCAGCGCAATCTGGAAAAGGCGCTGGACACCAAGGTCATCGACCGGACCCAACTGATCCTGGACATCTTCGCATCGCGGGCCCGAACACGGGAGGGCCGGCTGCAGGTGGAACTGGCCCAGCTCAGCTATCTGCTGCCGCGCCTCACCGGGCGGGGCGTTTCGATGTCGCGGCTGGGCGGTGGAATCGGCACGCGCGGTCCCGGAGAAACGCAACTGGAGACCGACCGGCGGCGCATCGCCAAGCGGATCAAGAAAATCGAAGACGATCTGGACGGCGTGCGGGCAGGGCGGGCGCTGCACCGCCGGCGGCGCGGCGCGGTTCCGCTGGCCACGCTGGCGCTGGCGGGCTACACCAACGCGGGCAAATCGACGCTCTTCAACCGGCTCACGCGGTCGGGCGTGCTGGCGGACGCGCGCATGTTCGCCACGCTGGATCCCACGGTTCGGCCGCTGACGCTGCCGTCGCGCCGGCGCGTGCTGCTGAGCGATACGGTAGGGTTCATCCGCAACCTGCCCACGACCCTGGTGAAGGCGTTTCGCGCGACGCTCGAAGAGGTCAACGAGGCGGCGCTGGTGCTGCACGTGGTGGACGCCGCGGCGCCCTCGGCGGCGGCGCATGCGGCTCACGTGCTGAAGGTGTTGGAGGAGATCGGCGCGGCGGGCATTCCGCAGATCCTGATCCTGAACAAGACGGACCTGCTGGCGGCGGACGCTGCCGATGCGGGCGTGCTGCGGCAGCGCCTGCTAGGGCGCGGCGGTGAGCACGAGGCCATTCGCGCGGTGGCCGTGAGCGCGCGGTCCGGAGCCGGAATCGAGAGCCTCTGCGCAGCGATTGACGAGGTGCTGCCACTCGATCCCGTTGTGCGCATGCAACTGGAATTGAGCGCCGGCGACGGGGCGACGCTGGCGATGCTGCACGAGTTCGGGCGCGTGATCGAGACCCGCTACCAGGGGGACCGGGTGTGGGTGGATGCCGAGGTTCCCGAGTCCGTGGCGCGGCGCCTGGGCAGCCTGCGATAGGATTCACAGATTTGTGGAAAAGCCTGTCGAAATCTAACGATTGAAATCTCGAAACGATAGAAAACAACGTCACTTGGCTCGCTTTGAACCAGTTTGCGGCAGTTGACGAAAGCGCCTGATTCTGCTAGTGTTAGACGGTTTCGGCTGGTATCGGGTGCGAGCCGGGAATTCATCCTGCCGATGGGGCGCAACCGGCCGGGATTTTCCACAGAGCGATCAGGTATATCCCGGATCAATCAAGACCGTGCCCATCCTGAATCCAAAGGATGGCGTGCCGTACGGCCCCTTTGCTAAACTGGAATTTCCACTTGGCGGTGTAGCTCAGCTGGCTAGAGCGAGGGTCTCATAATCCCTAGGTCCGCGGTTCGAGTCCGCGCGCCGCCACCACTTTCCCGCTTCCACCCTTCACGAACTCTATCAATCCGTTGCGATTAGGTATAAGATAAACTCACCCGCAACCGGGAATTCACAAACGATGAGGAGAACCTGAATGGCGAAGAAGAAGCCCGCCAAGAAGGCCGCGAAGAAGCCGGTAAAGGCAGCCAAAAAGGCGCCGGTCAAGAAGGCGGCCAAGAAAGCTCCCGCCAAGAAAGCCGTAAAGAAGCCGGTCAAGAAGGCGGTCAAGAAGGCCGTGAAGAAGGCGGTGAAGAAGGCTGTGAAGAGACCCTCCCAACCGCAGCCCACTCCGTTGACGACAGCGACCGTTTCGGCGACGCCCCCTCCGCAGGAACAACTGCCGCCGCCCACGGGTTCCGTACTGTAGATGAGTGCCGGGAGGCTATCCCGGCGATCCGCAAATGGTGCCCGCGCCCGGTGTCCCGCCAAGTCCCGCGATATCCGGGTGCGGGTGTATTTTTGGTGCGGAACCGCTATCTCAACTCCTCACATTTTGAGCCACAGTATACGTGGGCTTTGGGTACTACCCCAGTGATGAATCTCTCTAAACATAGATGAAATAACGGTTTACGCACATTCTTTAGAATTCGGGCGTGCTATGATCCGCCTATGTCCTTGGTGGTATATCCATAATTACTAGTACCTCCAAGGCAGACCACGGAGATATCCCGAATGAAACTACACAGAAGACTCTTCCCTGGATTTGCGTCGGCCGCACTGCTGATGGCGCTCTCCATCCCCGGTTCCAGTTCCACGATTGCCAACGGTACTTTTGGGTTTGGCAGCACCGGGGGCCTGATCACCTACTCCCCGACGGGGTCGATTCTGAGCGCAACCTCGATCATGATTCCTACGCCGAATGCGAGCACCGCGTGCGGCGTCGGGACGAACGTTTGCGAACAGATCACCTCGATTCCCCCCACATACCTGACGCTGCAGAATGACTTCGCCACCGGGGGTCTCACTCCACTGCACATCAACAACGACGTCACTTTCGGCTCTTACGCCTTCGACCTGA
>JBBIQR010000036.1:0-25491 GCA_037442245.1 Candidatus Solibacter sp. | reverse complement strand
ACCGGCGGACGTTACGGGTTCGGCGCGCTTACCGGCACCGGGGATCCCCGGCGTATCCAACTCGCGGCGAAGTTCTACTTCTAACCGGTGTCCCGGCTCACGTCTGGGGAATATACTTGACCTGTATGCTCCCCAGGCTCGTCCTCGGACTCCTCCTGGCCGCTGTCCCGCAAAGTCTGCTGGACAGCGGCCGGCGTGCGTTTGAGGGCGGCGATCTGGTGCGCGCCGAGCACGATTTCCGCCAATACCTGGCCCAATACCCGAACTCCGCCGAGGCTCTCTCCAACATGGGCGCCATCTGCGCCCGCCGCGAGCAGTACTCCGACGCCGTCCGCTACTACGAGAAGGCCCTGCGCGCCGATCCCAAACTTGTCCCCGTACACTTCAATCTCGCGGTCGCCCTCGGACACCTCAACCAGTACGCGCCCGCGGCGGACCACCTGCGCGCTTTCCTCAAGTCTTATCCGCAGGAACCTCGCGCCCACCAGCTGCTCGGGCTCTGCCTCACCGAAACCGGCGACTTTCGCGGCGCGCTTCCCGAACTCGACGCGTCCTATAAGTTGAATCCGAAGGACTCGAGCATCGTCTATTCGCTCGCCTACGCCAACGCCCGCGCCGGCGACATCGACCGCGCCGCCGCTCTGCTGCGCGACTCCGCGGCCGACCCGGCGCAGTCCAAGCTCATAGAAGGCTTGATCGAGTACCGCCGCGGACGTTTCCCCGAGGCCAAAGCCATCTTCCAGAGCCTGCTGGCCCTGCAACCCGACAGCGTACCGGCGCTGACCGCCCTCGGGCGTCTTCAACTCCTCGACCACAACGACGACGACGCGATCCGGCTTCTCGAACACGCGACCCGTCTCAACCCCTCCGACGCCGAATCCACCTATCAACTCGGCGTCCTCTACGACCGCAACGGCCGCTCCGTCGAAGGCATCGCGCTGCTCAAACGCGCCGTGACCCTGCGCGCCAACTATGCCGACCCGCACTATCAACTCGGGCGCATGGCTCTAGACCGCAAGGATTACCCTACCGCGCTCGCCGAACTCGAACTCGCGCGCAAACTGCTGCCCGACCAGGAGGCCATCCGCATGGCCCTTGGCCGCACCTACCAGGCGCTGGGCCGCGCTGCCGACGCCCGCGCCGAATTCACCGAAGTGCGCCGCCTGAAGGCCGCGGTGATCGAGCGCGACCGCCAGCGCGTGGAATCCGACGCGCTCATGAAACCCTGATGCCTCTGCGCCGCAAGTGGATCCTCCCCGCCCTCGTCTGCGCCGCCGCCGCCGCCCAGGGCATCGCCACCCGCAACGTCAAGCCCGCCGCGCGTCCCGCCCCCACCGGGCGCCCCTGGCCCAGCCGCCTCACCGATATCGCACGGCAGGCGGGACTCGTTCACCCCATCGTGTACGGCGCCGAATCCAACGTGCAGTATCTGTCGGAAACCTCGTCCGGCGGGGTCGCGCTCTTCGATTACGACGGCGACGGCTGGACCGACATCTTCATCGTCAGCGGCACCCGCTTTCACGACGCGCCGCCGGAGGCCACCAACCGGCTCTACCGCAACAATCACGACGGCACCTTCACCGACGTCACGGACCGCGCCGGGTTGCGCCGCACCGGATGGGGACAGGGGGTCGCGGTCGGCGATTACGATAACGACGGCCGCCTCGATCTTTACGTCACGTACTGGGGCGAGAACGCCCTCTACCACAACAACGGCGACGGCACGTTCACGGACGTGGCCGCTTCCGCGGGCGTCTCCGGCAAATCCTCGCGCGATTACCCGGAGTGGTTCAGCGGCGCGACGTTCGTGGATTACGACCGCGACGGCCGCCTCGACCTCTTCGTTGCCACCTACATCGACTACGACCTGCGCCGCGTCCCCGTCCCCGGCGCCAATCCCAACTGCAACTGGAAGGGCATCCCCACGCCGTGCGGTCCCCGCGGACTCCGCCCGGGGCGTCACTACCTGTTTCACAATCGCGGCGACGGCACCTTCGAAGACGTCTCGGAGAAGGCCGGAATCACCGCCTCGCACTCCTCCTTCGGCTTCACCGCCGTCGCTGCCGACTTCGATAACGACGGCTGGCAGGACATCTTTCTCGCCTGCGACTCCACGCCCTCGCTGTTCTTCCACAACAATCACGACGGCACGTTCACCGAAGAAGGTCTCGAGCGCGGGCTGGCCCTTAACCCCGATGGAATGGAGCAGGCCGGGATGGGCGTCGCCATCGCGAGCCTCCACGGCGACGGCATCTTCGACATCCTCAAGACGCACTTCGCCGACGACACGGTGGGCTTCTACCGCGGCGATGGCAAGGGCCAATTCACCGAAGTCACGTTGAAAGCCGGCCTCGGCGTCGAGACGCGCTACGTCTCCTGGGGCGCGGCGTTCCCCGACCTGGATAACGACGGCCTGCCCGATATCTTCATCGCCACCGGCAACGTTTACCCCGATACCGAGCGCTCGCTCCCGGCTTACCCCTACCGCTCGCCGGCGCTCGTATTCCGCAATCTGGGCGGCGGTCACTTCGAGGAACTCGGCGCGCAGGCGGGTCCGGCGCTGGCCACGCCGCACTCCGCGCGCGGGCTCGCGGTCGCCGACCTGGATAACGACGGCGACCCGGATATCGTGGTGTGGAATCGCAACGAGCCGCCCAGCCTGTTGCGCAACGACCTGACCGGCACGCACCATTGGCTCGAACTGCGTCTGGTGGGCACGCGCTCGAACCGCGCCGCCATCGGCGCCACGGTCACGCTCGAAGCCGGCGGCAGAATCCAGGCGCAACCGGTCCTTAGCCAGAGCAGTTTTCTCTCCGCCAGCGACCTGCGTCTCCACTTCGGATTAGGCGACGCCACTGCCGCCACCCTCACCGTCCGCTGGCCCACCGGCGTCCGCGAGCGCTTCCCCGTGCCCGGCGTGGACCGCGTCCTCACGCTCAAAGAAGGCGGCGGGACGCCGTAGCGCCGGTTTACCCCGCGAGCACAATCCGGTGCGGACCCGGATCCCGCTCCTCGGCGCCCCCGATCCGCACCCGTGCAATCACCGCCAGCGCTCCCAGATAAAAGAGCCCGCCGATGATCAGGGTCTGGACCAGCCCGAGGTAGATCGAGCACACCAGCGCCATCGCGCTACCCATCACGCTCGAGGCCGCGTTCAACGCCCACGCCCACCGCACGCTTTCCGGGTGCCAGGCCGCCAGACGTTTCAATCCCGCAGGGAACGGCATCCCCATGGCGAATCCCAGCGGACCAATCAGCACTACCGTGACCGCGATTTTCAAAGCCGGCGGCAGCCACGCCAGGGCGTTCAGCATCCACGGCAGCACCGCACCCACCACCGCCGTCAGGATCGCGACGCAGCCCAAAACCTTGATCAGCCGCCCTTCGCCCATCCCCAACAGTTCGCGGCTGGCGAAACTGCCCGCCGCCGTCCACACCAGCAGGGAGAAGATCACCACCGCCAGGGCGTACGCAGGATGTCCCAGGAAGAGCACGAACTTCTGAATCAGCCCCACCTCGATCAGGATGTATCCCGCGCCGATCAGCAAAAAGTACACCAGGAATCCGCGCACTCCGGGGTGCGCGGGCAGCCTCCGGCCCAGCAATATCGGCGGCAGGAGCAGCACCACCAGGGTCGCCGCGATACTGATCGCGGCCAGCGCGAACAGTAACGGCACCGCCTGATTGACTTTGTGATCCCCGCCCTCTCCCACCACCGCGCTCATATAGCGCCACAGGTCGCGCGGCTTCACGGTATAGAAGAAGAACGGGCGATTATCGCTGACCGGCGTAATATCGAACGGATACGCGGCCTCGAATTCGGCCGGGTTGGCGCTCACCAGCAGGTCGTGAAACGGATTCGCCGCGGCGCTGCCGGGAAAATACAGCGCGGTCATGCCGCTTTCCGCGATCGCACCGCGCAGCCGCGCGAGATCGTCCTCGCGGAACGGGCTGCGCGCCACCAGCACGGTATCCAACGCCGCCCTGCCCGGCTCCGCTTTCTGCCGCGCCACCAACACGTGACGCCAGGCGTCGCGTTCGCCTTCCTGGCGCAGCGCCTCGATCGCCAGCGCCACCAGGCGCAGCGATTCGCGCGGCGGATCGGCCCCCCAGCGCACCACCGCCAGCACGCCATCCGGGGTCAGGCGGGACAGGTAATCGCGGAACGCGTCGGTAGTGTACAGGCTGCTCTCCGAAAACGCGAACGCCCCCGCCGCGGTGGCGGACCAGGAGTCCACCAGTGTGGCCCCGATCACCTGGTACCGCTCCGCGGAGCGCCGCACGAAGGCGCGTCCATCCTCCTCGTACACCCGGACGCCGTCGCGCAGGTACAGCCCGTTGCTCAAGCCAGGGAACTTCTGCCGCATGATCACCCGCGAGACGATCGGGTTGATCTCGACCGCGGTCACGTCGCGGCTGCCGGCGGCGATGGCGCGCGCCACGTCCCAGCCGCCGCCCGGCCCGATGATCAGGGTCTTCGCCGCCGGACGCATCCGGAACGGCAGCGCCGCGCCGCCGCGTCCCAGCGCGCGCGAGTCTTCCGGTGTGAGGTGCTCGAAGTCGAAGCGGGCGACATCGGTGGACGATTCCCCGTCGATTACGATCGCGTAGCTGCCGTCCGCGCGCCGCTCCAGAGCCACCCGCGAGAATACGTTCCACTGGTGAAAGACTTCATCGGCCTTGACCAGCGCGCGCCCTTTGGCGTAACGCACCTGCACGGTAGAGTGCCTCTGGTTGTACACCAGGAAGGCCACGAGCGCCAGCGCCAGCGCCACGTTCCCGGCGCGCGCGGGCACGTTCCCGGCCAGGCTGTGCCACATCGCCGCGGCGGTGGCGAACGTCACCGCCGCCCCGATCACCGCTCCCGGACCGCCGCCCAGAGACAGCAGCGCCAACACCAGAAAACACCCCGCCGCCGCGCCCAGCAGGTCGAAGAAGTATACCCGCCCCACGCGCTCGATGGTGGCGCCGATCGCCAGCGAGAGAATCGCGCCCGACACCACGAACGGCACCGCAGCGGCGCCGTAGACCAGCGCGAGTCCCCACGCGCCGCCGGGAGCCGCCCGCAGCACCACCGCCAGAGAACCGATGACCAGCAGGCTGTTGATGCAGCTCAGCCGCCCGAGTTTGGCGAATAGCGGCGCGCGCCACCCGGCGAGCGCATACGACGCGACGCCGCCCAGCCCGAACCCGAAAAGCGCGATCGAGATCGCGAGAAAGGCAAAGTGGTAGTAGAACACTACCGCGAAGATGCGGGTCAGCGCCAGTTCGAGCAGCAGCGCCGCCATGCTGGTCAGCGCGACCGCGAGGTAGGTCTCGCGCCACTGTTGCCGCGATGGCTTGGTCGAATCCAAGGGAGGTCCGTAACCCGCCGTCCGCGCCCGAGCGCGGGCTTATTCGATCGCGATACTGGCCGCGTTGCTCACCGAGTCCGGAAACGCCAGCGTCACGCTCAGCGTCCCCTTGGGCACTCCGTCGGGAATCGTCACGTTGACCTGGTAGAGCCCGGCGTAGGTGGGGGTCAGGCCGGCGAAAAGCGGAGTGGCCGTGAGCGCCCCGATACCGCCGCCAAACACCACCGCCGGCATCGTGGTCAACCGCGCCAGAGGTTCGCTGGCGGGCGCAGGACCTCCGGCGGCCGGAAGCGGGCTCGTCTCGCCCAGCCCGATCGCGTAAATCGTGAGCGTGTCGCCGGCGTGCGCCGGATGCGTGTTCACGCCGGGCAGCGCCCCGGTGGGCATCGGCAGGCTGCCGTCCTGGTTGACGATGGCTCCATACCCGGTGCTGCCGATCAATAGCGCCCTTGGCGCGCGGGATGCGATATCCACGCTCACCTTGTTGCTCAGTTGCCCGTCCCGCGAAACCTGCACGTCCACCGAGCCCGGAGACAACCCGTACGGCAGTTGAAAGGCAAGCTGCCCGTAACTGGAGTAGTACATCGGCGCCGCTGTGCCGTTCACCAGCACCTGGGCTCCGCCTACCGTGGTCGAAAGCGGCGGCGCCTGGCCCACGGTCAGCGCGCCGAACGAAAGCTGGTCGCCCAACACGACCATGACATCGCCACCCGCCGCCGCCTCACCCGCGCCGAACGTACCGTTGTCCACCACGCCCTGATAACGGATGGACGGCGCGCCCTTGGCTACCACTACGAACGTCACCGGAACCGTGATCGTCCCGTTGACCGCGTTGGAAGCGATCGCCACCGACCCTGTGTACGTGCCCGGGCTCACGCTGCCGGTATCCAGTTTGAGCGCCGCGCCGCCTGCGTACGATTGAGCAGTCAGCCAGGTCCCGCCGGTCGCCGTCGCACTGGTCACCGCCAAGGTGCCGTTGCCGGGATTGTTCAGCACGATCGAGCCAGTCCACGCCGGAGCGCCCTGCGCCAGTTGCACTTTCAACGCGGTGGTGGATGGCACCGCGATGGGCTGCGAGGTCACCCGCATGGTGACCGCGATCGCCTTATTGTCCGGCGCGAAACCCGATCCGCTGGTGGTGACCGTTCCGTTGTAGGTACCCTCCCCCATCCCTGGCGGAGGCGAGAGGCGCAGCCGGTAGGGATAGGTGAAGCGGAAACTGCCGCTGCCGTCCAGCGTCAACGCGAGCCAGTTCCCGCCGTCATTGGTTTTCATGGCCGCCGAAAGGGGGCTGTTGGTGGTAAACGTCACCGCGCGCGACGAACCCGGCGCCACGTACACGTCCACGCTCCCCGGCACGCCGCCGCCCATCTGCACGGTCACCGTGATGGTCTGGGGCGCGTCCACCGTGTTGGGATCGCTCACGGTCACGATTGCGGTCGCCATTCCCGCCGGAAGCGCCGATGTGTTCAGGGCGAAGTTCAACGGAGTGCACGTTCCGCTGCGCGTGGTGCAGGATCGCTGCCCACCCACGGCGGCGGCGAGCCAGGATGCCGAACTGCTCAAGGTCAGGTTGAAGGAGCCATCCCCGGCGTTGTATGCCTCGACCGTCTGCCCGCTGCCGTTCGCGCCCTGCGCAATCGACACAGGTCCCACCGTGGAAGCCGAGAGCCTTAGCTTGGGGGATGCCGCAACCAGACCTGGAAAGAGAAGCCAGATGGCAAGAAGACGACGTTTGGTCAAACCCACTCGAGAGCACCCTTCTTATAAGCCCAGATGTAACCCACCGCGAGAATCGCCAGGAAGACCACCACTTCGGCAACTCCGAACCAGCTCAGTTGGTGGTATCGCACCGCCCACGGGAACAGGAAGATGGTCTCTACGTCGAAAATTACGAACAGGATGGCGACAATGTAGAACCGCACCGTGTAGCGCCCGCGCGAATCGCTCGCCGCTTTGATGCCGCACTCGTACGCCTCCAATTTGGTGGCAAATGGAGAGGACGGGCGGATCAGTTTCGCCGCCACGATGGCGACGACAGGAAAGGCCAGCGCGATCGCCACAAATATGAAAATCGGTACATACCCCGCGGGCATGGCCACACTATAACACGCGGCTCACGCCACCGGATTTCGCGCGCCGGGGCCTCTCCGAAGTACATGGCGAGGGCTTCGAGTACCGGGTTTCCTCCCACTCCGCGCCCTGGCACCGGCAGTACCTCGCTACGGCAGTTCGCCACCACCTTCCCGCCTTCGCCGCCCGAAAACGCCGACTTCTCCAACCTTGCACCGGGAGATTCCCTGGATCATCCGAGTTTCATATCTCCCGCCAACCGGCGTACCGTTATCAGGTCTTCCCCCCTGCCGCCAGCCTGCCGGTACCAGAGAAATCAAACAGGAGCATCCAACTCCTAGAACTTTGAAATCAATAGATTACGCGTAACACTCGAATCAGGACACGACCCGTGAAGCACCTATCGGTCACGCTAACTCACTCATGCAAAAACTAACCCTGGCCCGGATTTCAAATCTGATTCGTCTATCGGCTCCGGCATTTCTTTTTCTTTTCTTTGTCTCCGCCAATACTGGCCGCGCGAGCACTATCGTGTTCGCCACCGGCCCAACTACAGTGGGCGGCGCTCCGGTGAACGTCAGCGCCCAATTTATCTTCGATTCGACCGCCCAGACTGTTTCCATCACGCTGCTCAACCTGCTTGCCAATCCTCCCGGCATCACCTCCGTGCTCGGTTCGGTGCGGTTCACTCTCGCCAACGCCGGTGCCACCCCCACGGGAACCGTACAATCCTCCAACTTCAGCACCTTCGGCATCGATGCCAGCGGCAACCCCTACACAGACAACGTCTCTACAAACTACTGGAGCATCTCGAACATCGGCGGTTCGACCATGGCGTTGTGCACGGTCTGCGCGGCCGGCGGAAACCACGATCTGGTCATCGGCGGTCCCGACTCGAGCGGCGTTTATGCCGGCGCCGGAGGGTCCATCGCCGGCAACAAGGCGCATAATCCCTTCATCCTCGGCAGTAACACGTCCTACGCGAGTCCGAGCGTGTTGGCGGGTCTGGACAGCGCGCCCAAGTGGGTCATCAAAATGCCCACCATCACCGCGAGCACGACCGTCACCTCGGTGATTTTCGGCTTCGGCACCGGCACCAACTACGGGACGGGAAGCCTGGCGATGTACGGCACGCCGGAACCGGGCCCCTTCTATAGCATCGCGGGTGGCCTCATGCTCATTCTGGCGGGCGCGTGGAAACGGCGAGACCGCTCTCCGGAACGGTGCCGCTGACATAGGTTATTAGTACTTACATAACTTCAGCCGTCTTGTACCTGCCGCGTACCATAGCCCACACTCAGGGTGGAGATATGGCTAACCCAAAGTTCCGGAATTCGCGCGGCGGGGCAGTCCTGGAAATGGCGCTCCTGAGCCCGTGGGTGTTCTTTCTGTTCATCGGCGCGCTCGATTGGGGTTTCTACGCGTACTCGATGATCAGCGTGGAAACCGCGACCCGCAGCGCCGCCGCCGCAATCGTGGCCCAGGCTTCGACCACCTCCGCCACGACCGCAATCAGCAGTTCCGCCGCCTGCAATACGGTTCTGGCGGAGTTGTCAACTCTGCCCAACGTCGGGTCGTCAGTAAGTTCCTGCAGCGCCGCTCCGGTCAACGTCACCGCCACCCAGATCAACAGCGTGGATGGCTATCCGGCGGTTCAGGTGAACCTGACTTACACGACGCCGAAGATGATCCCGATCCCCGGATTGCTCGCCGGGCAGTTCACCATTAACCGCATCGTCACTATGAGGTTCTCCTAGCCATGCGCACCGGCAAAAGGCGGCGCGGCGCCGCCATGATCGAGTTCACTCTCGCCGGCATCGCCGGCATCACGATGCTCATTGCCACGGTACAACTTTCCATGGCTATGTGGAACTACCACACCCTGGCCTACGCGACACACGAGACCAACCGCTACATCTCGGTACACGGGCGCAGTTGTTCGCAGGGCGGCAACCATTGCACGATCACAGTCGGCGACATCGCCACCCTCTTTAAGACGCTCGCCGTTGGAATCCCGCCGGGCAGCGCGACCCTGACCCTTACGTCCAATGGCGGCGTCGTCTACACTTGCAACCCGGTCAACACCTGTCTTACCGACACCACGCAGTGGCCACCCGTCGCCCATATGGACAACGCCCCCGGGCGCTTCACAACCGTGAATGCCACGTACAACTTCAACTCGGCCATCGCGGTGATCTGGCCGGGCGCGGGGGTATCGAGTACCGCCGGCACGATCACGCTCCCATCCACTTCGAAGATCATCATTCAGTTTTGAGGGCGCTATGAAAAACTCTACCCATCGCACCCGCAGCGGCCAGACCGTCGTGATGTTCACACTCGGGTCCGTGGTCCTGTTCGGTATCCTCGGGCTGGTCACCGATATCGGCTACGCATACTACCGCAAGGAAGCCGCGCAAGCCGCCGCCGAGGCCGCCGCCGGAGCGGCGGTCAAAGCCGCGTGGGCACAGTCGGGCGGCAGCATCGCCTGCGGCGTCAATAACGTGGTCTGCCAGAGCCCTACGCCCTGCCCGGCAACGGTCAGCGGTTACGGCACCACAAACATCGATAAGGGCTGCCTCTACGCCTCCGCCAACGGCTTCACCACCGCCGGCAGGCAACAGGTCACGCTCGAAACCGGGACCGGCACGGTCAACGGCGTCACCGTGAGCTACTTCGCCAGGGCGCGCGTCAGCGAGGGACTGCCCCAACTCTTCTCCGCCGTCCTCGGCAACACTCTCCTCAACCTCACCGCCCGTTCGAGCGTCGGCTACATTCCCGCCAGCGGCGGAGGCTGCATCTACGTCCTCAACCCCACTCTGGCCTCTCTGACCATGAACGGCAATACGGCGCTCAACACCGGCTGCGGCGTTTACGTCAATTCGAGCAACGCCGGCGCCATCACTCTCAGTGGCAACAACGCCAGCATCACCGCCACCGGCGGCTCCAAGGTCAACGTGGTCGGTAACGTGAGCTACGGCCCTAATCCCAACGCCATCTCTCCCGTTCCGCAAACCGGGCAGCCGTCCGCGGGCGACCCCCTGGCCGGCATGGACCCGCCCACCGACGGCACCTGCCAGAGCGGTGTTACGGTCAACAATCACCAGACCACGACAATCTCGGCCGGCACCTATTGCGGCGACCTCAACGTGAAGGGCGGCGGCACGCTCAACCTCAACCCCGGCGTCTATATCATCAAAGGAAGCGCTACCGGCGGGCTCTCCGTCGCGGGCTCGGCCAACATTACCGGCTCCGGCGTCACACTCTACTTCGAGAGCGGCACCGCCAGTTTCGCCGGCGGCGCCAATTCCAACCTGAGCGCGCCCGCCTCCGGATCCTGGCAGGGTATCCTCATGTACCAGTCCCGCACCAACGCGCAGACGGCCTCCATGGTCGGCGGCGCCGGCCAACTGACCAACGGGATTCTCTACTTTCCCGCCGCGGCGCTGAGCTACGCCGGCGGCAGCGCGGCCAACGCGCAAAGCACCACCATCGTGTCCGACACTCTGAGCCTGGTGGGCAACTCCTACATCCAGGCTTCTTCGACCTCGCCCTATCTCAACACCGTCTCCGGCGTGGTCGTGCTGGAATAACGGCGGGGTCCACACCCGCGGTTGCACACGCGCGAGAATGGTGGAGTCCGATGACTCCGGATCCTCGCGCCCATTACTCGCGGCTGCTCGACGAACGCCGCGCCGCCATCGCCGCACTCGAGCGCCGCCACCGCGCCCTCGGCTACGCGAAACTCGCATCCGCGATACTGGCCATCGCCATCGTCGCTCTCGCCCTCACACACGGGGCGTCCCTCATCCTCCTGGTGCTCCTCCCCGCCGCGGCTTTCGCCGCCCTGCTGATTGTGCACGACCGCGTGCTCACCGCGATCCAACGCCTCCACCGCGCCGCCCGCTACTACGAAAACGGCATCGCCCGCGTCTGCGGACGCTGGCCGGGCACCGGGGAAGCGGGCAACCGCTACCTCGACCCCGCCCACCCCTACGCTCAGGACCTCGACCTTTTCGGCAAAGGCAGCCTCTTCGAACTCCTCTGCACAGCCCGCACCCTCCCCGGGCAGGACACCCTGGCCGCCTGGCTCCAATTCCCCGCCCCGCCCGGCGAGGTCCGCCAACGGCAACTCGCCATCGACGAACTCCGCCCGCGCATCGACCTGCGCGAGGACCTCGCCATCCTCGCCGGCGACGCCCGCGCCGGCATCCACCCCGACGCTCTCGCCGCCTGGGGAGAAGCCCCCGCGCGTCTCCGCGCCCGCGGCTTCCGCGCCCAGATCTACGGGTTCACGGCCCTCGGTCTCGCCGGATTCCTCGCGCTCTGGATCAGCCTCGCCAACTCCGCCGGCGCGATCCATCTGGCGCCGCTTCCCGCCGCGCTCGCCGGCGACCTCTTCCTCGCCGCCCTGGCAGTCAACGCCTGGACCCTATACCGCTGGCGCGACACCGTCGGGCCCGTCACCGCGGCCGTCGAGGCCGCCGCCGCCGAACTTCGTCTGCTCAGCGAGGTCCTGGTCCGGCTCGAACGGGAACGCTTCGCCTCGCCTCCCCTGGCGGCCCTGCGCGCATCGCTCGATTCCGCCGGCGAGCCGCCTTCCCGCCGTCTGGCCCGCCTCGGCCGCCTGATGGAGTACCTCGACTCGCGGGATAACGTGTTCGTCCGCCTGCTCGAGCCCTTCCTGCTGTGGACCCCGCACCTCGCCCTCCGGCTGGAGGACTGGCGCGCCGAATCGGGACCGGCGGTCCGCCGCTGGCTCGACGCCGCCGGCCGCATCGAGGCCCTCTGCTCGCTCGCCAGCCACGCCTTCGAACACCCCGCCGACACGTTTCCCGAGTTCGCCCCCTCCGGTCCCTGCCTGGAAGCATCCGCGATCGGGCACCCGCTCCTGGCCGAGGACCGCGTCATCCGCAACGACGTGTCGCTCGGCAGCGGCCTCAATCTGCTGATCGTCAGCGGCTCCAACATGAGCGGCAAGAGCACCCTGCTCCGCACGCTCGGCGCCAACGCCGTGCTCGCCCAGGCCGGCAGCGTGGTCCGCGCCGCGCGTCTCCGTCTTTCCCCTCTCGCGCTGGGCGCATCCATCCGCGTCTCGGATTCGCTCCAGGACGGCATCTCGCGCTTCTACGCCGAAATCCTCCGGCTGCGCCAGATCCTCGACCTCACCTCCGGCGATCTCCCGGTGCTGTTTCTGATCGATGAGTTCCTGCACGGCACCAATTCCCACGACCGCAAAATCGGCGCCGAGGCGCTGGTCCGCTCGCTGGTCGAACGCGGCGCCGCCGGACTCATCACCACCCACGACCTCGCCCTCGCCGATATCGCCTCCACCCTCGGCACCCGCGCCGACAATGTCCACTTCGAGGACCACCTGGAAGAGGGCAAGGTCCTGTTCGATTACCGCATGCGCCCCGGCATCGTCCGCAAGAGCAACGCCATCGAACTGATGCGCAGCGTGGGGCTGGAGATTTGACCGCCGGTCAGATCCGCACCCTCGCCCGCGATTGCGGCTTCGAACTCGCCGGCGTTGCCGGCGCCATCCCGGCCGCCGACCGCGTCCGCTATCACGAGTGGACCGCCGCCGGATGGGCCGGCGAGATGCGCTACCTCGCCGACCATCGCGCGGCGCTCCGCGACGACCCGCGCCGCCTGCTGCCCAACGCCCGCAGCGTCATCGCGGTGGGCAAGCTGTACCAGACCCCCTGGCCCCACACCACCCGCTTCACCGGCGACGAACGCGGCTGGATCTCGCGCTACGCCTGGGGCGCCGATTACCACGACGTACTGCGTCATGGCCTCGAACGCCTGCTCGCCGCCATCGCCGGGCACACCGGACCCTTTGAATCGAAGATCTGCGTCGATACCGCCCCGCTGCTCGAGCGTACCTACGCGCGGCTCGCCGGACTCGGCTGGATCGGGCGCAATACCTGCCTCATCAACCAGCGGATGGGCTCGTGGTTCTTCCTCGGCGAGGCGCTGATTTCCCTGGCGATCGCCCCCGATTCCCCGCCGCCCGACCGCTGCGGCACCTGCACCCGCTGCATCGACGCGTGCCCCACTGCCGCGCTCGTCCCCGGGCGTGGTCTCGACGCCACCCGCTGCATCTCCTACTACACGATCGAACTCCGCGGCGCCATCCCGGAGCCCGAGCGTGCCGCCATCGGGGCCCACGTCTTCGGCTGCGACATCTGCCAGGACGTCTGCCCCTGGAACCGCCGCGCGCCGGTCACCGCCGACCCCGCCTTCCAGCCCGCGCACCTCGCTCCGCGGCTCGACGAACTTGCCGCCGTCGGGGAATCCGAATTCCGCGCCATGTTCCGCGGCTCCCCGGTCTCCCGCGCCCGCTACCGCGGCTTCCTGCGCAACGTGGCCATCGCCATGGGTAACAGCGGCGCCGCCCGCTTCCGCCCGGCTCTCGAACGCCTCGCCGTCCACACCGATCCCCTGGTCGCCGGACACGCGCAGTGGGCTCTGGCGCAACTCAAGGCTTGAGGCGGCGCTCTCGTCCGCCGCCGGGCGGTACCATAAAAAGAGATGCGCGCTCTGGTCCTATTGACGGCACTGGTCCCCCTCGCCCTTCCCGCCCAGCAGAATCTCGTCGAGGACGGTTTCGCCCACTTCTATAACCTCGAATACGACGAGGCCATCGCCGACTTTCAGAAGGCCATCGCGGAAAATTCCGCGTCGCCCGACCTCCACAACCACCTGGCGCAGACCCTCGTCTTCCGGGAGATGTTCCGCAACGGCGCGCTGGAAAGCGAGCTGGTCAACGGCAACAACAGCTTCCTGCGGCGCCCCAAGCTCAACCCAACCGCCGAGACCGAGAAGCGATTCCTCGATGAGGTTTCGCAGGCGATCGCCCTCTCCGAAGCGCGTCTCAAGACCAATCCCGACGACACCGCCGCTCTCTACGCCGAAGGCATCGCTTACGGTCTGCGCGCCAACTACTTCTGGGTCGTCAAGAAAGCCTGGCGCGATTCTCTCCGCGACGCCACCAGCGCGCGCCGCCTGCACAACCGGGTCAGCGAAATCGATTCGCACAACGTCGACGCCCGGCTGGTCCAGGGGCTGCACGATTACATCGTCGGCAGCCTGCCGTGGAGCTGGCGCATGCTCGGTTTCCTGATCGGCGTCCACGGCGACAAGGACAAGGGCATCCACACCGTGCAGGATGTCGCGGCCCGCGGCAACCTCAACCGCATCGACGCCCGCATCCTGCTCTGCGCCATCTACCGCCGCGAAAACACCCCCAAACTCGCCGTCCCCATCGTCCAGGAGATGATCCAGCGCTATCCGCGGAACTTCCTGCTCCGGTTGGAACTCGCCCAGATGTACAGCATGGGCGGCGACGGCACCCACGGGCTCGAAGTCCTGCACGAGGTCGAGCACATGAAGACCTCCCGCGCACCCGGCTACGACCGCCTGACCTGGGAGAAAATCTGGTTTCAGGAAGGGTCTATCGAGTTCTGGTACAACGATCTCAACCAGTCGCTGGAAAACATGAAGCGGGTGGCCGCCCGCGCCGAGGATGTCGACCTCAACACCGGCGTGCAGGCCTGGCTGCGCATGGGCCAGATCTACGATATGCAGCACCGGCGCGGGGAAGCCCTCGCCGCCTACCACCACGCCATCGACTACGCGCCGCAGGCCGAAGCCGCCCAGGAATCGCGCAAATACCTGGACGCGCCCTACCGGCGCATGTAGCGCGCGGCCCTCAAACGACTACTCGACCGTGACCTTGACCGGCTGCTCGATCAGCTTCGGCTCCTTGCCTCTGGTGAGGATCATCAGCGCCAGGCGGCCCGTTGCCTTGTCCGGGATCGTGATCTTGAGGCTGGTCGCGGTCTGCTCGGAAACCACGCATTCCAGATCGTTTTTCCCGTCCGTCAGGTAGACCTTGGTTACGTTCGCCTTGTCCAGGTTTTCGCCGGACACGGCGATCACGTCCCCTTTCTTGCCGCTGGTCGGATCGACGGAGTTCATGCGCGGCATCGCCTCCTGCGCCCAGGCGGCAAAGCTGACCAGGAGCAGCGGCACGATTAAAGACAGTTTCATCTGTAATTCCGTCCTTTGACAATGATGGTAAGACCATTAGGTCCGAAATTCAACCCGAAGTGCCGAATTTCTCGTCGGGTGTATGATCTTTCCTATGGCTGCGTTGGCGAGTGCCCCAGCCGCCCTGGCCCTGCTGCTGCCGGCCGCGGTCGTGTACCTGGGGGTGACGCGCTACCAGCTCCTGATCGCCTGCTTCTTCACGTGGGCCTCGCTGCACGTGCTCCATCAGGTGATCGACCTGACCGATTGCTACCGCCGCCGCACCGGCATTCCTGAACCGCTGTGGTCCAGGATGGTCGATTACGGCCTCGTCCTCACGGGACTTTACCCCATTGGTATCTATAAGATCGCGCAAGGGCGGTTCCGCGTCGTCGGCAACTCACCCCGCTTAATGCCGACCAGCGCTACTTCATCGTGGTGCTCAGCGTGCTGCTGATGCACTACTGGTTCGATCATTTCCTGTTCACCCATCCGGCCATAATCGAGTGACCGGCTCCGTGTAACACCCTTGTAACCGGCCCGGCTGCGGCCCACGTCTGAATGGCGGGGGTGAGAATGGCGGAGTTCCACGACGCCGAGCGCAAGCAACTCAGCATGCTCGCGGCGGCGGAAAAGCGCGTTTTGATCTGGCTCGCCCGGCGCATGCCCGCCTGGGTGAATTCCGACCACCTGACGCTGCTTGGGTTCGCCGCCATGATCGCCGCCGGAGCCGGCTACTGGCTCTCGCGCTACGACCGTCGCATGCTGCTCGCCGTTATCGCGGCCCTGGCGGTCAACTGGTTCGGCGACAGCCTCGACGGTACTCTGGCCCGGGTCCGCAACCGGTTGCGTCCGCGCTACGGCTTCTACGTCGATCACATCACCGACGCCATCGGCACGTTCTGCCTGATGGGCGGGCTCGCCCTTTCCGGCTATATGACCCCCTATGTCGCGCTCGGCCTCTTAATCGCATACTTTCTCCTCTCGATCGAGGTCTATCTCACGACTTACACCATCGGCGCCTTTCACTTATCGTTCTGGAGCTTCGGCCCCACCGAACTGCGCATCCTGCTCTGCATCGGCAATCTGGCGCTCTTCTGGCGCCCGGTGGTGCGCCTCGCCGGCCGCCCCTGCCTGCTCTTCGACGTGGGCGGCATCGCCGGCATCTGCGGGATGGCGGCCATGCTTGTCTGGGCGGCGGTCCGCCACACCCGGCAACTCTATAACGCCGAGCGCCTGCCGTGAACCCGCTGGCGCGGCGCTGGCTCAAGTTCCACTTCGTGGGCGCCATTGGCTTCGCGGTGCAGATGGGGGCGTTCGCCGTTTTTTACGGTGTCTGCGGCGCCGGGAAACTGTGGGCCACCGGGCTCGCGGTCGAAACCGCCGTGCTCCACAATTTCGTCTGGCACGAGAAATTCACCTGGCGGCACGTGCCACGCGGCGGCGCGCGCGGCGTCCTCACCCGCCTGCTGCGCTTTCACGCCGGTAACGGACTCATCTCTCTGGCCGGCAACGTCCTGCTGGTCAAGCTGTTCGCCGATGCGCTCCACATCAGCCCGTACATCGCCAACATCCTGGCCATCGCGGCCTGCGCACTCGCCAACTTCGCGGCCGGCGAATGGTACGTCTTCCGCGCCGCCCGGTGAGAAATTCCGCGCATTTCGCTCCCCATGCGGTAAGATGGCCGTGGAGCGTTCCTGCGAAGCAGGTTCCGGCCTGCCTATTTTGATCCAACAGCTCAAAATAGGGAGTCCGACTCGATGTTGGCGCTGGTGTGCAAGCTCCCGGCGGGGAACCGCGAGGGAGAAGCCTGAAGGCGCTCGGGGGACACCCACCCCGTTTCCGAACGTGGGTCAATACCGGGGGCCGGTAACGGCCAAGTGGTGCGCTCCCTTTTCCCTTTTCTTCCCTCCCAGCGGCCCTGCCTGCATCAACCAGGTAGCTAACTACTGCTATCTTATACTTCCCTTCGTTAACTGCTATCTTTCACCACTAGCTACTCGGTACTAAATTGCGGGTTTTGCTCTTGCCTGCCGCGCGCAGATCAGTTGTAATCTTACTGGAGGTCGCCCATGCGGAACTACTTACGGTGCCTGTGGCAAGAGGAAGACGGCCAGGACCTGATCGAATACTCCCTACTCATAGTCTTTATCGCCATCGCCACCGCCGCGGTGGTTGGCTCAGGCCGCAATTCCATCACCGGAATCTGGACCCAGAGTAATTCTTCGCTCGCCCAGGCCAGCACCTCCGCCAGTTAACCGGTTTTGCCCGCGCGCTCAAAGCACGTCGGCAAAACCCCGCTTCATGTAGCGGAAGAACAGACCTCCGATCAGAAAGACCACAATCCCGTAAGCGGACGCGATTCCCAAGTCCCACAAACTCGGCATCGAAGCATGCAGCAGCACCGCACGGTAGGCGCGTACGACGTAGAAGAGCGGGTTGGCTGCCAGCAGAAATCTCGCCCTCGCGGGGAACGCGCTCTCGTCGATAAAAATCGGGGTGAACCAGAACCAGAAGGTCAGCACCACGCTCATCACCTGCGCGGTGTCCCGCAGGAACACGTGCAGGCTGGAAACGATCCATCCCACCCCCACGGCGAACAGCCCAACCGCCAGCATGTAGAACGGCAGCATCACCAGGAACACCGTAACCTGATTCATCCACAACGCCGTCGCCGCCACCATGAGGAGCAGCGCGAGCAGGTGGCTCACCAGCGTCGACAAAAATACGCTGACGGGCACGATCTCGGCCGGAAACACCGTCTTGGTGATCAGATTCGCCTGGTCCAGGAGGCTGGGTGCGCAGCGCTGTACGGTATCGCTGAACAACATCCAGGGGAGCATGCCGGCAAACAGGAACAGCGGATAGCTGGTCACTCCCGGCGGCGGCTTCAGCCGCATGCAGAACTGAAACACGAACGTCCAGCTCAACAGCAGCACCAGAGGATGAATCAAACCCCAGATCCAGCCGATGGCGCTGCCCACGAACCGCTGCTCGAAGTCGCGGCGCACCAGTTGGAAGAGCAGGCTCCGGCGCTCCACCAGATTCCGCAAAAACAGCGTTCCAGGGATTCTTCGGCTCACGGCAAGGCCAATACTATCAATCATTTCAACCACTTGCAAGGGTTGACATGGCTATCTATTTGCTGTTACAGTTTGAAATTCGCCAATGGTAGTTGTGCAGTAGTAGCCCCACCGGGCCCCCGGGACCGGCTTGACCGTTCCCGAATCCACAAGGGAGTCCGCTCTGGAGAGTTATGAAGCAAGAGTATTTTGTCCTGGTCCTGGCGCATTCGCTTCGCGGGCGGCTGCGCCGTGTGCATATCCCCCATTCGGCGGTATACGCAGTCCTCGCTCTGGCCCTCCTCGGCTGTTTCTCCGCCTTCGGCTTCATCGCCAGCTATGGCCGCATGGTCCTCAAGGTGGCCAACTACAATAATCTGAAAAGCGAAGTCGAGGACCTCCGTAGCCGCTACCAGAACCTGCAGAAAGTGGTCAGCGAGACCAATACCCAGATGGCCAGCCTCCAGATGTACGCCAAGGAGGTGTCCGTCGCCTACGGCATCAAGCAGCGCCTCGAAGGTCCCGCCGATATCTCAGCCGAAGGCAAGCTGGTCCCGTCCTTCGCCGAAAGCCTGGCCGACTTCAACTACCTGCGCGGCGCGCAGGTGCTCGCGCTCAGCAGCCGGCGCGTCGGGCGCTTCGGCGCCTCGATCAAAGCCCTGCCCTCCCTGTGGCCGGTGGATGGACGCCTGCTGAGCGGGTTCGCCATCCGCACCGACCCGTTCTCCGGTGAAGGCGCTTTCCACAAGGGCGTCGATATCGGCGCGCGCACCGGCACACCGGTACATAGCGCCGCCGACGGCATCGTCACTACCGCCGAACCGGTCACCGGCGGCTACGGGCGTCTCATCGTCGTCGATCACGGCGGCGGCGTGCAGACCTACTACGCGCACCTCTCCAAGATCCTGGTCTACGCCGGACAGGAAGTCCACCGCGGCGACCTCATCGGTCTGGTCGGTTCCTCGGGACGCACCACCGCTCCGCATCTCCACTACGAGGTTCGGGTCGGCGGCGCGCCCATGAACCCTTACCGCTATCTCGCCAACGCCGGCGTCTATCGCCAGACGCCCAAAGATCTGCCGTTCTAACGGCGCATTCGCACCTTCGGACGATACCTCACAGCTCTCTGCCCGCCACGGTGGTCCGCATCACGCTCCGAGTCCTCCGGCGTGTCTTCTCTCCTATTTCCAGGCACGGCAGTCACCCTATTCTTGTACAGGCACGTGCCTCATACAGAGGAGACCGCACCCTGGGTTTGACGACGGTTTGCCGCACTCACAGCCGCCGTTTACGCCGGTGCTCTCTCTGATTCATTAGCGAAAAGGAGCGTAACACTTGATGCGTCTGACACACAGTAATCATGCCCGCGCGGCCGGCGAATCCTCGCCCCGCCGGCCCAGAGCTATCCTCGCGGGAAAGATCCTGGCGGTCCTCTCCGCGCCCTTCTTGATATACGCCTTCGGCGGCAACCCGCCGCTGGCCCACACCGGAGCACCCGGCGAAGGCACCTGCTCCAGTTGCCACGGGAACCTGACCGCGGGAAGCGGAGTCACGGTCAATGCCCCCGCCAGCTACACTCCCGGCGGCGCCCCGGTGAGCATGACCGTCACGATACCCTCCATCGGGGGCTTCGAACTCACGATTCTCACGCAGAGCGGCGGTACTGCCGCCGGCGCCTTCACCGCCGGAGCGCAGAACGGCACATCCACCGTCGGGAGCAAGCAATACGTGTATTCCACGGTGGAAACCACGTCCTGGACGTTCAATTGGATGCCGCCCGCAACCGATGCCGGCGCAGTGGTCCTGTACGTCGCCGGCGGCGCGCACAACACCAACTACTCCAACAGCTACGTGATCCCGTCGGCCGGGGGCCCGCCACCGGCGCTCACCCTTTCGGCGATGCCTTCGTCGCTCAGCTTCACGGTGAACGGCACGACGCCGCCCACCCAGACTGTCCAGGTCACCAGCAGCGGCGCTCCTCTGGCGTTCACCACCACCACCGCGACCACCAGTGGAGGCACCTGGCTCACCGCGACCCCGCCCGGCGCCAACACGCCCATGGGCGTAACCGTGGGAATCGCCGCCGCCGGACTTGCTACCGGGACCTATACCGGCAGCCTCTCCATCGCCGCCGCCAGCGCCACCAACAGCCCGCTTTCCATTCCGGTGACGGTCAACGTCACCACACCGGTGCGGCCCAGCGTGCCCACGTTGAACCTCGGCGCGCCATCCCTTACCTTCAACGCCTCCCCCGGCGGGAGCGCCACGCCGCAGAACGTCAGTGTGACCGCGAGCGACGGCTCGATGATTACCTTTAACGCAGCCGCCACCGCCACATCAGGCGGGAGCTGGCTTTCGGTCAGCCCCGGCACCGGGACCACCCCAGGAAGCGAAGCCGTCGCGGTGAACCTCTCCGGACTCGCCGCCGGAACCTATCAGGGCGCCGTAACGTTCACCTCGTCCGCCGTCTCCAACAGCCCGCTGTCGCTGCCCGTGACCCTGGTGGTCGCACCGCCGCCTCCGCCGCCCTCCGGCACGCCGCAGTTCGACGTCGTGACCGTGGATCGCCAGACAGGCGGCTCTGACTGGCTGCTGCTGGACGGCACCGGTTCGGCCGATTCCAGCGGCCAGGTCAAAGGCGGCGGGTCCTTCACCCGCTTCCGCTCCACCTTTGGCGGCGACGACGGGTCCGGCTCCGCGCCCGCTTCGGCCATCGTCTCCAACGGCACCTGGACGCCCACCAGTTTCACCAGCTTCACGCCCGTCAGCGGCAGCGATACCGGTGGAACGCTTGTCATGGAAGTCCGGCTCTCGCCGCAGGGGGCCAGTCCCCGCGACGCGACCATGACCATCAACAGCACCGGTCAGAACTCCGGCGTGACCTTGCAGATCCACGGCGGAGCCTCGTTTGAACCGGCCGGCATCGGCCATGTCTCCCTCACCGGCACCGGCGGATCCTCCGGCGGCAGCGGTGGCGGCGGCACCCGTAGTGTGGACGACGCCGCCTCGCGGCGCTGATCCCCCGACTCGAGCGGGGCGGCGCGCCTGGGATGCGCCGCCCCGTTCTACCCGATGTCCGGCAGCAGAAACTTTTCCGCCCGCCCCGCCGCCCGCGCCACCGCCTCCGCCGCGATGTACCCGCTGCGCACCGCGCCTTCCATCGTCCCCGGCCAACCGGTGCGCGTCCAATCCCCCGCCAGAAAAAGGTTCGGCGCCCGGGTGGCCGCCCCCGGACGCAGCGCCTCGGTATCCGGCGCGGCGGAAAACGTCGCCCGCTGCTCCTTCACCACGTGTGATTTCACCAGCACCGCATCCTTCACCCGCGGGAAGAACAGCCGCAGGTCGCCGATCGCGATGTCCACGATCTCTTTGCGCGAAAGCGGCGTCAACTCCCGCGAGGCGCTCACCACCAGTTGCAGGTAACGTCCGCGGTCCTTGTTGAACATCCACTGCATGGTGCGGTCCAGCAGGGTCGCGTGGGGCAGTGTCGTCACCTCGCGGTCGAACCACAGGTGTACCCCCGTGATGGGCGAATGCTCGAGCTTCGGCGCCGGCAGACCCACCGCCTCCAGCCGCTCGAAGGGCAGGGCGCAGATGTAGTGGTCCGCGCGGAGCCGCTCTCCGCCTACGACGAAACCGTCCGCCCCGATCCCCTCCACCGTGGCGCGGAAGTGGAACTGCACCTTCTCCATCCCCCGCCAGCAATCGGCGCTATAGAGTTCCCCGAGCGGAATCGCCGGCACCCCCATCTCGTAGGAGTCGCCGCGCGCCAGAAATCCCAGCCAGAACACCTGGAAGCCGTGCAGCGCCGCCATCCGCTCCAGGTCCTCGTTGACCGCGCTCACCAGCACCTGCCGCCAGAAGCGGTCGATCGCCCGCGGCGTCTGCTTGTGCATCAACAGCCAGTCCAACATGCTGATGCGCTCCAGGTCCGTGCGCCGCGTGCGTTCGCGGCGGATCGCCAGCAGTCCGCGCGCGATCGCCACCTTGTCCCGCAGGTCCAGGCAGTGCATCGCCAAAAAGGCGCCGGTGAAGTGCAGCGGGGCCGGCAGCCGGCCGCGGCGCAACACAGAGACTCTCCCGCCCGGCTCCAGAAAGTAGAACTCGCGGTGGAAACGGATGCGTTCGCGCACCCCCATCCGCTGGTAAAAATCCAGCAGGTTCACGCAGCACCGGAGCAGCACGTGCTGGCAGTTATCGATGGTTTCGGCGATCTCCTCGCCGCCCGCGGGCACCGGATAGGATGTCGCGCGCCCCCCGGCGAAGGGCCGCGATTCGTAGACCTCGACCTCGAATCCGGCGCCGCCCAGCGCCGCCGCCGCCGAAAGTCCGGCCAGTCCCGCCCCTGCGATCAGAACCTTGGGCATGCAAAATCCAGTGTCTCAAACTCTCCGCGCGGTAACGCGCCCGCACTTCTCCGTTGTGGCGGCGGCCCGTGCGCTGGTAAGGTAAAAGTCACGATGTGGTCCGGCTTTCGGGGTTGCCTCCTTGTCCTCGCCGCAACCGCCGCCTGGGCGCAGACGCCCGTCAACGTGGTCTATCTGGAACCCACCGGCGTCGTCGATACCGGCGGAGCCGAGATCGGCGGCACCATGCTCGAATTCCGGCGCGCCGCCAACCCCACGCGCTTCGCCTCCTGGACGCAGAACGGCTATGCCGCCCGCGCGTTCCGCCTCTACCGTCTCGCCTCCGACATCGCCCGCGGCAACACCTCGTCGCCTCCGAACTACTACATCGCTCTGGTCAAGGGCGGCAACCACGCCGCGGTCGGCTTCCGCATCCGCCAGAACGGCAGGATCGAGGACCACGCCGGCCAGCCCTACATCCTGCTCGACCAGGACCCCTCGCGCTTCGACGTCACCCTGCTGCATGAAACCGGCCACATGATCATGGCCCTGCTGGCGGGCGGGCGCCAGATCGAAGGCGAGACGATGACCGGCATCCCCCACTCGACCGCCTCCCTCAGCGACCGCAACACCGCCTACAACGAGGGCTACGCCACCCATCTCGAAACCCTCGAAGCTCACGTTTCCCGCGACCCCGCCGTGCAGCAGCGCTTCCACCGCGAGCGCATCCGCTTCGGCGACGGACCCATGAAAGAGGTCGAATACTTCCACCACTCGGCCGACCTCGCCACCTACTCGCAGAGCTTCGCCCGCTATCTCGAGGTGCGCGAGAACAACTTCGCTTTCGAAAGCGCCTTCCAGGGACCCGACTACCTCCGCGTCCAGCTCGAGAAGGCCCGCGACTTCTCGACTCTGCGGGACGCCAACCAGCTTCTCCAATCCGAGGGTTACTACGCGAGCTTCTTCTTCCTGTGGACTATGCGCGGGACCGGCATCCCCGAGGACCACGTCCTGGACCAGCGCGAAGCTCAGCTCATGCGCGCCATCAAGGCCGCCTTCACCACCGCGGGCAACGTCCACGAGCAGCCGTGGCTGCCCCTGCTGGTCCGCGAGTACATGAAGCTCTACCCGGCCGAAAAGGAAGCCATCGCCGACGCGCTCGACGATACCAGCCACGGGGTGTTCGTCGATCCCGCAGCCGCCGCGCTCTGGCAGCAGCACTACTTCGCCGCCCTGCGGCTCGACGTTGCCAAGATGAATCCCCGCGAGGTGAACGAGGCCCGCCGCCGCTGGCGCGAGGAAGTCCTCGCCGACCCGGACGTGCTGCTCTCGCGCATCGGCCCGCAGGTTTACTGTGAATTGATCGGCCCCAAAATCAAGCTCGAAGCCTTCCCCGGCGACCTGCGCATTGAATTCGACGCCAATACCGTTCAGCCCGGCATCATCCGCATGATCCCCGGGGTCACCGAGGAGGAGGTCGCCCGCTGGCTCGCCGAACGCGCCCGTAAACCGCTCACTGGCGGCGACGATTTCCAGGCGCGCGGCATCCTCTCCCCCGCCCATCTCAAGGCGCTGAGTTTTGTCCGCTGGTAAACTGGGGAAAAATGATTCAAACGTTATTCGGCGCCGTCGAGCAGGAACCGTCCCTACTCGACCGGCTCAAAAGCGGCGTCCAGAAAACCCGCGCCGGCCTCGTCACCGCGCTCGAGGACGCCTTCCAGGGTAAGAAGGAGATCGACCAGGACCTGCTCGACGAGCTGGAGTACACGCTGGTTTCGGCCGACATCGGCGTGCGCACCACGGCCGAGATCCTCGAGACCATCCGCGAACGCGTGGCGCGCCATCAGCTCAGCGATGTCGCCCAGCTCAAGAACCTGATCCGCGAGCGCCTCCTCGAAATCCTCCAGGCCAGCGAGCGCGCCATGCCGCTGGTCGCCGAACCGCCCGCCGTCATCCTCGTGGTCGGCGTGAACGGATCCGGCAAGACCACCACCATCGGGAAACTCGCCACCCGCTTCCGCGCCGAAGGCCGCGACGTGCTGCTCTGCGCCGCCGATACCTTCCGCGCCGCCGCCATCGAGCAGCTCGAAATCTGGGGCCAGCGCTCCAACTCTCCGGTCATCCGGCAGGGACCCGGCAGCGACCCCAGCGCGGTGCTCTTCGACGCCCTGCAGGCCGCCCGCGCCCGTAAAACCGGTTACGTGATCGTCGATACCGCCGGGCGCCTGCAAACCAAGGAAAACCTGATGGCGGAATTGCACAAGATGGGCCGCACCGCCAAAAAGGTCATCCCGGATGCGCCGCACGAGGTGCTCCTCGTGCTCGACGCCACCACCGGGCAGAACGGTCTCGAGCAGGCCCGCAAGTTCACTGAAACCAGCGGCGTCACCGGCATCGTCCTCACCAAGCTGGACGGCACCGCCAAGGGCGGCATCGTGATCGCCATCGCGCGCGAGCTCGACCTGCCCATCCGCTATATCGGAGTCGGCGAGAAGGCCGAGGACCTGCTCCCCTTCGACCCCGAGAAGTTCATCGAGTCCATCTTCGAAAAATGACCGCCCAATACATGCGCGAAGCGCTCGACCTGGCGCGAAAGGGCCGCTCGCTGGCCAGCCCCAACCC
>JBBIQR010000035.1:0-25562 GCA_037442245.1 Candidatus Solibacter sp. | reverse complement strand
TGTGCAGCAGCGGCGAGACCTTGCGGATCACCTCCAGCCCGACGAAAGTCGCGAGCATGAAGACGTAGAGGCCGATTTCGAGATTCGACGGCATCGCACCCTCCAGAAGAAGGCTTGTCGTGGCCTACCCGGCCATTTCTTTCACTCTTGGATGGACGATCGCGCCGCCGTGAGTAACCAGCGTTTCCCGGACGATCTCGTCCTCCGGATCCAGATTCAGCTTCCCATCCTTGACAAGATACTTCAAAAACGTGGCGATGTTGCGGGCGTACATCTGGCTTGCGTGATAAGGTATGGCCGCCGGGAGGTTGACCGGACCCAGGATGCTCACGCCGTTGAACTCCACGGTTTCGCCGGGGCGGGTCAGTTCGCAGTTGCCTCCGCGCTCGGCCGCGATGTCCACGATGACGCTGCCGGGCGCCATCCGCGCGGCCATCTCGCGAGTCACCAGAACCGGCGCCTTCTTGCCCGGCACGGCGGCGGTGGTGATCACCACGTTCTGTTCGGCGAGCACGGCGCCGAGCGCTGCCCGCTGCCGCCGGTAGAAATCTTCGCCCATCGCCTTGGCGTACCCGCCCTTGTCTTCGGCTCCGCCGGCGGCCACGTCGAGCACCACGAAGCGCGCGCCCAGGCTTTCGATCTGTTCCTTAACAGCATCGCGGATATCGTAGCCGCTCACCACCGCGCCGAGGCGGCGCGCGGTGGCGATCGCCTGCAATCCCGCCACGCCCGCGCCGAGGACCAGCACCTTCGCCGGCGTCACCGTGCCGGCGGCCGTCATGAGCATGGGGAACATGCGGGGCAGGGCATCGGCGGCGATCAGCGCCGCCTTGTAACCGGAGATCGTGGCCATCGAAGACAGCGCGTCCATGCTCTGCGCGCGCGTGATGCGCGGCATCAGTTCCATGGCCAGGAAACTCACCCCGCGGGCGGCCAGAGCGCGCGCCGCGCCGGCCGCGGTGAGGGGTTCGCCGAATCCGATGACCACCTGCCCGGAGCGCATCAACTCGATATCGTCCGCGCCGGTAGCCGGATTCGCGCCCGGCGCGCGCACCTGTAGCAGCACGTCCGCCGCGGCGAAGACTTCGGCGCGCGGCGCGGTGCGGACGCCTTTCTCCGTGTACTCGTGGTCGGGAAATCCGGCCGCGGCGCCGGCTCCGGTTTCCATCATCAGCCCGATCCCGGTTTTGTTGAAAACCGCGATCGCGCCCGGCGCCATCGCCACTCTGCGCTCACCGGGCGCCGCTTCGGAAACGAATCCGGCCGTCATGGCCGACTAGTTTATAGCAAATCGGAGGCCGGGAAGAAAAACGGGATTTCGGCCGCGGCGGTTTCGGGCGCGTCCGAACCGTGGATCGCGTTGCGCTCGATATTCGTGGCGAAACGCTTGCGGATGGTGCCCTCGGCGGCGTTCGCCGGATTGGTCGCGCCCATGACTTCGCGCAGTTGCTTGATCGCGTCCTCGCGCTCCAGCGCCAATACCACGATCGGCCCTTCGGTCATGAACTTGACCAGACCTTCATAGAATGGGCGCTCTTTGTGCACGGCGTAAAAGGCCCGGGCTTGCGCCTGGCTCAGCCGCGTCATGCGGACCCCGAGGATCGTAAAGCCGGCTTTCTGGATCATGGCGAGGATCTCGCCCGTGCTTCCGGCGGCGACGGCGTCCGGTTTGATGATGGAAAAAGTGCGTTCAACGCTCATAGTGGAATCTTGCGAGCCCCGTCACAGGCGGCTCTTGACTTTCTCTCCCAGGTCGGCCGGAGTCGGGCAAACTGTGATGCCCGCCGCCTCCATGGCCGCGATTTTGTCTACCGCTTTCCCGCTGCCGCCGGAAATGATGGCGCCGGCGTGTCCCATGCGGCGTCCCGGAGGCGCGGTCTGTCCCGCGATGAAACCCACCACCGGCTTCTTCACGTGAGCCTTCACGTAAGCCGCGGCGGTCTCCTCGGCGTTGCCGCCGATCTCCCCGATCATGATGATGGCGTGGGTGTCCGGATCTTCGTTGAAGAGCGTAAGGGCGTCCACGAAGTTGGTGCCGATGATCGGATCACCGCCGATGCCGATGCAGGTGGATTGCCCGATCCCCAGATTCGTCAACTGCCCGACCGCTTCGTACGTCAGCGTGCCCGAGCGCGAGACCACGCCGACGTGCCCTTCCTTATGAATGTGGCCGGGCATGATCCCGATCTTGCACTTGCCGGGCGAGATGATGCCGGGACAATTGGGACCGATCAGCCGCGTGGCTCTCCCTTCGAGAAACCCTGCCGCCCTCACCATGTCCAGCGCGGGGATGCCTTCGGTGATGCACACCACCAGCGCGATGCCCGCGTCGGCGGCTTCCATGATGGCGTCGGCCGCGAACGGCGGCGGCACGAAAATCACGCTGGCATTGGCTCCAGTCTGCTTCACGGCCGCGGCCACGGTATCGAACACCGGCCGGTCCAGGTGCGAGAGTCCGCCCTTGCCGGGCACGACACCGCCCACCACGTTGGTGCCGTAGGCGATGGCCTGCTGCGCGTGAAACGTGGCTTCCTTGCCGGTGAAGCCCTGCACAATCAGTCGGGTATTGCTGTCAACGAGTACGCTCATGGTTCTCTTCGCCTATTGCGCAGCCAGCTTCACAACCTTTTGGGCCGCGTCCAGCATGTCGAGTCCGACGGTGAAATTCAGTCCGCTGTCCTTCAGAATCTGGCGGCCGAGTTCGACATTCGTGCCTTCCATGCGGACCACGATCGGCACCTGCACGTTGAGATCCCGCGCCGCCGTGACTACGCCGCTGGCCAAGGTATCGCACCGCAGGATGCCGCCGAAAATATTGATCAGGACCGCCTTCACGTTGTGGTCGGAGAGCAGGATGCGGAACGCGTTCTTGACCTGCTCGGCATTGGCGCCGCCGCCGACATCCAGGAAGTTGGCCGGGCTGCCCCCGGCGTACTGGATGATGTCCATCGTCGCCATCGCCAGGCCGGCGCCGTTCACCATGCAGCCCACCGTGCCGTCCAGCTTGATGTAGTTCAGGCTGAACTTTCCGGCTTCCACCTCGAGCGGGTCCTCTTCGTTGAGGTCGCGCAATTCGTACAGTTCTTTATGCCGGTAGAGCGCGTTGTCGTCGAAATTGATCTTGGCGTCGAGCGCGTATACCTTGCCGTCCGCCGTCAGGATGAAGGGGTTGATCTCGGCCAGCGAGGCATCCATCGCGGTATAGGCGCGCGCGAGCGCCTGCATCGCCGCCACCGCGCCGTTGACGCTCGCCGCGGGGATGCCGATGCCGAAGGCGAGCTTGCGCGCCTGGTAGGACGCCAACCCGTCCGCGCCGAACGGCTCCTTGAGGATCGCCTCGGGATCGCGCGCGGCGACTTCTTCGATCTCCATGCCGCCCGCGGCGGAAGCCATGAACACCGGAGTGCCCTGCACGCGGTCCAGCACGATGCCCAGGTAGTATTCTTTTTGAATCGGCAGCGCCTCTTCGATCAGCAGCCGCTGCACCACCTTGCCCTCGGGACCAGTCTGGTGCGTGATCAGGGTCATGCCCAGGATCTGCCGCGCCAGTTCCAGAGCGTGGGCGGCATCGCGGGCGACTTTCACGCCTCCGCCCTTGCCGCGTCCGCCGGCGTGGATCTGTGCCTTCACCACCACGCTGCCGCCGAGTTTCTTCGCCGCGGCTTCGGCTTCTTCGACTGTGAACGCGACTTCGCCGCGCGGCACAGGAACCCTATACTGGGCCAGGATGGCCTTGGCTTGATATTCGTGGATCTTCATTTGTGGAAAATCGGCCTATGTTAGCCTACAGGTTCGCCGGAATTTTCACTATAACAGCATCATGTCCCTTTTGCCTTACCTGAACCAGGTAATCAACCGCGAAAACCTCTCCGCGCTGGACGCGGAGTGCGCCATGCAGATCATCCTGAACGGCGGAGCGACCCAGGCGCAGATCGCCGCTTTCCTCACCGCGCTGAAGATGAAGGGCGAGACCAGCGATGAATTGGTGGGCTTCGCGCGCGCCATGCGGCGCATGGCCGCTGCCATCGAACACGGCGTGGGCGGAGAAGCTTTACTGGACACCTGCGGCACCGGCGGCGATGGCGCCAACACCTTCAACATCTCTACCGTGGCGGCTTTCGTCGTGGCCGGCGCGGGCGTTCACGTCGCCAAGCACGGCAACCGCTCGATCTCCAGCAAGTGCGGCAGCGCCGACCTGCTCGAGGCGTGGGGCGTCGATATCGCAATGCCGCCGGAGCGGGCGGCGCGCGCCATCCGCGAAATCGGCATCGGATTCCTGTTCGCGCCCGCCGTCCACACCGCAATGAAGCACGCGCACCCGGTCCGCACCGAATTGAAGATGCGCACCGTGTTCAACCTGCTGGGGCCGCTGACGAACCCGGCGGGCGCCAACGCACAGCTTGCCGGCGCCCCGTCCCTCGAGTCCGCCGAACTCATCGCGCGCGCCCTCGCGTCGTTGGGTTTGAAACGCGGGTTCGTGGTGCACGGGCACGATGGGCTCGACGAAATCACCACCACCGGCCCGACCACCGCGTGGGAAATCCGCGACGGCCATGCGCACAAACGAACTCTCGAACCCGCCGATTTCGGCCTGCGCCGCTCGCGCGCCGAAGACCTCCGCGGCGGCGACAGCGCGCGCAATCGCGAAATCGCCGATGCCGTCCTGGCGGGCGTTCCCGGCGCGGCGCGGGAAATCGTCATGGCCAACGCCGCCGCCGCCCTGGTGGCTGCGGGAAAGGCCGCGACCTTCCTCGAAGGAATGGCGATCGCGCTGGTTGCGATCGATAGCGGCGCGGCCCGGCGCAAAGTCGCCGAACTCGCCGCCTTCCACTAATCGTCAGCGCTGAATCCAGGCCGTGAACTCGGACGGCGCTTCCATGGTGGAGAGCCGCCCCTGCCGCACCAGCGCCCAATCGGCGAATTTGCCGGACTGCTTGATCTCCGCGAGCGTGACCGGCGGTTCGATCTTGCGCTCGAATTCGAGTTCCACCACGGCCGACTTCGAATTCTTCGGATCGTCGCGGGGCTCGCTCTTCACCTTTGCCAGCCCCACCACGGCGCTCACACCGCCCGAGTGATAAATGTACACGCGGTCCCCAGGCCGCATCGAGCGGATGGCTTTCACCGCCTGCGGATTGGTCACGCCGTCCCAGACGGTGGACCCGTCGCGTGCCAGGTCGTCGATGGAATATGTGGAAGGTTCGGTCTTGGCGAGAAAATATTTCATGTGCGCCTCTTGAGGATGAAATCGTAGCTGCCGTAGAGGATGTAGTCGGCCCAATCCTTGGCGCCGAGCTGATCGACGGCTTTTCGCGCGTCGAGCAGAGCGCCGCCCAGGGTCGCGCCGCCGAGTACGCCCTGATAGAACGTGGACGCGAACGTCTCGGCGGCGTCGTCGCGAACCGGCCAGTAGGTGCTGAGGTAGTTCGCAATGCCGCCGCGCATCATGGTTTCGGCCACGCCGCAGGATGTTTCCGCGGCGCGGGTGGCGCGCGGCGCGGGCACCGCGTCAGCCCGCCCGCCGCGCACGCGTCCCGCCTGACACGCGTTGAAAAATACCAGGAACGGCAGGTTGCTGATGCCCGTCAGATCGGCGCCCGTGAGGACGTTGCCGCCGGCCAGGAGCAGCCCGCTGCGGCCGCGGTTCTTCTCGTCGAAGAAGGCGTGGCCGGCATAGTGGACGATGTCGTACCGCCCGCTCCGCAACGCCGCCACGACGGCGGGCTTGGTGGCGCGCTCCCCGCGAAGTTCCGTGACTTCCAGCCCCTCGGTGCCGGCTGCGAGCTTGAGGATGCGATCGCCCTCGGTGGCCGCGCCCGGCAGGTTCAGAGTCGGATCGACGATCAGCAGCAGCTTGATGCCCGGCTGCGCGCGCCGCTGTTCCAGCCAGGTGGCGATCGGAAGGTCGTCGGCCAGGTAGTGGCGGCTCAGGCCCGCGCTGAGCCCGGGCTGCCAGTCGCCGATGCGCAGCGTCTCCCAAGGGATGCGGGAGGCGGCGGCATCGTGGACCAGCACCAGGTGGCGGTCCGGCGATGCCGCCAGAATGTCGCGCACCCCGGCGGGCAGCATCAGGTCCGCAAACCTGGCGCCGAAAACCCCGGCGTCCCACGCGCGGTTGGTGCCCGCGACCGCGTCGAAGCCTCGGAGCAGGCCCTCGAGCTTCGCCGCGTCCACCGTCTGCGGCAGGCTAACCACCGCCGCCTTCATGCCGGAGCCGAGCACGGAGACGCGGAAGTGCAGCGCATCCTCGGAAGCTGCCTCCTGCCGGATCATGGCGTAGAGCGGCTCCGGACCGCCGGCCGCCGCGGTGCGCGCCGCCGCCGGAGGGGGCGCCGGAAGCGCGACTTCGTCCAGCGTGAGTTCCACGTCGTCGAACAGCGCGCCGCCGGCCAGCGAGAGCAGCGCGGACTTCATCTCCGCGTAGCGGGCCGGATCGGTTTCGCAGAACGTGACCCCGCGGAACCGCTGGCGCGGATCAGTATCCCGCAGGGCGCGGAGGAATCCGGTGAGCAGGTTCTGGAGCACGGCGGGGACGCTCTGGCCGGCGCCCGCGCCGATCAGCACCGTCGCGAATTCCGCGACGTGGCTCCGTACCATCATGCGCACGATGTTTTCCGCCACCAACTGATGCACATCGGGGTTGAAGCGGTCGAAGGGGCCCAGTCCGGCGAACACAACCAGGTCCGCGCCAAGGCGGCTGCGCGAGGCCGGCAGGGTGAAGAGCTCGCCGACATCGCCGGTGAAGATCCGCCTCGCGGAGAAATCAGCGATGGCGCCGTCGAGCCGCTGGTCGATGGCCTGTGCCGCGCCGCTCGGCGCAACGTTGCGGAAGACCCCGAGCACGTACGCCGCCGAGTCCGCTTCCGTGAGGCTGCCGTTGGCGAGAGAGATCTCCAGGCGGCGCTGGCGGCGGCGTCCGATCACCAGGTTCTGCAAAGTTGCGGCCTGGCCGGTAGCGCCGCCGGCGGGAGGCGCGGACGGTTCGGCGGGCGCGGCGGCATCGGCGCGCAGCGGCGCCGCGAAGTTGTCGAGCAGGTGCCGGTACGCGTCCATGCCCGAGATCGCCGCTCCGCGGAGCGCGCGCAGCTCATGCTCGGTGATTGTTGTAATGGCGCGCGAGACCGCGGGCGGGGACGCGGGCAGAGCCTGCGTCGCGCCGGTAGAAAGCACGTCGATCACCGCGCTTTCCACCTTGCTGTTGTTGGGCAAACTGCCGTGCTGCTCTTCGACATACCAGGTCTGCGCGGCGGGGATGCCCTCGAGCCGGGCGAAAGCCAGCGGCACGGTGCCGTCGCCTTCCGCCGAGCAGTCGTATACGAAATCGCCGTTCTCGATGCGGACGCCGATCGCGGTCTGCTGATTGACGCCGGCGATGAGGTAGAAGCGCGAGTCGGCGGGCGCCAGTCCTTCCAGCACGCGCTGGACGGCGGCGAGGCGCTCGGCGCGCGGGCGCGGGTCGCTGGCGGGCCATTGGGCGGCATCGTAGAGATCGACCGTCTCGCACTTGCCCGGCGCCGGAAGCAGTTCGTGAAGCCCGGGGAAGGTGCCGAAGACGTCGCTGGCGAGTTGAGTGGGTGTGTGCTTGAGGTCGATGCGGGCCAGGTTGCGCACGATGTCGTAAGTGCCCCGCAGCGCCTGTACCGGCGCGTACGAGCCGTAGTTGGGGGTGCCCAGCATCACCAGGCGCTTGACCTTGGCGCCGGCGGGCGATCTCAATGCGGCGCGCGCCACCAGTCCTCCCATGCTGTGCGCGACCAGTTGCACCTCGGTCGCGGATTCCCGCTGCAGCGCGGCGGCAAGAGCGGCGCCCAGGCCGGCGACGCTCAGGCGCCAGTCGTAGGGAAAGAACGCCGCGTCGAACCCGGCGATGCGCAGCCGCAGTTTCAGCTTGAGATATGTGAAGAGAAGCACGCCGTTGGCGCGGTACACGCTGGGCTTGCCGGCAAGCTTCAGTTCCGCGAGGCGCCCCATCGCGATTTCGATCGGGTCGATCCACAGCGTGTCTTCAATGCCGAGCAATCCCTTGCGCGCCAGCGTCGATCCCATGATGCCGGGGAGGATGAGGACGCGCGGACCTCCGCGCACGCTGCGGGTCGAGGCGTCCAGAGCGAGATCGCGCAACTGCCGGTACGCTTCGGGTCCGAAATAGTCTTCGAGCAGCGCCTGGCTCTCGCCGGTGATCAGACCGCGCTCGATATGGTCGCTGGGGACGGAGAACGCCGTCTGGGTTCGGGAGGTGCGCGGCTGGCTGCGCGCGTCCGCTCGCGGAGCGTACTTCTTCGCCATGGCTATCGCTTATGATAATTCTTCGATGCCCACCACCATCACCAGGCGCGGACTGCTGGCCTCGTCCCTGCCGTTGCTCGCCGCCCGCCGTGCATCCGCGGCCACGCCCGAAAGGCCGAACATCATCTACATGTACGCCGACGATCTCGGCTACGGCGATACGTCCTGTTACGGGGCCTCCCGCGTCCAGACCCCGAACATCGATCGCGCCGCGGCCGCGGGAATCCGCTTCACCAACGCTCACTCCTCGAGCGCCACCTGCACGCCGTCGCGCTACTCGCTGCTCACCGGCGAGTACGCATGGCGCAAGCCGGGAACCGGCGTCCTGCCCGGCGACGCGCGACTCATCATCCAACCCGGCCGTTACACCCTGCCGGCGATGCTGCACGAAGCCGGCTATCGCACTGGAATCGTCGGGAAGTGGCATCTGGGGCTGGGCACCGGCAACCTGGACTGGAATGGCGAGATCGCCCCCGGTCCACTCGAGGTCGGGTTCGACGAATCCTTCATCTATCCCGCGACCGGCGACCGCGTGCCTTGCGTGTTCGTGCAGGATCACCGCGTGGTGGGACTCGATCCGGCCGACCCGATCATCGTCAATTACGAGCACAAGGTCGGCAACGATCCCACCGGTGCGGAGAATCCGGACCTGCTGCGCATGCACCCCAGCCACGGCCACGATAACACCATCGTCAACGGGATCAGCCGCATCGGCTACATGAGCGGCGGCAAGAAGGCGCGCTGGGTCGACGAGGACATGGCCGATACGCTGACCGGCAAGGCGCTCGGCTTCATCGAACGAAACCACGCGCATCCCTTCTTCCTCTATTTCGCCACGCACGACATCCACGTGCCGCGCGTTCCGAACAAGCGCTTCGTCGGCAAAACCGGTATGGGGCCGCGCGGCGACGCCATCGCCGAACTCGATTGGAGCGTGGGGCAGGTGCTGGACACGCTCGACCGGCTCAACCTGGCGCGCAACACTTTGTTTATCTTCTCGAGCGACAACGGACCCGTGGTGGACGATGGATATCGCGATCAGGCGACCGAGTTGCTGGGCGATCACAAGCCCGCCGGACCGCTGCGCGGCGGCAAGTACAGCGCCTACGACGGAGGCACGCGCGTGCCGTTCCTGGTGCGGTGGCCGGGGCATGTGAAGCCGGGCACGAGCGATGCCCCGGTGTGCCAGAGCGACCTGCTGGCTTCCCTTGCCGATCTGACCGGGCGCAAATTGCCGGCCAGCGCCGCGCCCGACAGTTGGGACGTGCTGCCCGCGCTGCTGGGACAATCCCGGCAGGGGCGGCCCCACATCGTGGAACACGCCAGCGCCCTCAGCCTGATCGAAGGCGATTGGAAGGTGATCGAGGCCCACGGCGGGCCGAAACGCAACCAGACCGGGAACGAAACCGGGAACGATCCGGGGCCGCAACTCTTCAACCTGCGCGAGGATGTGGCGGAAAAGAATAATGTGGCGGCGGAGCATCCCGAAAAGACGCAGGAGTTGCTGGCGCTGCTCGCCAGGATCCGCAAGGACGGGCGGGACCGGCCATAAGAGGCGCGCAATGAAGATTCTGATTCCGCTCTTGCTGCTGGCGTCGGTCGCGGCGACGGCGGCGGTCTTCGACGTCAAACAGTACGGCGCGAAGGGCGACGGCGCGACGCTCGATACGCCGGCGATCCAGAAGGCGATCGATGCGGCCAACGCAGCCGGCGGCGGCACCGTATCCTTTCCCGCCGGGCGGTACGTCTCGGGCTCGATTCACCTGGTGAGCCACCTGACCCTGCTGCTCGATTCCGGCGCGGTGCTCGAAGCCTCGGCCGACCCGGCGGCCTACGACGCGGGCGAGCCGAATCCGTTCAGCCAATACCAGGACGGCGGCCACAGCCACTTTCACAACAGCCTGATCTGGGGCGAGAACCTGGAAAATATCGCGATCGCCGGCTTCGGTTTGATCGACGGCTCCAAAGGGTTGACGCGGGGCGATTCCCCGCGCGGCGGCAACAAGGCCATTGCGCTGAAACTCTGCCGCAACGTCGTCATCCGCGACGTGAGCTTTCTGATGGCCGGGCACTTCGCAATCCTGGCCACCGGCGTGGACAACCTCACGATCGACAACCTGAAGATCGATACCAACCGCGACGGCATCAACATCGATTCGTGCCGCAACGTCCGGATTTCCAATTGCAGCGTGAACGCGCCGTGGGACGACGCGATCGTCATCAAGAGCACGTACGCGCTCGGCTTTGCGCGCGCCGTAGAGAACCTGACCATCACCAACTGCGAGGTGTCGGGCTACGACAAGGGCACCTTCCTCACCGGCAAATACGAGCGCAACGATCCGCAGGCGCCGGACCGCAGAGGCGTAACCGGGCGCATCAAGCTGGGGACGGAATCGAACGGCGGCTTCAGGAACATCACGATTTCCAATTGCGTATTCGTGCGCTCCCGCGGACTGGCGCTGGAAACCGTGGACGGCGGTCCGCTCGAAGACGTGACCGTTAGCAACCTTTCCATGCGGGACATCGTGAGTTCGCCCATCTTCATCCGGCTGGGCGCCCGCCTGCGCGCGCCGGAAGGGACGCCGGTGGGCACGCTGAAGCGCGTGTCGATCAGCAATGTGAACGTCTGGAACGCCGAGCCCCGCTACGGAGCCATCATCACCGGCATCCCGGGTCATCCGATTGAAGGCCTCACGCTGAACAACATCAGGATTCACTATCAGGGCGGCGGCACGAAGGAGCAGGCGGCGCTGGATCCGCCCGAGTTGGAGAAGGGTTACCCGGATCCGGATCTGTTCGGCATCACCCCGGCATACGGCAGGTTCATCCGGCACGTGAAGGGTCTCGGGATGAACGGCGTCGAGGTCACCTGGCAGAAAGAAGATGGCCGCCCGGCTTTCCAGTTGGACGATGTCGAGGGCGCGGACCTGATCGCGGTCAATGCGCGGCACGCCGCGGATGTCCCGGCGTTCACCCTGAAGAACGTCACGGATTTCCTATTCCGGCTCTCGCGCACCGCGCCGGATACCCGGGTGGAGACCACGAAGGCGAAGTCGTTCTAAAGGACACGTTATGTTGCAGACGATGATGTTGCTGCTGCTGGCGGCGGCTGCTCTGCCGGCGGCGGTGTTCGACGTCAAACAGTACGGCGCCAAGGGCGACGGCGTGACGCTCGAGACGCCGGCGATCCAGCAGGCGATCGATGCCGCGGCGAAGGAGCGCGGCACGGTCGTGGTCCCGCCCGGAACCTATCGCACGGGCGCGCTGTTCCTCAAATCGGGCATCGAGTTCCGCGTGGAAAAGGGCGCCACGCTCATCGGTGCGCAGGACATCGCCGCCTACCCAATGATGCCCACGCGCGTCGCCGGGATCGAGATGACCTGGCCCAGCGCCCTGCTGAACATCTACGAGCAATCCGGCGTGAAGTTGACCGGAGAAGGCACGGTGGATGGCGACGGCAAGCTTTGGTGGGACCTCTACTGGAAGATGCGGCGCGAGCAGTACGAACCCAAGGGCATCCGCTGGGCGGTGGACTACGATTGCCGGCGTCCGCGCCTCATCCAGGTGTACCGGTCGCGCGACGTCGAGGTGAAGGGGCTTTCCCTGCAGCGCTCCGGGTTCTGGACCGTCCACATCTGCTACTCGGAACGGGTCACGGTGGACGGTCTCACCATCCGCAACAACATCGGCGGACGCGGACCGTCCACCGATGGCATCGATATCGACTCCTCCCGCGAGATCACGGTCGCCCATTGCAGCATCGAGTGCAACGACGACGCGATCTGCCTGAAGGCGGGCAGGGATGCCGATGGGTTGCGCGTGAACCGTCCCACCGAAAAGGTCGTGATCCGCGGTAATACGGTGATTGCGGGCGCGGCGGGAGTGACCATCGGAAGCGAGACGTCGGGAGGCATCCGCGACATCGACGTGGACGGGTTGCGGGTGATGAGCGGCGCGCCGGCCGGCATCCTTTTCAAGAGCGCGAGCACGCGCGGCGGCACCATCGAGAACATCGCGATCCGTCATGTCGAGATGACCGGAGTCGCCACCCCCATCAGCGTGACCCTGAATTGGAATCCGGCGTACAGCTACGCGAAAATTCCCGAGGGGATGAAGGACTATCCCGATTACTGGCGGGTGCTCACCGCGGAGGTGCCTCCGGCGAAGGGGCTGCCGCATTTCCGCAACGTGCGGATTTCCGATGTGAAGGCGACCGGAGCCCGGCGCGCGTTTCAAGTGAGTTCCTACAAGGACGCGCCGCTGATCGAGTTTTCGTTTACGAATCTGGATATCGAAGCGGCCTCCGCGGGATCGGTGGCCAACACCCAGGACTGGAAATTCACCAACGTGAATCTGCACACTGCCGATGGCTCCCGGCTGGAACTGAAGTAGCCGGCTCAGCTTTCCTTGAGGAAGACGCGGTCCAGTTCGCGCGTCGCTTCCTCCGGCATGGGGGCGAGTTTTCCGATGGGACACGTGTTGATGATGGCTTCGGCGGTGGATTCGAGGACTTCGAGGCGGTCGTAAGCCTGGAGGATGTCCGCCCCGCCGACCAGGACCCCGTCGTTATCCAGCAGCGCCGCCGGACGGCGCGGAGAAATCTCGCCCGCCATCGTTTCGGCATCTTCGAATTGCAGGCCGAACGGGACCCGCGCCACCTGCCGGATCACGATGTAGCTCTCCGGAATCGTGCGGCTGTCGAGCGCCGCGCCGGTGACGCCGAAGGCCGTCGCGTTGACCGGATACGCGTTGATCAGCGCGCCGATTTCCGGATGGCGCCGGTAAATCGCGCCGTGGATGCGCGCCGCACGGCTGGGCGTGCCTCCGGCTTCGCACTCGTCTCCGCGCACCAGAACCAGGTCGGAAGCATCGAGTGTGCCGCGGTCTTCCTGATAAGGCGTGATGAGAAAGCTGTCCCCGTCGAGCCGCGCCGAAAAGGATCCCTGGGTGCTGATGAACAGGCGTTGCCGGTAGGCGCGGCGCACGAACGCCGCGAGGTTGGCGCGGAGTTCCTTTTCGAGCGCGGAGGGGTTGGTGTGGGCGAAGCCGTTCCATGCTGGCGCCGGGCGCTGGGCAAGCGCAATCTCGCCCGCGGTGAGGTAGCGCACCTCGCCGAGCAGCCGGGCTTTGATGATCGTCTTGCCGGTGAACTCCAGGGTCTCGAAGCGGCGAAACGCCTGCTGCAGCGAACCGCCGCCGGTGACCGCGCCGTGGTTCTCCAGCAGCACGCAGTCGAAGCCCTTCTCGAAGATGCCGGCCACGTTACGGCCCAGCGCGGCGCTGCCCGGCAGTTCATACGGAGCGAACCCGGCTGCGCCGCACACGTGCCGCGCCTGGTGAAAGAGGCGCGTGTCGGGCACTTCGTGAATCAGGCTGAAAGCGACCAGCGCCACCGGGTGCGCGTGAACGATGCCGCGGATATCGGGTCGTGTGCGGTAAATCTCCTGGTGGAACGGCAGCTCGCTGGAGGGGCGGTGCGGTCCGTCCATCTTCCCGCCTGCGCAAACCCGGATCATATCGTCGCGGCGCAGCGTTCCCTTGTCGATGCCCGCCGGAGTGATCCAGACGTCTCCGTTGTCGTCGCGAATCGAGAGGTTCCCGCCGCTGGTGGTGGTCATGCGATAGCGGTAGATGCGCTGGATGGCATCCAGAATCTCGTCGCGCGGCGGCAGGTAGTTCACGCTGGAACGCATGTCCTTCATCGTACCGCGGCGGTCCTGTTTTCCTGTGTGGAACGTAAATATCTGTCGTTGCCGCGGTTTGCTCACCGAACCGCGCACTTTCCGCCGGCATGGGTTTCGTGTTGCGAAACGGACGGCGGCCGGATATTTCGGTTTGACGCCGGGTGCGCGCGGCGTGAGAATTGGCAGCATGATCCGAGTGATTGCGTCTGTCGCTCTCAGTGTGTGTTTTCTCGCGGCCGCGGAACCGCCCAAAAGCTGGGTCGATCCGGATACCGGCCATCGCGTGGTGCGGCTCACCGACGAGCCCGGCAGCGCGAGCCTCTACTTCAACCAGAACGGCTACACGGCCGACGGGAAGGAGATGGTGTACACCACGCCCGAAGGCATCAGCGCTCTCGAACTCGCCTCCGGCAAGCCGCACAGCGTGGTCAAGGGGCAGGCGCGCATCGTGGTGACCGGACACAAAACCCAGAACGTCTACTACCTGCGCGGCGATGAGTTGTTCGCGACCAACGTGGATACGCTGGAGACGCGCGACATCGGGAAGATGCCCCGCCGCGGCGGTATCGCGACCATCAACGCCGACGAGACGCTCGCGGCGGGTAGCTACATCGAAGGCGACGGGCCGGACTACAATCAGCGCCCCGGTCTATCCAACGACGGCGCGCAGGTGCAGCGCCTCATTCAGCCGCGCAATAAGGGTCAGATGATGGAGCAGCGCTGGGCGGCGCGCCTGCCGATGGCGCTGTTCACGATCAACTTGAAGACCGGCGAGGTGAAGGTGATCCACCGCTCCAACGACTGGCTGAATCACCTCGAGTTCTCGCCCACCGATCCGGCCCTGCTCATGTTCTGCCACGAAGGGCCGTGGCACAAGGTGGACCGCATCTGGACCATACGGACCGACGGCTCGCAGTTGACCAGGGTCCACACCCGCACCATGGCCGGCGAGATCTTCGGGCACGAGTTCTGGAGCCACGATGGAAAGGTGATCTGGTTCGACCTTCAGACACCGCGCGGCGAGGATTTCTGGGTGGCGGGACGGAACGTGGAAACCGGCGAGCAGATTCAGTATCACCTGCAGCGCGACGAGTGGAGCATCCACTTCAACGTATCCCCGGACGGCAAGCTCTTCTGCGGCGATGGCGGCGATCCCGGGCAGGTGGCCCGCGCGAAGGACGGCGAGTGGATCTACCTCTTCCGTCCGGAGCGGATTCAGTTCCAGGGCGAGATCAACCAGAAGGACTTCGTTCAGCCGGGCGTGTTTCACGCCGAGAAACTGGTGAACATGAGCAAGCACAACTATCACCTCGAGCCGAACGTGAGCTTCACGCCGGATCAGAAGTGGATCGTCTTCCGCTCGAACATGTTCGGCGATACGTACGCCTTCGCGGTTGAGCTGGAGAAGGCGAAGTGAGGCGAGATCTGGCGGTCTGGCGCGCGCGCGGTGCGCGGCGAAGAACATGTCTGCTCCTGTTGTTGTCCGCGGGAGTTGCCGGCGCGCAGCACTTCGATTCGATCACGGGCGAAGGCTGGGCGCCGGGAGCCGGGAGCAGCGTCTGCGCCACACCGCCGTGCTACTTCGCCGTAAAGGTACCGCGCGAAGGAAACTATCGCGTCACCGTGACCCTGGGGGATCGCGAGGCGGCGACCGTGACCACGGTGAAGGCCGAGTTGCGCCGCCTGATGATCCGGAAGGTCGAGACCCGGCCGGGCGAATTCGTCACCCGGACGTTCCTCGTGAACACCCGGACCCCGGTGTTCGAGGGCGGGGAAGTCCGCCTCAAAGACCGCGAGAAGACCCTCGAAGCCGCGGCGTGGGACGATGCCATCGAACTCGAGTTCACGAACGCGCGTCCCGCGGTGGCGTCGTTGGCCGTGGAACCGGCGGACGTTCCGGTGCTCTACATCGCGGGAGATTCCACATCCACGGACCAGCCGCGCGAGCCCTACAACAGTTGGGGCCAGATGATCACCGCGTTCTTCAAGCCGGAGATCGCCGTGGCCAATCACGGCGAGAGCGGCGAATCGCTGCGTGGCTTCGTGGGCGAGCGCCGCCTCGCCAAGTTAATGAGCCGGATCCGTCCCGGCGATTGGCTGCTGATCCAGATGGGGCACAACGATCAGAAGGAGCGAGGCGAGGGCGTGGGCGCTCTCACCACGTACAAAGCTTCGCTCAAAGAGTTCATCCGCCAGGCGCGCGAACATGGCGCTTCGCCCGTGCTGATCACGCCCGTCAACCGCCGCACCTTCGATGCCGATGGGAAGATCACGAACTCGCTGGGTGACTTTCCGGAAGCCGTGCGGCAGGCGGGCAGGGAAGAGAAAGTGCCGGTGATCGACCTCAACTCCATGAGCAAAGCGTTTTATGAAGCGCTAGGCCCGATCGAAGCGGTGAAAGCATTCGCCGATAACGACGCGACCCATCACAATAACTACGGCAGCTACGAGTTGGCGCGGTGCGTGGTCCAGGCAATTCGCGAAGCCAACTTGCCGCTGGCAAAGTTTCTGCGCGACGACGTGCCCCCATTCGATCCCGCTCATCCGGACCCGATGTCCGGCTTCGATGTTCCGGCGGACCCCCGCGGCGCGGCAATACGGCCTTACGGACAGTAGTTGGCCGGAAACCGGCCGGCAGACTGCTGCTATTGCTTCTTCTGCGTTTTCGCCCACCGCGCGCGCTGCGCCGCGGCAATCCGGGCGCGCCCTTCGGCCGAAATGCGGTGCTTGCGCCGAATCGGCGCGAGACGCGAAACAGGATAGAGCGCGGGAACCGCCCCGGACTTACCCAACTTCTGCTTGATCTCCGCGATCCTGGCTTCAATATATTCCAGTTGCTGCCGGTATCCAAAAACAGCCGCCTGCAGCGTGGCAGCGTCCAGATCTCTTGGCATGTAAGTTATTATACGCGAAACACCGTCATTGGACTATAGCTAACTGATGCCGCACCTGCGATTCCATCAGGACTTCAACAAACGGATCTAACGCCACTGCCGAAGGTTCCTTCTCGCACTCGATCTCAACCTTCAAACTGGCGCTCTCCAATACCAGCGGCACGATGCGTTTCGAAAGGCCCGGCATGGACACCGCGAGTTTGAGCGGCAGGCGGTACGGGGCGCCTTTCTGAGTCTGATTTAGTTCCACCAACAGGCGTTTGCGCGCCCCGTTATAGCTCCATTGGGCTATGATCGACGGGGAAATAGCCCTGTGGAGCCATTGGTCGAAGAACCAGTCGAGTCTCTCCCCACTCACCTCTTCCATGACGGTCTCCAAATCGGACGTAGACGCATTCGCATCCCGGTAGCGGCGGTAATAACTCCGGATTCCCTCGCGGAACTTACCGCTGCCCAGCAGGGAGCGTAACATATGCAGAAACCACGCCCCCTTCTGATATACCAGCCCGACAGGCGCCTGACCGCCGCGAATCTCCGGCAAATTGTCGTGAATTACAGGGACCGGTGTGGTGGTTTCCATCGCCAGAATAGCATTCCGGCTGCGGGACATGACTTCGCTGAAAGCACTGCCCCCAAGGTAGTGTTCCTGCGCCAGCGCGGCAAAGTAAGTCGCGAAGCCTTCGCTCAACCAGACATCGTCCCAGTCGGACTCGGTCACGGAATCGCCCCACCACTGGTGCGAAACCTCGTGCGCCACCAGCGCGAGCGCGGGCTGCCCGGTCACGTTCTTCTCGCCATAAAAGACTTCGCTGGCGTGCTCCATGGCGCCCCCCATCCGGCTGACTTCGACCCCGGCGAGCCTCTCGTACGGATACGGGCCCGCGAAATCGCTGAAGAAGGCGACCGCCTGCCGCATCGGCTCCTCGAAGGTCCCGATCCCTGCCTCCCGGTCGCGCGGAAACAGCCAGCTCTCCAGCGGCACCCCGCGCACCGTGTCGAAGCGGCGCGCGGCGAACGCCGCCACCCCGATATTGTTCAGCCAGGAAGCCACCGGCACCGATTCCTTCCAGTGAGTCAGCCGTGTGCCGCCCTCCAGGTCGCGCGTCTCGGCCAACGCGCCGTTGGCGACCACCTGATAACGCGCCGGAGCCGTCACCAGGAACTCGCTGGTCGCTTTGTCGGAAGGGTGGTCGATCACCGGCAGCCACTCGCGGGCAAACGCCGGCCAGTTCCAGCTAAAGAACGTGCGCTCGCCGTAATGGTTCGGCACAACGTGCAACCCGTTCGCCGCGACCCCGTGATACCGCACCAGGAATGACCGCCGTTCGCCGGCGCGGGGAACGCTCTTCAGCACGATCGTGAGCCGGTCCGACTCGTGGACGTACGGCACCGGTTCGCCCTCCGACCGCACATCCGTCACGTTCATGCCCTTGCCGTCGTGGGGCGAGGCGAGGTCCAGCCAGAACCGCCCGGTGCCGCCGTTCACGAAGCGCACCTCCACAGTGGATTCGCATTCGATTGCGTCGCTGGCATCCGAAAGGGTCACGCGAAAGATGTAGTGTACGGCGTCGATGCCGGGCTGCCGCGGATAGTCGTCCGCCCCGGCAGGCAGCAGCGGAAACAACGCGGCGGCAACCAGGGCGAGCCTTCGGGAGTGTGCCACGCACGCTACTATACTGCATGGATCGTCCCCACCGCGAAGCCGGCGCCACCCGGCTCGCCGGCCGCCGTTACTCCTTGGGCCCGATCCCCAGCGTGCGCATCTTCCGGTACAGATTGCTCCGTTCCAGCCCGAGCAATTCGGCCGTGCGGCTGACGTTGCCGTTCGTCTCTTCCAGCTTCTTCAGGATGTATTCGCGTTCGGCCGCTTCGCGCACTTCCTGCAGGCTGCCGAACCGGTCCAGCGTGCGGTCCGCCGGCTTCCGCGAACCCGCCAGCGGAATGTGGCGCGCGTCCACCCGTACCTGCGGGTTGAGGATCACGATGCGCTCAATCAGATTCTTCAATTCCCGCACGTTGCCCGGCCAGTGGTACTCGGCCAGTACACGATACGCCTCCGCCGTCAATTCTTTCGGGCGGCGCCCGTAGGAGGTCGTGAATTCGCCCAGGAAGTGATCGGCCAATAGCGGAATGTCCTCCTTGCGTTCGCGCAGCGGAGGCACGAAGAAGGGGATGACGTTGAGCCGGTAGAACAGGTCCTCCCGGAAATTGCCGCGCTCGATTTCCTCCTCGAGGTTCTTGTTCGTGGACGCGATCACCCGCACATCCACCTGCACCCACTCCGCCGCGCCCACCGGCTCGAAGCGCTGCTCCTCGATCGCGCGCAGCACCTTCGCCTGCGTCCGCAGGCTCATGTCCCCCACCTCGTCGAGAAACAGCGTGCCGCCGTCCGCCTTCTGAAACTTGCCCGTCTTATCCTGCTGCGCGCCGGTGAGGCTGCCGCGCGCGTGTCCGAACATCTCGCTCTCGATCAGGTCCTCGGGGATCGCCGCGCAGTTCACTTCCACGAACGGCTGTCCGGCCCGCGGGCTCATCGCGTGGATGGCGTGGGCGACCAGTTCCTTGCCGGTCCCGCTCTCGCCGTAGATCAGGACGCGCCCGTTGGTTCCGGCCATCAGGCTGAGTTGCTGCCGCAGCGCCTTCATCGGCACGCTCTCCCCGATGATGCGGTACCGCGCGCTGCTGTCGCCCTTGAGCCGCGTGTTCTCGATCTGCAGCGTGCGCCGCGAGAGCGCGTTCTTCACCACCACCGAAACCTTCTCGATGGAAAGCGGCTTCTCGAGAAAATCGAAGGCCCCGAGCTTGGTCGCGCGCACCGCCGCTTCGATGCTTCCGTGACCCGAGATCACCACCACCTCCGGCCGTTCGGCGAGCGGCATCTCCTGGATGCGCGCCAGCACCTCCATCCCGTCGATCCCGGGCAGCCAGATGTCCAGCAGCACCAGTTCGAAGCCGGCTCCGGGCAGCGCGCTGAGGCAGGCTTCGCCGCTCTCGGCGGTCTCCACCTGGTAGCCCTCGTCTTCCAGCACGCCGCTCAACGACTGGCGGATGTCCTGCTCGTCGTCCACGACGAGAATGCGCCTCGCCGTCATGCCTTCGCCGCCGTGGGAGAGGATGGCGTCTCCGCCGGCTCTTCGACCAGGGCCGGCAATTCGATCGTGAACCGGGCGCCCAGCGGCTGATTGTCTTCGACCCGGATCTGGCCGCCGTGTTCGGCCACGATGTGGCTCACGATCGCCAGCCCCAGTCCGGTGCCGCGGTTCTTGGTGGAAAAATATGGCAGAAAGAGTTTCTCCTTGTCGGCAGGGGACACGCCACAGCCCGAGTCCGCGAAAACCAGCTCCACGGTATCGGCCGCTCCCGCCCGGGTAGCGATGTACAGGCTTTTCAGCAGCGCATCCTGCATGGCTTCGGCGGCGTTGTCCACCAGGTTCACCACCACCCGTTGGAACTGCTCGCGGTCCAGATTCACCGCCGGCAGGTTCGCCGCGAAGTCGGTCGCGATCTCGATGCTCTCCAGCCGCCCGTGGAAGATGCGTAGCGCCTCGCCCACCACTTCGTTCAAATCGGCGCGCACCGGCTGCGCGCTCGGAAACCGCGCGAACTGCGAGAATTCGTCGACCAGCGTCTTCACGCTCTCGACGCTGCGCTCGATCGTGGCGGCGCACTCGGTGACGATGCGGGAAGTGGCCGGCGGCAGTTCGATCCGGTCGAGCTGCCGCCGGATCCGCTCGGCCGAAAGACCGATCGGCGTTAGCGGGTTCTTGATCTCGTGCGCGATCCGGCGCGCCACCTCGTGCCACGCCGCGGCTTTCTGCGCGCGCAACAATTCGCTGGTGTCCTCCAGCACGATCACGAAGCCGCTGGTGAGCTTCGATTCGAGCGCGCTCACCGTCACCGAGAGCTGCTGCTTACGGCTCTCCGTCTGCAACTCGAACTCGCCCGTGGCGGCGCCCGTGCGGCGCGCACGCTTCATCATGTACTTGATTTCCGCGGTGTCGTCCCGGGAAAACAGGTCCTCCAGGCGCGTCGCCCCCGCCACCAGCCCCGCGGGGAAAATCTTGCCCAGCGCCTGGTTGACCCGGTGAATGCTGCCGTCCGCGCCGACGCTCAGAACACCGGTCGGGATGCTCTCCAGGATCGCCTCCGTGAAGCGGCTGCGCCGCTCCAATTCGCGCGCGCTGCTTTCCAGCGCCTCCGTCATCTGGTTGAAGCCGCTCACCAGCAGCGCCAGTTCGTCCTCGGCGCCCACGTGCACCCGGTGATGCAGCCGTCCCTGCCGCACCTGGTCGGCGGCTTCCAGAATCGCCGTGATCGGCACGCTGATGCGGTTGGCCAGGATGCGCGCCAGCCACGTCGCAACAAACAGCACGAACGTCGTGATCAGCACCATCAGCATCAGGTAGAGCGTGCGGAAACCGCGCCGGTTGCCGACGATCTGCGCCCACTCCTCGCTGAACCGCTGGATGCGGTTGAGGGAGTGCGCCGCGTCCAGCGGGATGCTGTCGGCGAGCCCGATCGTCCCCGCCTGACGGTCGCCTTCCTTCACCGCCAGTGTTGCCACCACCGTCCGCTCGTGCGGCGAGCCGATCGGCGGCCCGTACCGGTCCAGCACCACGCCGCCCGCCGAGGTGACCGTGATCGCATCCAGGTCCTGCTGGCGCGCGAACCGCTCCAGCAGACCCGGTACCCGCGGCCCGCCATGGAACATTTGCCGGATCTCCGGCTGCGCGGCCAATAGCTGCGCCTGCACGCCCAGCCGGCTCTGCACCTCGCGGTCCAGTTGCGCGGCGGCGCGCTTATAAATCTGCACCTGGTTGTCCACCGGATTCGTGAACCACGCCGCCAGGTTGTAGTTCATCACCTCGTAGCTCCACAGCACGAGGAAGAATACCGGCACGCAGCTCAGCATCATCGCGCCGACCACCAGCTTCGTCCGGATGCGGGAGCCCGGACGGTTCGCCTGCCGCGCCACGTACAGCTTGATGAACTCGCGCGCCAGGATCCAGCCCACCGTCACCATCAGGATGAAGATCAGGGTCGAAACGGCCCACAGGATCAGCGTCTGCGACGAGTTCGAAGGCTCGATGACGCGCAGCCGGAACGATCCCTGCCACACCACCAGCACCACGCTGATGACCAGCAGCACACTCGCCAGGCTGTAGAAGATCCGTTTTCGCACGCGACCGGGCCTATCCTTCGATTATACGTAGGGGTCCGGCCCGCGGCGCTGCGGGATGGGATAGGATTACCCTTCATGGATAAACCCGCATCCACCCGCCTGCATTCGCTCGATGCCTTCCGCGGCGCCACCATCGCCCTGATGATCGTGGTCAACACCGCGGGCGACGGCGATCATACCTACGCTCCCCTGAAGCACGCGGAGTGGCACGGTTGGACCATCACCGACGTCGTCTTCCCCTCGTTCCTCTGGATCGTGGGTTTGGCCATGACGCTCTCGCTCGGCAAACGCCTGGCCGCGGGTGTGCCGCGCGCGCGCCTGTTCCTCCAGGTGCTGCGCCGCGCCGCCGTCCTGTACTGCCTCGGGCTGCTCCTCTACGGCTTTCCGGACTATGACCTTTCCAAACTCCGGCTGATGGGCGTCCTGCAGCGCATCGCGATCTGCTACGCGGCCGCGGCGGCCATCTACCTGACCACCTCGCTGCGCGGCAGGATTCTCTGGATCGCAGGCTTGCTGACTGCGTACTGGATGCTCATGATGCTGGTGCCGGTCCCCGGCTACGGCGCCGGGCGCCTCGACGTTGCGGGCAACCTCGCCCACTACATCGACCATGCCGTCCTGGGCACGCACAATTACGCATCCACCAAAACCTGGGACCCCGAAGGCATCGTCAGCACCCTGCCCGCCATCGCGACGGCGTTATTCGGCATCCTCGCCGGCGAACTGCTGCGCGCCAAACGCGAGTTCGCCGAGCGCACCGTCTGGTTCTTCGTCGCCGGCAACGCGCTGCTGGCTCTCGGGCTGATCTGCAACACCTGGCTGCCCATCAACAAGAAACTCTGGACCACCTCGTTTGCGCTGTTCATGGCGGGACTCGATTTCGTCTTATTCGCCGGCTTCCTCTGGTTCGTGGATCACCTGGGACGCCGCCGCCTGGTGCGCCCGTTCGAGATCCTCGGGATGAACGCCATCGTCGTCTACCTGGCGTCGGAGTTCGTCGAGCCGATCCTCTCCCTCCTCGGTTGGCGCGACCCGATCTACCAGCACGTGTTCGTGCCCCTGGCGTCGCCCTACAACGCCTCGCTACTGTTCGCCGTGACCTACATGCTTGTCATGTACGGGATCGCCTACCTCATGTACCGCCGCGGCTGGTTCGTCAAAGTATAGACCTCCGCCGCGCACGGGCTGTGCGGGCAATGCGCCGCCTTGCCTGAGGGTGGCGTGCCTGTCACTATGGGGAGCATGTCCACCGTCTTCGAGGCAGCGGGCGGCATCGACGGCCTGCGCCGCCTGGCCGCTGCATGGCATCGTTGTGTGATGGCCGACGAGGTGGTCGCCCATGCGTTCAGCCACGGTTTCCATCCCGAGCATGTCGAGCGCCTCGCCGCGTATTGGGCCGAGGCGCTCGGTGGCCCCAGTCTGTATTCCGGCCGCTACGGCGGCGAGACCGCCGTTGTCCGCATGCACAGCGGCAACGGCGTGCACGAGGAGATGGATCGCCGCGCCATCGCTTGCTTCGACCAGGCTCTGGCTGACGCCGGACTCGCCGCCGACCCCGCGCTGCGGCAAGTGCTCCACGAGTACTTCGCCTGGGCAACCACGACAACCATGGCTCGCTACCACCGCTCCGCCGATGATGTGCCCGGCGGTCTTACCATTCCACGCTGGTCCTGGGATGGACTCCAGGGCTGATTGAAAATCCAGGTCGACCTCAGCCGCGCACGGACGGCACCGGCGCCCCGACCAGCATTTCCAGAAAGCCCTGCGCCGCGCGATTGAACTTCTTCCGCTTGCGGTGCAGGATACCCACCGGACGCAGCAGTTCCGGAGCGTTCAGCTTCACCGCCGCCAGTCGCCCCTGCGCGATCTCCGCCTGCATCGTGCGCGCCGGCAGGATGCTGATCCCGCTGCCCAGCGCGACAGCCTCTTTGATCATCCCGATATTGTCAAAGTGCATCGCCAGCCGCACGTCAATTCCGTTGGCGCGGAAGAACCGGTCGATCTCGCGCCGGATGCGCAGGTCCTCGTCGAACCCGATGAAGTCGCTGCCGTTGAGTTCCGCCGGCTCCACCGATGCGCGCGAGGCGAACGGGTGCGCCGGGGTGACCGCGACGTACATCTCCTCCTGCCGCCACGGCAATGCCGCCACGTCGCGGCTCGGCTCCGGATAGCTGACCAGTCCCAGGTCCGCCGCGTCGTTGCGCACCGCCTCGTACACGTGTTCCGGACGCATATACTCCACATGCAGCGTCGCGGCGGGGTAGAGACGGCTGAAATCCTCCTGCAAGTGGCTCATTTCGCTCAACCCGGTCGAGTAGATGCTCGCCACCCGCACGGCGCCTTCGACCTCGCCTTTCACCCCTTCGAGGGCATGCAGGAACTCTTCCTCCCGGCGTAGGATCTCACGGCAGAAATCGTTGTAGATGCGTCCGGCCGGAGTCAGTTCCAGCGGGCGCCGTGTCCGGTCCAGCAGAGTCACCCCCAGGCGACGTTCCACCTCCTGGACGTGCTGGCTAGCCGCGCTCTGGCTGACGCCGCAGTGTTCCGCGGCCCGGCTCATGCTCCGTGTGCTTGCTATCTCCTTGAAAAGCCTATGCTCGAAAAGCGCCACGCAACCAGATTATCATAAGTAGGACTAATCTTGTCCAGCAAATATTTTTCTGTTGTCTAATAGTAGCATTCGCGCTACACTGGGCAAAAGGCAATCCACCTTTTGGCTCGATTCGGAGCGGCCGCGGTTGGACTACCCTCCGCCCAAGGCGCTTCTCCCGGAAGAGAAACTATGAGCGACCACATTGTGAGCAGCGGTCTACCTCCCGCCCAGGGTCTGTACGACCCCCAGTTCGAGCACGACGCCTGCGGTATCGGGTTCGTGGCGAATATCAAGGGGCAAAAATCCCACGACATCATCCTCAAGGGCATTCAGGTGCTGGTCAACCTCACCCACCGCGGCGCCTGCGGCTGCGATCCGGAAACCGGCGATGGCGCCGGCGTGCTGATCCAGATCCCCCACAAGTATTTCGCCCGCGAGTGCGCCAAGTTGGGATTCACCCTGCCGCCCGCCGGCGAGTACGGTGTCGGCATGACCTTCCTTCCGGTCGAACCCCGCGCCCGCCTCGAAGCCGAGGGCATCCTCGAACGCATCGTCGCCGAAGAAGGTCTCTCCGTCCTCGGATGGCGCGATACCCCGATCGACGGCGGCGCCATCGGTCGCGTGGCCCGCAATTCCCAACCCTACATCCAGCAGATCTTCGTCAGCCGCGGCAAGGGCATGACCGAAGATCAGCTCGAGCGCAAGTTCTACATCGTGCGGAAACGCGCCGAAGGCGAGGTCGCCAAAAGCGATATCGAGGACAAGGACTTCTTCTATCTCCCCTCCCTCTCCGCCCGCACCATCGTCTATAAAGGACTGCTGCTGGCCCCGCAGATCGCCAATTTCTACCCGGAATTGAAGGACCCCGACGTCATCAGCGCCATGTGCCTGGTGCACCAGCGCTTCTCCACCAATACCTTCCC
>JBBIQR010000034.1:0-25751 GCA_037442245.1 Candidatus Solibacter sp. | reverse complement strand
GATGGCGGCGGCCGCACGCCGGCGCTATCGGGAGGCTACTTGATCCCGGCCACCATGGAGTCCGCGCCGGCCAGATGCTCGACGCGCGTCTCGCGGAAACCGGCGTCGCGCATCCATCCCTGGCAATCGGCTCCCGTGTAGTCGAACCCGCCGGGAGTCTCAATCAGCATGTTGAGGCTCATCATCAGGCCGAAGGCGTTGCGGGAGCGGTCGTCGTCGATCAGGGCTTCGTAGACGATCAGCGCGCCGCCGTCCGGCACCGCGTCGAAAGCCTTGGCAATCAGCATGCGCTTGGTGGGGAGATCCCAATCGTGCAATATGTGGCCCATGACGATCACATCGCATTTGGGCAGGGGATCTTCGAAGAAGTTGCCGGGGCAAAAGTGGAGCCGGGAGGAAAGGCCGAGGCCCTCGACGTAATCGTCGAAGATCGGCGCGACCTCGGCGAGATCGAAGCCGGTCCCCGAGAGATGCGGATGCGCCAGCGCGATCTGCGCGGCCGTGTCTCCCTGGGCGGTGCCGACATCGGCGAATGTGCGGTAGCCGCTCCAGGGGAACCGGGTGGCGATAGCCATCGCGGACGCGCGGCTGATGCCGCTCATCGCCGCCAGAAACTCGCGGAGGCGGGCGGGGTCCGCGTAGAGCGTCTCGAAGACGGGTTCGCCGCCGGTGCGGACTTCGTTCTGCGGCTTGCCGGTGCGGAGGGCTTCGGTGAGATGGCCCCAGAATCCGTAGAGCCGGTGATTGGCCATTTCGAGAATGCCGCCGATGTAGGAGGGCTTGCGCCGGTCCAGGTAGAGATCGGCCTCCGTCGTGTTGGAGTAGAGCCCGTCGCGGCGCTCAAGGAAACCGAGGGCGACGAGGGCATCGAGGAAATCGTGCGCTGCCCGCGCGTGCAGGCCCAGGCGGCCGCGCAGTGTGTCCATGTTCTCCGGCCGGTGGGCGAGTTCGGTGAACAGCCCCATCTCGACCGCGCTGAGCAGTACCTTCGACGGCCAGAATCCCAGGCCGACTTGCAGAATATGTTCCGGTGTCGCGTGCCCGTGCATGATGCCCTCCTGTTTGCCTGCCAAGTTTCGGATGAGTATAGCATCCGAGGCGGCGGCGCGGGCGAAACTCCGGGGTGCGGCGCGGGTTAGAGCAAGCGGCGTCCGGAACATTCCAAACCAAGACGGGGGGAAACCCATGTATCGACTCGTATGCCTGACGTGTGTCCTGGCTCTGGGCGCGTTCGCGCAACAGACGCCTACGATTCCAATTACCGCCAACGTTCAATCCACCGGGATGGTGGGGATCGGGGACGGACAAACCGCGCGGCTCAACCTGCTCAACCCGGGGGTGCCGGCGCCGGCCATGGGCGTGATCTGCGCCGCCTCCGTGGCGTTCGTGGACGCGTTGGGCGGCACCGTGAAATCCGCGATGCTGAGCGTCCCGCCGGGACAAAGCGGGGCGCTCGAAATCCGCAGCGACACGGATTTGAGACTGATGGCGGGCGAGCGGCGCGAGGTCCGCGGGACGGCAGCGGTACCCGGCATCGTGCCGCTGGCGGGCGCGGCGGCGATGCCTGTCGCGCCCTGCTTGCTGGTCGCGACCCTGGAGGTCTACGACACCGCAAGCGGCCGCACGCAGGCGGTATTGGAGCGCACTTTCATCCTACCCGGCGTGTTGAAGTAACTCCGTGGCGGGTGCGCGGGGCGGTTATCCGCGAAGTTGCCGGAGTCCGGCCTCGCGCATCCATGCCAGGCCATCAGCGCCGGGGTGGCCGTGATACAGGGAAGAGACGCCGGCGTCGCCCTGGCTGTCCTCGTCGCTATTGTCTTCGAGGTTATTGTGGGCGTAGAGGCTGGCCAGGCCGCACAGCAGCAGGGCGGCGAGCGTGACTCCGGTCCACTTGACGCTGTGGCCGTTCCAGCCATGCTCGCCCGCGACCGCGGCGGCGGCGGCCCGAGTGACCGCATAGGCCGCGGTACAACCCAGAATCAGCTTGACGCTCCACGGTACGAGGTCGAGGTGTCCCTGGCCGCCGACCTGGCTCCACAGCGTGAACACGGCGATCAGCGCGAGCAGGAAGAGGGCGATGTAGGCCAAGCGAAGTATCGGCATCTTTGACTGGTGAACCTTCATCTTACGTTATCCTGGAAGGAAGCACCCATCATGCCGCACTCTGATTCGGGTTTTGCCCGCTCCTGGTACAACTTCAAGAGCGCCTTCGGACTGGCGATGGATTCGATCCGCGCCCACAAGCTGCGCAGTTTCCTCACGCTGCTCGGCGTCATCATCGGGGTAGCCAGCGTGATCCTGGTCGGCGCGGCGATCGAAGGACTCGGCGTGTATGCCGAGCGCAGCACCGCCAAGGCGTTCGGCAGCGAAAGCTTCCTGGTGGCCCAGATTGCGGCCACGGGACGGCTCAGCCGGCGCGAGCTCTTCGACAAGCTGAAACGCAACAAGCCGATTCGCAACGACGATGCCAAGTACGTGGAATCGATCAACGGCGGCGACATCCTCTACAGCCCGTACCGGCAGAACATGAGCGATATCAAGAAGGACAACCTGATCTGCGAGGACGTATCGGTGATCGGGGTGTCGGCGTCGATGGCGGCGATCCGCGACATCGGCGTCGTGGACGGCCGGTTCTTCACCGATCAGGAAGACCGCTCCCGCATGGACGTGGCGGTGATCGGCGACACGGTGCGGACCACGCTGTTTCCCGGGGATGTTTCTCCGCTGAACCAGACCATCCGGATCCAGGGCGTCGAGTTCACCGTGATCGGCCTGCAGGAGCGTTTGGGCAGCGCATTCGGGCGCGATCAGGACGCCTCGATCTACATTCCCGAGAGCGCGTTCAGCCGGCTCTGGGGACCGGGCACGGGCTTCGCCCTGTTCGGGCGTCCCAAGGCGGAAAGCGGGATGAACCTGGAAGAAGCGCTGGATCAGACGCGGGTGGTGCTGCGCAACCGCTTCCACGCGCGCCCCGGGCAGCCGGATAACTTCGACGTGCTCACCCCGGACGCGATCCGCGGATTCATCGATCAGGTGCTCGGGATGATCGCGGCGGTGGTGGTGCCGGTGACCTGCATTTCGCTGGTGGTCGGCGGCATCGTCATCATGAACATCATGCTGGTGAGCGTGACCGAGCGGACGCGCGAGATCGGGGTGCGCAAGTCGCTGGGCGCGCGGCACAGCGACGTGATGATGCAGATCCTGATCGAAGCCGTAGTGCTGGCGATGGCGGGCGGCGCGCTCGGCGTGGCGTTGGGCGCCGCGGTGACGGAACTGCTCGGGCGCCTCTTCGAGCTTTCGATGCACATCACCCTGGCCTACGTGGCGCTATCGCTGATCGTCTCCACCGCGGTCGGGGTGGTGTCCGGCTGGTACCCGGCGGCGCGGGCGGCGAAGATGGACCCGGTGGCGGCCCTGCGCGCGGAGTAAGCCATGACCATCTCTCCCTTCGAAAACATGCGCATGGCGGTCACGCAGGTGGGCGCACACCGCTTCCGCTCGCTGCTCACGGTGCTGGGGATCGTGATCGGGATCACGACCGTGGTCACGGTGGCCTCGCTATTGACCGGGCTGCGGCAGGGCGTGGTTGTCTTCTTCGAGGAGTTGGGTCCCGACAACGTCTTCATCTTTAAGACGTCGGGCAATCCGGACTTCGAGCCGCCCAAGGAGCGCAAGCGGCGAGCGCTGGAGCCGGCGTATGCGGACCTGGTGCGGCGGTGGTGCGGCAGCGTGCAGGACGTCGGGATCCAGGTGCTGCTGCCGGCGACCGTGGACGGGCGCCCGCTCACCGCGCGCGTGCCCGGTTACGAAAACGAAAACGTCAACATCACGGGCCAGACCGTGAATATGTCGGAGATCTCGCCGCGCGAACTCGAGCAGGGGCGCACCTTCACCAACGAAGAGGATCAGCGCGGCGCGCGGGTCGCGGTGATCGGTCCCAACGTGGCGGACTCGCTGTTCCCCGGGGTGGACGCGATCGGCCGCGCCATGATGGTGGACGGCGCGGAGTTCACGGTGATCGGCGTGTGGGCCAAGGCCAAGGGCGGATTCTTCGGCGAGAACGGGCTCGACAATGCCATCACGATTCCGTTCCGCACGGCGCATTTCCGCTACCCGCAGATCGACCGCATCATGATCACGGCCAAGGCCAGGCCGGGGATGCGGCAGCAGGCGTACGACGAAGTCGACGGTGCCATGCGGCGCATCCGGCGGCTGGCCACCGCCGACAAAGACGATTTTTCGCTCTCCACGCCGGATCAGATCATCCAGCAGTTCGATAAAATCACCGGCCTGATCGGGCTGGTGGCGATCGCGATTTCCGGCCTCGGTCTGCTGGTGGGCGGCATCGGCGTGATGAACATCATGCTGGTCAGCGTGACCGAGCGGACGCGGGAAATCGGCGTCCGCAAGGCCATGGGCGCGCGGCGCCGCGACATCATCGGGCAGTTCCTGATCGAGGCCATGACGCTCACCGGCGCGGGCGGATTGCTGGGCATCCTGATCGCCATCGGGATCACGATGCTGGTGGGCGCGCTGGTGCCGTCGCTGCCCTCCAAGGTGCCTTCGTGGGCGGTCGTGACCGGGTTCAGCGTATCGGTCGTGGTGGGGGTCTTCTTCGGGGTCTGGCCGGCGGTGAAGGCGGCGCAACTCGATCCGGTGGAAGCGCTGCGGTACGAGTGATGGCGCTGTTGGCAAGTTGCACCGGACTGGGCAAGTCCTTCGGCTCGCGCCTGCTGTTTGAGAACATCGCGCTCGGTATCAGCGAGGGCGAGCGGCTGGGACTGATCGGACCCAACGGGGCGGGGAAGAGCACGCTGCTCAAGATCCTGGCCGGCCTGATGGAGCCGGACTCGGGGACCATTTCCATGCGGCGCAATACGCGCGTCGGATACGTGCCGCAGACCGCCGAATTCCCGCCCGGACGGACCGTGTACGAAGTGGTGGCCGAGGCCATCCGCGACGAGCATCTGGACGAAGCCGGGCGCGCCGCGCGGATCAACCAGACATTGGGGCGCGCCGGATTCACGCTGGCCACGCTGCGCACGGAATCGCTTTCGGGCGGCTGGCAGCGGCGGCTGGCGATCGCGCGGGAACTGGCGTCCGAGCCCGACCTGCTGTTCCTCGACGAACCCACCAACCACCTGGATTTCGAAGGCATCCGCTGGCTGGAGCGGCTGTTGACCGGCGCCAGTTTCGCCAGCGTCGTGGTGAGCCACGACCGCTACTTCCTGGACAACGTGGTCAACGACATGGCGGAGATCGCGCGCTCCTATCCGGAGGGCATCTTCCGCGTCGAGGGCGGCTACAGCCGCTTCCTCGAGAAGAAGGAGGAGTTCCTGCTGGCGCAGACCAGCCGGCAGGAGGCGCTGGCCAACCGCGTGCGCCGCGAAGTGGAATGGCTGCGCCGCGGACCCAAGGCGCGTACCGGAAAATCGCGCGCGCGCATCGACGAAGCCGGGCGATTGATGAAGGAACTCGGCGACCTGGAATCGCGCGCCGTCAAGGGCGTCACCCAGATCGATTTCACCGCGACAGAGCGGCGCACCAAGCGGCTGCTCGCGGTGGAGAGCATTGCCAAGGAACTGGGCGGACGCACGCTATTTCGCGATCTCACCTTCGCGCTCGGACCGGGCACCCGGCTCGGGCTGCTCGGGCTCAACGGCTCGGGGAAGACCACGCTGCTGCGCATCCTGGCCGGTGAACTCGCGCCCGACGCGGGGTCGGTGCAGCGCGCCGACGCGCTGCGGACCGTGTACTTCGATCAGGCGCGGGAGCAACTCGACCCGACGCAGACGCTGCGCGAAGGGCTGGGCGCGCACGGCGATCACGTGATCTACCGCGACCGTCCGATTCACGTGGCGGGATGGGCGAAGCGCTTCCTGTTCGACGCCGGGCAACTCGACCGGCCGATTGCCAGCCTCTCCGGCGGCGAGCAGGCGCGGGTGTTGATCGCGCGCCTGATGTTGCGGCCCGCGGATCTGCTCTTGATGGACGAGCCGACCAACGACCTGGACATCCCCACCCTCGAAGTGCTCGAGGAGAGCCTGACCGAGTTCCCCGGCGCGCTGGTGCTGGTGACCCACGACCGCTACCTGCTGGACCGCGTGTCCACGGCCGTGCTCGGCCTGGACAGCAACGGCGGCGCGGGCATCTTCGCCGATTACTGGCAGTGGGAGCAGGCGGGTCAGGCGGCCGAGGAGGCGAAGGCGGAGAAGAAGGAAGCCGCGCGCGCTCCGGCCCCGGCTGCGGCGAAGAAGAAACTCTCCTACCTGGAGGCGCGCGAGTGGGAGCAGATGGAAGGCCGCATCCTCGAAGCCGAAGGAGTGCTGGACGTGCTCCGCGGCCAGATGCAATCGCCCGATGTGGTGAGCGACGGGGCGCGGCTCCACGCCTGCTATGAGAAGATGCAGGCGGCGGAAAAGGAAGTCGAAGGCCTGTACGAGCGCTGGGCGGAGCTGGAAGCCAAGCGGGGGTGAGGGCTACCGCCCGTCCCAGTTGACCTGCATGCGGTCACGTCCGTCGCTCAGGTCGGTGGCGAGGGACAGCACGTTGCCGCCGGGGTCCACGCGGAACCAGAGCGTGCCGCGATAGCGGCGGTCCTCGCTCATCACGTCGGCGCGCCAGCGGTCGCCTTCTCGGGTGGCGACATTGCCGTTGAAGACCAGACCGCGTCCGCGCTCGGTGCGGAACCAGGCGGCGACGCGCCCGCCGCGATCGACATTGATACTGACTTCGCCAAGGCGCACCGGGCCGAAATCGTTCATCCACGCTTCACCGCGTCCGTTGCCGCGGAAGTTGAGGGTGTCGTTCCAGACGAAGCCGGGCCCTCCGCCCGGACCGTCGAAGCCGTTGCCGCCTCCCGGCGGGTAGCCGCTATTGACGCCCGGTTGGAAGCCGCCGTTGCCGCCCGGCGGGTTGCGGTAGTCCATGCCGTTCATCGACCAGGTCAGGCGGAAATGGTAGCGTCCGAAACCGGAGGCCGTATCGTGGATGTGGACGATGGCTGCCCAGCCGTTGCGCGGCGAGGGTTCGGCGGCGAGTTCGATTTCGTTGCGGCTGTCGTCCACTTCGAAGTTGAAGTACTCAATGCGCCCGGTGGGCAGCGGCGCGTTGCACTCGCTGCCGTCGTCGCGCGGCTCCTGGCCGGAAATCGTGTGCACGTTGAGCATGTCGCCGCGCACCATAACTTCGATTTCGTTATCCACCTGGAGCCGGATGTCGCACTGTCCCTTGCCGGCCGGGACATCGTTCCGGGTCATCCGGTGGATCTGAAAGCGCATGTCGGCCACAGCGGGCAGGGATGCGGCGAGCAGCAGGAGCGGCGCAATTCTCATCGCATACAGCATACGCCGGAATGGATGGAAGGAAACATGATTTCGTTACGCTGTCAGGGGTTAATTTTCTTCAATGCTCCAAAGGGTAACCCGGGCAGGCCCGCCCCACGGGTGTTGATATCCTGGAGAAAGCACCCCTTATGTCCACACCCCAGGAGCGTCGCAGGACGCTCACCGAGTTATTGAATGAACGTGTCCTCGTGCTCGACGGCGCCATGGGGACCATGATCCACGCCGCGCCTCTGTCCATCGAGACCGACTACCTGGGGCGCGAAAACTGCCCGGAAATCCTCAACGTCACGCGCCCGGACGTGATCCGGGAGATTCACCGGCAGTACCTGGAAGCCGGGGCGGACATCGTGGAGACCAACTCGTTCGGCGGCGCGCGGCTGGCGCTGGTGGACAATCAACTGGGCGACCGCGCCTACGAACTCAACTTCGCCGCCGCCAGGGTGGCGCGCGAGGCGGCGGACGCCTTCTCCACGCCGGACCAGCCGCGGTTCGTCGCCGGTTCGATGGGGCCGACCAACAAAGACCTCAACATCACCGGCACCACCTCCTTCGAAGAACTCCGCGCGGACTACTACGTGCAGGCCAAGGGCCTCATCGAGGGCGGCGCCGACTTCCTGCTGATCGAAACCTGCTTCGATACCGGCAGCCTGAAGGCGGGGCTCGCGGCGGTGGAGCAATTGCGCCACGACCTCGGCTTCGAGGTTCCGGCGGTCGCTTCGGTAACCATCGAGCGCAGCGGCACCATGCTGGGCGGGCAAGCCATCGACGCGCTGTATGCCTCGATCGCGAATCACGAACTGTTGGCAGTGGGAATGAACTGCGCCACCGGACCGGACCTGATGACGGACCACGTGCGCACCCTGCACGAGATGTCGCGGCACCGCATCTCCTGCTATCCGAACGCCGGGCTGCCGAATTCCGAAGGCAAGTTCGGCGAGACGCCCGAATCGCTGGCGGCGCAACTGGAGCGCTTCATCCGCAACGGTTGGATCAACCTGGTGGGCGGCTGCTGCGGGACGACGCCGGCGCACATCCGCGCCATCGCCGAGATGGCGCGCGGCAAGCAGCCGCGCCGCGTCCCGGAATCGAAGCACCGCGCATACTACACCGGCATCGAGCTGGTGGAAGCCGAGGAGAGCAACCGTCCCCTGATCGTCGGGGAGCGCACCAACGTGATCGGGTCGCGGCTGTTCAAGAACCTGATCGCGGAGGATAAGTGGGAGGAGTCCACCGATATCGCGCGGCGGCAGGTGCGGGGCGGCGCCCACGTGGTGGACGTGTGCCTGCAATCCACCGACCGCGACGAGTTGAAGGACATCCCGCTGTTTTACGGCAAGCTCACCCGCAAGGTGAAGGTGCCGGTGATGATCGACACCACCGACCCTGGCGCGGTGGAAGCGTCGCTCATCCGCTGCCAGGGCAAGAGCATCATCAACTCGATCAACCTCGAGGACGGCGAGGAAAAGTTCGAGCGCATCTGCCCCTTGGCGCGGCGCTACGGCGCGGCGCTCGTGGTGGGCTCGATCGACGAGGATCCGGTGCAGGCGCAGGCATTCACCCGCGAGCGCAAATTGGCGGTAGCGGAGCGCTCCTACCGGCTGCTGACGGAGAAGTACGGGATCGCGCCCGAGGACCTCATCATCGATCCGCTGGTCTTCCCCTGCGCGACCGGCGACGCCAACTATATCGGCGGCGCGGTCGAGACCATCGAAGGCATCCGCCTGGTGAAGGAGAACCTGCCCTTCGTCAAAACCGTGCTGGGGATTTCGAACATCAGCTTCGGCTTGCCGGCGGCGGCGCGCGAAGTGGTCAACAGCGTTTTCCTCTACTACTGCACGAAGGCGGGGCTGGACCTGGCCATCGTGAACGCGGAGAAACTCGAGCGCTTCGCTTCGATTCCCGAGGAAGAACGCCGGCTGGCGGAGAATCTGCTGTTCAACTCGCCGGCGGTGGACAGTCCCAATGAAGACCTGCGTACGGCGCCGGAGGATTGGCGCGAGCAGACCGCGCAGCAGAAGACCGGCATCAACCAGTTTCACATCGCGGCCATCACCGACCACTTCCGGCAGGCGGGCAAGCGCGAGAAGGTGAAGGCGGAGGACCTGCCGCTGGACGAGCGGCTGGCGAACTACATTATTCAGGGGACGCGCGACGGGCTGGCCCCGGACCTGGACCGCAAACTGGCCGAGGGCGCGACGCCGCTCGGGATCATCAACGGCCCGCTCATGGCGGGGATGAACGAGGTCGGACGCCTCTTCAACAACAATGAGCTGATCGTGGCGGAGGTGCTGCAATCGGCCGAGGCCATGAAAGCCGCGGTGGCCCACCTGGAGCCCTTCATGGAGAAGAGCGACGCGGCGGCGCGCGGCAAGGTGCTGCTGGCGACGGTGAAGGGCGACGTCCACGATATCGGCAAGAACCTGGTCGAGATCATCCTCGCCAACAACGGCTACTCGGTGGTCAACCTGGGGATCAAGGTTCCGCCGGACGTGCTGATTCAGGCGTTCCACGAACACGCTCCGGACGCGATCGGGCTGAGCGGGCTGCTGGTGAAGAGTACGCACCAGATGGTCGTGACCGCGACCGACCTGAAGGCGGCTGGCGTCGAGGTGCCGCTGCTGGTGGGCGGCGCGGCGCTGAGCGAGAAGTTCACCCGCACGAAGATCGCGCCCGCCTACAGCGAAGCCGTCTGCTACGCCAAGGACGCGATGACCGGACTGGCCCTGATGAACCGCCTGATGGACCCCGCGGCGCGCGCGGGCGTGCTCGAGGCTCATCGCGCCGCCGAGGCTCCCGCCGCGGTCGAGACCGCCCCCGAGCCGCTGGCGCCGCTCTCCACGCGCCGCAGCGGCAAGGTGCGCACCGGCCAGCCGATTCCGCCGGCGCCCTACCTCGTACGCAAACTGCGCGACGTGCCGCACCTGGCCGAAGTGTGGAGCTATATCAACCCCTTCATGCTCTACGGCAAGAACCTGGGCTACAAGGGCAATTTTGAAAAGGACCTGGCGCAGCACGTCCCGCTGGCGCAGGAACTCTTCCACAAGGTCGAGGAGTTGAAGCGCGAAGCCGCGGGATTCCTGAAGGTGCGCGCGGTGTGGCGCTTCTTCGAGGCGGAGCGCGACGGCAACTCGATCCGCCTGTTCGAGCCGGACGGCACGTCGCCGGTACACACGTTCGCGTTCGGCCGGCAGCGGCGCGAGGACGGCTTATGCCTGAGCGACTACATCCTGGAGCCGGAGGACGGGCGGCGCGATCATCTGGCGCTGATGGTGGTGACGGCCGGCGAAGGCATCCGCGAGCGCGCCGAGGAGTGGAAGCGGCAGGGCGAGTTCTTCAAGTCCATCGCGATTCAGGCGCTCGCCACCGAAACCGCCGAGGGCACGGCGGAGTGGCTGCACCGGCGCATCCGCGAGGACTGGGGCTTCCCGGATGCCCCTTCGGTGACCATGCACGACCGCTTCACCTCGAAGTACCGGGGCAAGCGTTACAGCTTCGGGTATCCGGCCTGTCCCGATATGTCGGGGCAGGAAGGCATCTGGAAACTGCTGCGGCCCGAGGAAATCGGGGTGCGGCTCACCGAGAGCTACATGATGGAGCCCGAAGCGTCAGTGAGCGCGCTGGTGTTCCAGCACCCCGATTGCGCGTACTTCACGGCGGACGAGGCCCTTTAGCGTCTCGTGTTCCAGGCGCTGGACCCTCCGCCGAAGGGAAGCACAAAACCCTGCTTCGGCGAACAGGAGCAACCGTCGCTCTGCCGCGGCCCGATCATATAGTCACCCCACCGCCGGATCCCGCTCAGCACGGGATAGGTGCGCGCCGGATCGCCGGTACGTAAGATGAGGGGGAAGTCCAGGAGGCCGGTAGCGGGCGTGGACTGCGGGCAGGAACGGACGTAACTCCTGCTCATCACAGGTGACTTGCTGATGTGCGGCATCTTTAGCACATCGCCCAGGAACGTCTCATGGATGTCATTGCTGAGCGCGGGATCGGAATCGAATCGGGGGCCGGAATCCGACAAATACGTTTGGCGGATGGCCTCGCTGAGCGAAGAATCGAAACCGAGTCCCGGACCCTGACCCGCGGACCCGCGTCGGCTAACGGCGGCCGCCGCCACGTCCGAGACGATCTGCTTGAGGACCTCCCGTTCCCAGTCTTGGGCCATCGGCGGGAACGGATCAGGGACGCCAGGCGCGGCCGCCGGAGTGCCGAGAACGGTGTTGTACGCGGACAGCATCCCAAAGCCGCGCGGATCCCCCGAGCCGATATTGACGCCGATCGGGTCCGGATAAGTCGTGCCGACAGTCCGCGGCACATTCCCGTTGATCGCCGTCTGGAAATTCACCGGCGCGAAAATGTAGCCGTTGAAGCCCGCTGACCCGATGAACACCACAAAGTTGCCGCCGATGGTCGTGGTCACCGCCAGCGGGTTGCCCGTGGGTCCCACCGCGGCCGCCGGAGGGCTGCCGCCGCTCAGATTGACCGGTATGACGCTGAAGCCGTCCGATTGCAGCGGCGCGCCGTCGCCCCAATTGATGGTGGCGGTGTAATTGTCGCCGGCGGCGGGCGGCGCCGCGGGACCGTTCGAGCCCGGTGTCGCGCCGGCCAGCGGTGTCCGGGTGAGGACGCGCCCCAAGCCGTCATACGTGAGTTGCGCCGAGGTGTCCATCCCGGTGTACGATGTTAGCTTCCCGGCCAGATTCCACTGGAAACTGTGCAGCGGGTCGCCGGTCATGAAACCGTTGCCATCGTACGTGGCGGCGAAGGATTGTCCGGCGGCGTCGAACTGCTGCGACACGTAACCGGCGGGGTCGGGCAGCGGGAAACCGCCGAAGTCGTCGCTCACAATCCGGCCCAGGGCATCGCGCTTCACGGTTTCGGAAAGCAGGATCTTGCTTCCCTGACTGACTTTCAGCGTCAGAGGCCGGCCGTCGGCGTCGTAGGTATAGTCCTCGCGCGTGCCGTTGGCCATCGTGCGGGCCGTCAGTTGGCGCGCCGCGTCGTAGGTGAAGAGGGTCCTGCCGCCGGCCCAGTCGTCGATTTCCGAAAGCATCCCCACGTTGTTGTAGACGTACCGCACCACCTGGCCGGGAGCGTAGGTGATCGAGGAGAGCCGCCCGGCGTCGTCGTGGCCGATGGCGAAATTGTTGTACTTGGCGATGCGGCCGGCGGCATCGTACTGGATGCTCACGTGGTCCGCGGTGGTGAGCCGGCGGCGGGCGTCGTACCCGTAGCGCAGCACCGTGCCGTCGGAGTACGAGGCCTGCGTGAGGTTGCCGGCGGCATCGTAGGTGTAGGTCACGCTGCCCTGGGGAAACGCGACCGCCGCCACGCGCTGGCGCGAATCGTACGTGTAACTCCAGCTTCGTCCCAGCGGGTCGGTGCGTTTGGTCAGACGCCCGCCATTGTCCCAGGCGAATTGCGTTACGTTGCCGTCGCGGTCGGTGTAGGCCGTGACCAGCCCGAGAGCGTTGCGCTGCCAGGATTCGCTCGTGCCGTCCGGGTAGGTCCGTCCGCCCAATCCGCCGGGACCGCCGCGCAAGCGCGTGACCTGGTTTAGAGGGTCGGTGACGGAGGCGAGGTTGCCGCCGCCATCGTAGGTGAAACTGTAGGTCTCCTTGTTCGGCGTCTGGAAGGTAGTGACGAGGCCGGCGGCGTTGCGGGTGATGGTGGTGGTGCGGCTTAAAGGATCGGTCAGGCCGAGCAGCCGGTTTTCGCCGTCGCGCGTGAATCGCCACGTCTGGCCCGCCGCGTCGGTGATGCCCTCCACCTGATTCTGCGTGTTGTACCGGTAGCTGACCGCGACCCCGGTTTCGTCGGTGACGGTGCCGAGCCGGGCCACCTGGTCGAACGTGCGGCGCGCGGTCTTGCCCAGTGGGTTGGTCACCGCGACGGCGCGGTCGTTGCCGTCGTACGCGATGCCGGTGGTGGCGCTGAGCGGGTCGGAGAGCGCGGTCAGGTTGCCGTTGCCGTCCCAGGTCAAATTGGTCGAGTTGCTCAATTCGTCGGTACGGCGGGTCACACGATTGGCGGCGTCGTACTGGACGGACGACGCAGCGCCGTCCGGATAAGTGACCAGGTTCCGCCGTCCGGCCGAATCGTAGCCGTACTTAGTCACATCGCCGGAAGGAAGCTGTACGCTGGCCAACGAGCCATCGCTGCCGTATGTATACGTCGTGACGCCGCCGGCGGGATTGGTTTCGGTGAGCGGCTGCCCGTGCGAGTTATACGTTGTTTTCCGCGACTGCCCCGACGCCTCCGTCCGCGAAGTCACGTTGCCATTGGAGTCGCGGGTAAAGGTGGTGGTGCCCTGTCCCCGCGCGATACTGGCCACATCGTAGAACGTGAAGCCGCCCTGTGTGGACGCTGCGTAAGTGAACGTGGTGACGTTGCCCAGGGTATCGGTATACGATGCGGGCCAGCCGCTGGCTGCGTCATAGGTGACCGCGGTGGTGGCGCCGGTGCGGTCGGTCGAGCCGGTGAGCCGCATGTGCGAGTCGAACGCATACTTGCTCAGATTGCCCGACCAGAAGGATTCTGAGACCAGGTTGAGGGACTTGTCGTAAGTGTCCGTGAAGGTCACGCCCTGAGCCTCCGTCCGGAGGGTCGAGCCGGTGTTATAGACCAGCGTCATGGTGTTGCCCTGGCTATCCGTCTGGCGCGAGACCCGCCCCTGAGAATCGAACTGCTGGGTATAGGGCACGTTGCCGGCGGGACGCGTTTCGGCAGTGATGAGGCCGGGGAAGCCGCCGCCCACGGTAAGGTCGGCGCCTTGTCCTCCGGTGGCAGCGGTCCCGATGGTGCTCGATGCAGGGGTGAGGCTGGCCGCGGTGTACGCGTAGGTGGTGCGTTTCCCGGCGGCGTCGGTGACCGCGGTGAGGTTGCCGGCGGTGTATTCGTACACCACGCTGCGTCCGGTCTGGTCGGTGACCTTGGTAAGGTTGGAGCCCGTGTAGGTGAACGTGAGCGTGCGCCCGAGACCATCCGATATCTGCGAGGGACCGGGGGCGCCGGAGGTCGTGGTCACCGTGAGGGTGTTGCCGTTGCGGTCGGCCACGGCGGTCAGGTTGCCCAGTGAATCGAACGAGTAAATCAACTGCGCCGCGGGATTGTAAAACTGATATCCGCTGCTGGCGCTGGCGAGCTGGTAACTGTATTTCTCGTTGCCGGAGAGCTGGAACGCGGACCCCGACTTGGTGAAACTCACGGTCTTCCCGCCGAACAGGGTCACGGTAGTTGTGGCGCCGGGGGTGAGGCGGATGTCGTAGTTGTGCATCCAGTTCGTGCCGAGCGCGCTGGTGACCTGGTTGATGGCCAGGAATGAGGCGTAGTAGCGCCGCAGGGTGAGGGGCAGGGGACCGCCGAGGTCGAAATCGGCCCGTTCCCCGAACCCGAACAGTTCGCCGGTGGCCGAGGAGATCGGGTCGCTCGAAGCCGGCGTCGAGGCATTGCCGAACCATGTGGGCGGCGGGGCCGAGGATCCGATCGTCACCGGGATGGGCGCCATGGTCCAGTTCACGTCGCTGGAACCGCCGTTCAGTCCGTAAATCACCGAGCATTGCACCGGATAGGTCCCCGCCGGCGCGGGCCCGAACGCCACCTGCATGGGCGACGGAGACATGGTCCCAAGCGAGGCATACTGGGGTGACGCTCCCTGAAAGGTCAGCCCGGACGCGGTGCATCCGGTCACGCCGACCACGTTGGTTTTGGTGATGTCGACGGATTGGAACTGCAGCGGAAAGTAGAACTGTTGCCCGGCCGGGAAACTCGTCTGGCTCGCGAACACAGTCAGAGACCCATCCGGACTGGTCTGCGCCGGACTCTGCGCAAAGGCAGCCGCCGCGAACAGCCAGGCACTCGACAGAAGTAAGGTGCGGTTCATCGTCCCTCCTTATTGCACCGCGACCGTGATGCCGGCCGGGCTGCTCGCGTTACCCACTGTGACGGCCACCGGCTGCGGTCCCGACCCCACCGAGTCGGGCACGGTAGCGTTCACTTGAAGCACGCCCGCCACCAAATACGGCGCCGCGCCCGCATACTGAACGGTGGCGTCGACGCCCCCGATAGAGACCTTCACGGATAATCCGGGCTTGGGATACACGGCGGTCGCGATCCTGCCATCGATGCCGCCGGGCGTGGTCTGCCCCTCGCCGGTGCCATAGAGGACAATCACCGAACCCTTCGCCGCGGGGTTCGCCGCGGAGTTGATACTGGTGTCCTGGTTCAGGATGGCGCCCGGCCCTTTGCCGGTGGAATCGGCCGCGAAGAGCGCCGGCGCGGCGGAGGCAACCGGCAGGGAGATGGGGGCGGAACGGCGTCCCTGATAAATCGCCACCACCTGCGTCGCGGTTTTACCGGCGACCGAGTAGGGCACAATCGCCGAGGTCTGGCCGGAACTCGCGTAAATCAGCGGCGCCGGGATTCCGTCGAACAGAATCGTAGTGTCGGAAATCAGGGTATCGACGAACGTCGGCAGCGAAAGCGTCAGTCCGGCCAGTTTGGCCGGCCCGATGCCCGTGCCGAAGAAGGTCACGATCTCGCCGGGGGAGACGGGTCCGCCGATAAAACTGGCCGCGTTCACCACGCCCGCGACTGTCAGGACGGGCGCCGCTCCGGCGGCTGGAGTCGAGACCGACCGCCGCAGCAGATTGCCTGCGGCGTCGTAAAAGAAAGTGGCGGTTTTACCGCTCGCATAAGCCGCGGAGGCAACGCGGCCGGCAGCGTCGTAAGTGTAAGTCACGGTCTGCGCCGGGGCCAGGATGGCAGCCAGCGCAGCGATGGGTAGAAGTCTCACGGCATCCTCCGTTCGGGACCGCGATCTGAGTTTCCCAGGGCAATAGTTTGGGGCAAGTATACACCGGGGATAACCTGAGTCAAGAGAAAACATGGTTGCGATTCCGTGTAAGGTACTATGATGGGGCCGGATGCCTGACTGGGATTCCCGCCAATACTTGCGGTTCGAAGAAGAGCGCACGCGGCCGGCGCGCGATTTGGCCGCGCGCGTCGAACTGGAGCACGCCGCCGGCATCATCGACCTCGGGTGCGGGCCGGGCAACAGCACGGAGGCCATCGCGGCGCGGTTTCCTTTGGCGGCGGTGACCGGGCTCGACGCCTCGCCCGCGATGATCGGCCGCGCGCGCCAGCGGCATCCCGAGTGGGACTGGGTGGCGGGCGATATCGCGGACTGGGCTGCGGGTGAGGATCGCCGCGACGTAGTCTTCAGCAACGCGGCGCTACATTGGGTGGAGGATCACGAAGCGCTGTTCCCGAGCCTGCTCGAACGCGCGCGGGTGTTGGCGGTGCAGATGCCCGCCAACCGGGACGCGGCGCCGCATCGCATCATGCGCGAGCTTGCCGCGCGGGCCGGCATCCTTCCGAAGGTGCGGGAATGGCGCACCCTCGATGCCGCCCACTACTACGACCTGCTCGCGCCGCGGTGCGCGCGCCTCGATGTGTGGCTGACCGAGTACCTGCACGTAATGCCGGACGCGGACGCGGTCGTCGAATGGTACCGCTCCACCGGATTGCGTCCCTTCCTGGAAGCGCTGCCGGACGACGCCGCGCGGGAGGGTTTCGTCGCCGCCTGCCGGGAGCGGATCCGCGCGGAGTTTCCGGCGCGCGCGGACGGGCGCGTCGTGTTCCCCTTCCGGCGGTTGTTTCTGGTGGCTTACCGGTAGCCTCGTTTACAGCGCCAGGCTGAAGAAAGCCAGCAAGGACACCGCCATGGACACCGCCGCGCGCCGCGCGGGACCGGCCGAGTCCGGTCCGTAGAGAGCCAGCGCGAGCGCCAGCAACCCGCCTGCAACCAGAGTTTCCACGGCCAGGACGCGCGCGGAAGCCGCTTGCGCCACGCGCACCCCAAGAAACACCGCGACCGGGATAGCGCCGCCGGCCGCCGCCGCGCGCCCTCCATGTTCGCGGCGGAGACACGCCAGATGGACCGCGTACTGCATCGTATAGCAGAAATAAAGGCGGCGGTCCCCGGTGAGGGCGAAGAGCAGGAGCCAGAGCAATCCCGGGGCGAGGGCCGCGGTGAGTGCGGCGGCGCCGGCGCGGGAGGGCGCGTTGCGCAGCGCGGTCCAGAGGATCAGGCAGGGCAGCGTCCACGCCCAGCCTCCGAAAATGGCGGCCGCTGCACACGCGGCGAGTATGGCGATGGCGGCTTTCACGATTGCTCCCATCCGGTAGATGGCGGCGCGCGACGGATGGCGCTAAATCCTGCCGGCGCCCGGCAAATTCGTGTCCGGCGGGAATTGACGGGCCTATTGAGGAGGAGCCTGCTGCGGCGCGGGTTTCTCGAAGACAATCTCCCAGCGGGAGTGGCCGTAAATGTAGAGGCGCGCGATGCGTCCCGCCCGGCGGTCCGTACCCTGCGGACCGAGGCCGATCACCTGCGGATACCACCCGGTATCGGTGAGGATTCTGTGCGGCTTGGTCCAGGACGCAGGTTTGGACAGATCGGTCGCGTAACTCGCCCAGATCCCCTTTTGCGGAAATCCCGGCGTGCAGCAGGAATGATTCAGCAGCATTACGTAGGTCTCGAGGTACGTGTTCCAATGCAGCGACGGGCCCCAGTAGGAATTGGTGTTCGGCTGCTGCCAGCTTACCTTGGCGGGGAAGACCGGTGTGGTGCGGCCCCCGATGCCGGGTTCGGTCCAATCCCCCTGATAGTATTTCTGCACCGCGCCGACCGGCGACCAGCGGCTGGCAAACGGCAGCCGGGCGGCCACAACCCCTTGGTTTTCAAGAGGACCCGCATAATTCGTGAAGAAGAAGTAGAAATACTGATTCTGGCGGTCCACGATGACGTTCACGTCCCCGTTGCCCCCGGCGAAATAGCCGTTCTGGGAACTGCAATCGATCGGGTCGCCGGAGGAGACGATGGTCCCCATGTCGTAGAACGAAGCGCCTCCGTCATACGAAATGGCGGCCCCGATGTGCGGCACCGAGAAGTTCGTGCCCGGGCACACCCCGAAGTGCTCCTGGTGATACCAGCCGAAGACCACGCCGGTCGGGTCCACCCACACCGATTCGATCCAGGTCGGCCAGGGGTTGACGTGGGTCATGGAAACGGCGGCTGCGGGGCCCAGGTGAAACTGGTCCGGTCCGGCGGCGATAGTCGGCCCCAGCCCGATCGAGTTGATCTGGTTGAACTGGCCGTTGAAATAGAAAGAAGGGCTGTTGGAGTCGGTCTGACCGGGAAAATCCACTTGTGCGGCGTCACGGACGTGGGCGTGCTGACTGAAGATGGGCGCCGCAAACCACACGGCGAGTGCCACGAGCGCGAGTCTCATCAAAAGAGGAGACGGCGCCACCGCGGATTCACGTTACGATCTTTACCAAATCAGACGAAACTGTCCCAGCCGTACGCCTTCTTCCGGCGGGTTGTCTAAGAGGAACACCGGACCTTGACGCCTCCAACCGGGAAGGGCGCTCTCGGGTGTATTCCCAGGGGGCAGGCAGATGAGTCGCTTCGAACCGGCCCCAATCCTCCCGGCGGCGCCGCGCGGCGCTGCTACTGCCTGATGCCGGAAATACGTGAAAGTAGCTCCTCCCGGGTCGGGCTGAAGGGGGCTGCCGGGCAGGGCAACCACGTGATCCTCCGGAAAGTAAAACTCGATCTGCCGGAAGCTGACCGGCGACCCGAAGTGGACAATCGTCACCGGCCCGTTCCCCCGAAGATCGGCAATCGAGCGGATGGCATCGGTCGTGAGCCGATCGACCGCGCGCACCGCGTTGTAGCTGGCCGCCTCGGCCAGGTGGAACGGGGCACGGAAAAAGTGCGCCGTATGCGCCAGCATCAGCAGTACCGCCGCGGCATAGACCCGCGCCGGGCTCGACGATCCCAGAAGTCGCGATACCACGGCGCCACCGGCCACCGAGAGGATCGTCACCGAGGCCAGGGTTTGATCCGGATCGCCGACGTGAACCACGGCGGAGAAGACCAGCGGCGGGACCAGGGCGATCGCCAGAAACGCCGCGTGTAAGCCCGCGCCCGCGGGGAAAGACCGCCGGCGTAAGAACGGCAGGGCCCAGATCCACACCAAAGCTCCGAGTCCGGTCCACCCCAGGGCTTCGAGCGCCATGTGCCACGCCGCGCGCGAGCCCGCTCCGTACATCGCCGAAGTGCCGCCGAATTGCGACACCGCGTATTCGTTGACGATGTGCAGGAATGCGACCGGGCCGCCCGAGTGCAGCAGCACCGCCGCCAGCCAGGGCACGGTGGTGCCCGCCAGGGCGGCACAGGCGAGCAACAGGCGGCGGGAACTGTGGCCGGTCCGATACCAGATCCAAAGCGCAAGCGGCAGCAGCAGCCAGGTCTCGATGGGCCGGAATCCGGCGGCGATTCCCACCCCCGCAAAGAGCAGATACAGCCGCCGGGGGTGCTCCGGAGCACAGAGCGCCCGCCAGCCGAGAAGACAGACCGCCGACATCCCCACGGCCAAAAAGATGCGCACCTGGTTGGTGACCCCTCCGAACCAGAAGACCGGATCGGTCGCCAGCAGTGCGGCAGCCAGGATGCCCGCCGTGCGGTTGAACATCAGGGTGCCCAGGTAGAGCACCAGCATCACCGCCGCAATTCCGCCGATCAGGCCGGCAACCAGCATGATCTGCTGCGGGTCATCGAGAAACACGTCGATCAGCCGGGTCAGGCCGACGAACAAAGGGTATCCCGGCGGCTGGGGTTGGTGCAGCGCGGGATTGAAGTTTTCCAGCGCCAGAGCGAAATTCGCGCTATCGAAGTAGTAGAGGTAGGCCGGAGCGGCGAACCAGCGGGAAAGCACCAGGAAGGCGACCAGGAGCAGCGCGTAGATCCGGGGAGCAAAAAACCCGCCTGCCGCGGTCTCCCTTTCCGAGCCGGAGATCGCATGCGGCTGCCCTACCGCCACTTCTCCGTTTGCGCTGTACCCTGTGACCTGGCCCATTCGAGCTATTTGGCAGGATAGCAGTGCGTTCGGCACATCACTATTCAACGAATTCTGTACTTGGTTCCAGAAAATCTTGGGACTTTCGGGTGAGTACTGTCCGTCCTGGCTAAACGGCCTCGGAATGGCCCTGTTTGGATATCCTAAAAGCAGCTATGGAAGAGTTTGTCGTCGAGGATTACTCGCCCGGTCCGCCCGAGGAACCCTCCGGCGAGAAGTGCCCGCGGTGCCTGGCGCCGGTCCCCGCGAGAGCCTCGCGCTGCCCCAATTGCGGACAACCCGTGCACGCCCTCCGCAGGATGCTCCCCCTGCTGGCCGGCGTCCTGCTTGCGATCGGGCTCGTGCTGGTCACCGTATTCACCTACCGCGCGGTGCATTTGGCAAACCTGGAAAAAGCGGTCCCCGTGCGGACCGACGTGGACCCCATGCCCACCATTGGTCCCGCCCCGGACACCTCGGCGGAACACGATATCCAGACCCAGACCCAAACCCCCGCCAAGCCCGAGACTCCCGCCAAACCAGACGCGCCGGCGCCCAAGCCCCCGCTCAATCGCTGACCCGGAACCGCGGCACAAAACGTTTGCAAGCGGAGTAGAATGTTCCTTTACCCAAAAAGGAGAAGGGTCCATGCAGATCGTGACTTCGCGTCGTAGATTTCTGGGTGCGGCCGCCGGCATCGCGGGGCTGAGCGCCTTGGGGGTGGAGACCGCCAGCGCCGTGATCGAGCCCGAGCCGGGCGGAATCAAACTGGGAGTGGCGACGTATTCGCTGCGCAATTTCGACCGTGCCACCGCCATCGAAATGCTCCAGAAGCTGAAGGTGAAGTACGTCAGCATCAAGGACGTCCACCTCAAGCAGACCGATTCCCCGGAAGAACTCAAGAAGGGCCGCGCCGAATTCGACGCCGCCGGCCTGACCGTGACCAGCGGCGGCAACGTCGACATGACCAAAGCGGCGACCATCGACGAACTCCGGCCCAAGTTCGAATACGCCAAAAACGCCGGGCTTCCCATGATGGTGTGCGCGCCCACCCACCAGAACATCAAGATGGTGGAAGCGCTGGTCAAGGAGTACAACATCCGCATCGCGATCCACAATCACGGCCCCGAGGACAAGAACTTCCCCACCGTAGAAAGCGTCCTCGCGGCGGTGCGCGGCCTGGATTCGCGCTGCGGCCTGTGCATGGATATCGGACACACCTCGCGCACCGGAGAGAACATCGTGCAAATGGCCATCGACGCGGGCGACCGCCTCTTCGACATGCACTTCAAGGATCTGTCCGACGCCAAGGTGCGCGACAGCCAGTGCGACGTGGGCGATGGCGTGCTGCCCATCCCGGCGCTGCTCAAACAGTTGCGCAAAATGAAATACCAGGGCTGCTTCAACCTCGAATACGAGATCAATGCCAAGGATCCGCTGGTGGGGATGCTGCGTTCGTTCAGCTATACGCGCGGCGTGCTCGCCGGATTGGTGGCGGCGTAGCCCATGGCGGAGATTCCCATCGGAACCCGCGGTGAAGAAACCCGCCTGGTCACCAATGAGAACGCGATCAGCTTCCTCGGCAACGAGGGAGCCCGCGTTCTCTCCACCCCGCACATGATCGGCCTCATGGAGTGGACCTGCCGCAACGCCGTCAAGCCGCTCCTGGGCGAAGGCTACGACACCGTGGGTACGCACGTGAACGTGGCGCATCTGGGCGCCGCGCCGCTGGGCATGACCGTCACGTTCACCGCGGAGGTGATCGCGGTGAACGACCGCCGCGTCATGTTCCGCGTCGAGGCGTGCGACGAGAAAGGTAAGATCGGCGAGGGCACCCACGAGCGCGCCGTCATCAATGTGGCGAAGTTCGCGGCGAAAATGGCGGACAAGTTGGGGAAGTAGAATACGCGGCGCGCGCGGTTAGAGGCCGAGCAACCCGGCCACCGCGCGCAGACCGCTGCCGCCGTACGAGTCTTTCTTGTTCGGCGTTTCCGGCGATGCCGCGGCGCAGCGCGTCGAGAGATCGCGCTGATACGCGGCGAGGATGGCCGCCTCGTCGTAGTCGATGGCGCGCGCGTACTGCCGGATGTAGCTGGTATTATAGATGCCGCCGGGCAGCTTCGAAAAATCGCCGCGTTCGATGGCTTCCAGAGAGCGGACGCTGATCTTGGTGGCCGCAGCGATCTGGTCCAGGGTAATACCCCGGTTGCGCCGGATCGTCGAAAGTCCTAGTAGGCCTTTGTCTTCGTCCATTTTCGCCTGCGGTTTGGTACCGCGGCGCTTCGGGGTAAAGTCCCGATGCTCCATATGTAAGGTAACACTATAACATCCTGCTCCCTGGTGATAAACTCTTTTTTTATGGGGATTTGCCGACGGGATTTCGTACAGATAGCCGCCGGTGGCATAGCCGCCGCGCGTGTGGGGTTTTCCCTAAATCGGCCCAAACTATTGGTACTAGTAGTTTTAGAGCAATTGCGCCCCGATCTGCTTGACGCCATTGCCCCATTTCTGCTACCCAACGGCCTCGGCCGCGTTTTGTCTCGATCCGCACATTTCCCCGATTGCCGCAACCTCGCCAGCACCTTTCCGGCATCTTCCCTCGCCACCCTCGCCACCGGCACGTGGCCCGCGCAGCACGGCATCGTAGCCGACTCCTGGTATGACCGCGCCACCCGCGCGCCGGTGCGCTCTTCGCCGGAAATGCTGTTGGCCGGCACGCTTGCCGCCGAAGCCGCCCGTCCCAGAACCCGCACGCGTGCTTTCGTCGTAGGGCTGGATGCCTGGCAGGCCGGCCTTTGGGCGGCCGATTCCGGCGTGCGCCAGTTCTGGCTCAGCCCGCGCGGAGTGTACGCCACCCTGGGAGACCCGCCCGACTGGCTCCGCGAATTCAACGCGGTCAATCCGATCGAAAACCGGCACAACGCGAAGTGGTCGTCGCCCCTGGCCAAGGCCGGCGCGCCGGCGCTCCGCACCCTGACCTTCAATCCCGATCACCCCAGCGAATTCCTCACACTGTACAAGGCCTCGCCGCTCTCGCAGGAGACCCAGTTCGCGCTCGCGGCCCGCCTCATCGAAGAAGAAAAGCTGGGCACGGGAGACACCCTGGACCTGGTGACTATCGTCGCCGGCGCGAGTTCGCTGCTGGGTTACGAGGTGGGCGCGAACGATCCCCTGATGCGGGAGATGGGGCTGGCGCTCGACCGGCACCTGGCCTTTCTGCTCGAACGCCTCGAGGCGGCGGTGGGCGAGGGCGGCTTCAACCTGGTGCTGACCGGCGCGCACGGCGTGCCCGCCGCGCCGTCCCCGACTGCGCGCCCGCGCATGGCCGTCAGCGGGGAGAGCCTCGCGGCGGCGGTGGACAGAGCCCTGCAGACCGCCGGACTCGGCCGCGTGGCCCGCTACCTCTATCCCTTCCTGTACCTCGATCATCCGCCGTCCAAGGACGCCCGCGCGGTGCGCGAGGCTGCGGCGCGTGCCGCGCTCGATCATCCCGCGGTGGCCGCCTTCTATACCGCTGACGGCGCCTGTTCGGTGCAGGACGGCTGGAGCGAGCGCTTCCGCAACAGCTTCCATCCGCGCCGGTCCGGCGACGTCATGCTCTCCTACCGCGAGGGCTACATCGAGGATTACGGCGTCGGCCGCGGCGTCTCCTACGGGTCGCTGTACAATTACGACGCGCGCGTGCCCCTCTGCCTCTACGGAGCGTCGTTCCGCCCCGGGATCTTCGAGCGCCCGGTCCAGATGGTGGACGTCGCGCCCACCCTGGCCCGCGTGCTGGGCGTGGCCGCGCCGCCCTCGAGCGTCGGCCGCGTGCTCAGCGAGGCTCTCGCCTGATGGACTCTCTCGCCACCACGGTGTGTGGCATCCCCTTGCGCAATCCCGTGATTGCGGCCAGCGGCACCTTCGCCTACGGAGTCGAGTTCGCCGCACAGGTGAATCTGAATGAGCTCGGCGGCTTCGTCGTCAAGGGGCTTTCGCGCGAACCCATCGAGGGCAATCCGGCGCCGCGCGTGTACGAAGCCGAAGCCGGCATGATCAACTCGATCGGGTTACAGAATATCGGGGTGCGGGCGTTCGTCGCGGAGAAACTCCCGGCCCTGGCAAAGCTCGATACCGCGGTGTTCGCCAACGTCTTCGGGTACGCGGTCGAGGACTACGCCGAAGTCGTGCGGGTGCTCGAGGATCACCCCGGCATCGCGGCCTACGAGCTCAACGTATCGTGTCCGAACACCGAGCACGGCGGGATCTACTTCTCGAGCGACCCGGCGCTGCTGGCCGAGGTCGTCGGCGCGGTGAAGCGCGTGGCCCGGCGTCCCGTGATCGTCAAGCTGTCGCCCAACGTCAGCGCCATCGAGCCGCTCGCCAAGGCCGCCGAAGATGCCGGCGCGGACGCGCTCTCCCTCATCAACACCATCATCGCGCTGGCGATCGACGCGCGCTCGCGGCGTCCGCGCATCGGAGCCGGGTTCGGCGGGCTTTCCGGACCCGCCATCAAACCCGTCGCCCTGCGCTTCGTCTGCCAGGCGGCGCGGAGCGTGAGGATTCCGGTGATCGGCCTGGGCGGGATCGCGCGCGGCGAGGACGCCGCCGAGTTCCTCGTCGCCGGAGCGAGCGCGGTCGAAGTAGGCACGGCCACGTTCTGGGACCCCCAGGCCCCGGCCCGCATCGCCCGCGAACTCGGCGCCTTCCTCAAGCGGGAAAAGATCGCGCGCGCGGCGGACCTGGTCGGAACCCTCAAGCTCTGACGGACCCTTAGTGCCGGTCCTCGAGCATCGCTTTGAGATTGGCGATCTCGCGTTTGAGCTTGCCTTCGCGCGCCACCATCATCAGAACGTAGACCACCAGCACCAGCCAGGCGATGATGAGACCGTAGCTGAGGAACTCGTAGTTGTGCTGCAGGCGCGCGATTTCGCGGGCGACATCTTCGGCTGAAGGCTGCATAGAATCTCCGTCAGAGTGCGTGCGCCATGCGGCGCAGGGAATCGATTTCGCGCTGGGCTTCTTCCTGGCGCAGGCGCACCGCCGCCATCACCCCGCACAGCGCCATCACCGCGAGCATGTTCCAGCCCATGATCGCCGACCAGTCCTTGGGGAAGCTGCCGCCCGCCCAGAACACCGGCTGCGGATGCTGCGTGCGCCACCACTTGATCGAGAAGATCACGATCGGCACGTCGATGAAGGCGAAAATGCTGAACACCGCCGCGAACGTCGCGCGCTGCGTCGGCTCCTCGATGGCGCGGCGTAACATCAGGTACCCGGCATACAGCAGCCAGCAGACCAGCGCGCTGGTGAGCCGCGCGTCCCAGGTCCACCAGATGCCCCAGATGATCCGCCCCCAGATGGACCCGGTAATCAGGTTGCCGGCCAGGAAGGCGAGGCCCACTTCCGTCACCGCCACGGCGGCGGCGTCCCACACGAAGTTCTTGGTGAACAGAAACAGCGCGCTGGCCACGAAGGCCACCAGCGAGCACGTGAGCGCCGTCACCGCCATCGGCACGTGGAA
>JBBIQR010000033.1:23546-26268 GCA_037442245.1 Candidatus Solibacter sp. | reverse complement strand
AAGAGGATCCGGCACGGCCGCAGCGCGATGCCGAGGGTGCGCTCGACGCGCCGGGAAACGTCGATCTCGCCGGCTATTTTCAGGCCGCAATCGCGCAGCGACGCGCTGACGCTTTCCATGGCCTGTTCAAATGGTTCGTGTAGCGAGTATCGAACGTTTCCCGCGTCGCGTGTCATGCGGTCTGCTCATCCTCCGCACTCTCTATGGCAATTCGCTCGCCAGATGGAAGCGCGTGAAAACAGGAGACGGGCGGGGGACGCATTGTCCCATATGGGACAGGAGCCGGACCGATTCGTACGGTTTGCGCGGCGCGGCCTTTACTGCGTCCGGGCCGCGCCGGAACCTTCTTTGATGCCGTACTTCTCCATGCGGTAGATGAGGGTGCGGCGGCTGATATCGAGGTAGCGCGCGGCCTGGGTCTGGTTCCATTCGAATTTTTCGAGAGCGCGCAGGATGAGTTCCTTCTCGATGGCTTCGAGGCTGATGCCGTGGGGCGGCAGTTCGAACTGGATGGCGTCGAGTCCGGCGGGTTGGCGGCGGAGGAAATCGGGCAGGTCGCCGAGCCGGATTTCGTCGTCGACCGCGAGCACGACCAGGCGCTCCACCACGTTCTCGAGTTCCCGCACGTTGCCCGGCCAACGGTAGACGGAAAAGCACGGGATCAACGCGGGAGGCAGCTTGAGTTTGGGAAGGTCGTGCTTCTGCCGGGCTTTGAGGAAGAGGTGCTGTACGAGTTCGGGAATGTCTTCGGCGCGGTCGCGCAGCGGCGGCAGTTCGAGCGGCACCACGGCGAGCCGGTAGTAGAGGTCCTCCCGGAAACTGCCGTCTTCGATCAACGCCTGGAGATTGCGATGGGTGGCGGCGATGATCCGCACGTCGACGATGGTGGTGCCGGTGGCGCCGACTTTTTCGATTTCGCCGTTCTGAATCAGGCGCAGCAGCTTCACCTGGAGTTCGAGCGGCATCTCGCCGATTTCGTCGAGGAACACGCTGCCGCCGTGCGCGGATTCGATCTTGCCCTTTTTCGGCGCCACCGCGCCGGTGAAGGAGCCGCGGGTGTGGCCGAACAGTTCCGACTCGAGCAGTTCCTTGGGAATGGCGCCGCAATTGATGGTTACGAAGGGTTGGTGCTTGCGGCGGCTGTTCTGATGGATGGCGCGCGCCAGCAGTTCCTTGCCGGTGCCGGTCTCGCCGTGGATGAGGACCGTGGAATCGCGCTGGGCCACACGCGAGGCGATTTCGAGTACGTGGACCAGATTGCGCGAGTGCCCGATAATGCTCTCGAAACCGTACTTCTCATCGAGCGCGCTGCGCAGCGTGCGGATCTCGCGCACCAGGCGGTGATGCTCGAGCGCGCGGCCGACGATCAGCAGTAGCGCGTCGTAATCGATGGGCTTGGTGATGTAATCGTAGGCGCCCGCTTTCATGGCTGCGACGGCGGTCTCGACGGTGCCGAACGCCGTGACCATCACGACGGTGGTCTCGGGGTGTTCGGCGCGAATCTGGCGGAGCACTTCCATGCCGGTGCCGCCGGGCATCTTCCAATCGGTGATGACGAGCGCCGGCGAGTGCTCGGCGGCGAGCGCAATGGCCTGGGCCACGTCGCAGGCGGTGACGACGTCGTAGCCGGCTTCCTCGAGCTGGAGTTGCACGACGCGGCGCACGTTTTCTTCGTCGTCGACGATCAGGATTTTCGCGCGATTCATATTTTCGTTTCTCGCGGGACCAGCGGCAGGAGCGCGGAGAACGTCATGCCGCCGGAGGGATTCGGCTCGGCGCGCAACGTGCCGCCGTGCTGCTCGACAATCTGGTGCGCGACCGCGAGACCCAGACCGGTGCCGCCGTTCTTGGTGGTGAAGAACGGGTTGAAGATCTTGTCGCGGATCTCCGGCGCCACGCCGCAGCCCTGGTCCTGCACGGCCAGCAGCATATTTCCGTCGCGGGCGGAGGCCGACACGACGACTTCCCCGCCCTCGGGCATGGCCTGTATGGCGTTGATCACGAGATTCAGGAGCATTTGTTTGACCATTTCCGGGTCGCCTTCGACCGGAGGCAGGTCCGGCGGCGCGAGTTTGCGGAGTTGCACGGAACTGCGCCCGACCGCGTGCGCCGCCAACTGAATGACGCTGTCCAGCAGGGCGCCGATATCGATGCTCTGGTACTTCGGCGGGCGCGGGCGGGCGAAATCGAGGAACTCGGTGAGCAGGCGGTTGAGCCGCTGCGACTCCTTGTGGATGATGTCGAGGCACTCGCGGTGTTTGGCTTCGAGAGTCGCGTTGCGCTCCAGGATTCCGGCGGCGCCGGCGATGCTCCACAGCGGGTTGCGCAACTCGTGCGCCAGACCGGCGGCCAATTGCCCGACGGCGAACAGGCGCTCGGCGCGCTTCATCTGCTCGAAGTTCTGTTCGAGCTCGCGGTAGACCTCGGTCAGCCGCGCGGTGGTGCGTTCGAGGTCGCGGCGCTGCCTCCGGTCCCGGTCGGAGAGCACGCCGGTCAGCGCGCCGACAATCAGCAGGAGCGACATCTCCACGGTTTGCTCGATGGTGTAGTCCGGATTGATTCGCGAGGTTTGCAGGACGTAAGGCAAGTGGGTGATCGCCGCGAGCAGTGCCGCGCTGAGGCCGCCTCCAAGCCCGAAGAGAAGCGCGGCGAGGACGGTCGGAATGTAGTAGAGGACCTGGAAAATATTGTGCCAGTGAATGTGGGAGAGGTCGGTGAAGTG
>JBBIQR010000033.1:0-23536 GCA_037442245.1 Candidatus Solibacter sp. | reverse complement strand
CGCCGGCGCGGTTGAAGGCTTTGCGAAACTGCGCATCGTGAGGCATCCGGCTTCGGTTACGCCCATAGTGTAGCCTCTGGCGGAGCCGGGTACGCGTGAGTGCCCATCGCGCGCTACGGGTCTTGCGTGCGGGGCTTACGTGAGAGCTTGCGGCTCAGGTCCGGCCAGAACTCTTTGAGCAGGTTGCCTGCGGTGTCGAGAGCGAGTTGGACCGCCAGGGCCGAGACCGCGGCGCCGGCGGTGCGGTTGCCGGGGTAGTAGGCGTTGGAGATGGCGACGGCGGTGGCGTTGCCGCCCACCTCGGAGAAATTGAACGTCTGCGCGCCGGAGTCCGTACGCGTCCAGAAGGTGCGGCTGACCGCATAAGCGGCGCGCGACCATCCCCTGCCGGTCCCGCGCCGGAAGTACCGCGGGTCCTGACGGAGCAGCGCGGGGTAGATGGCTTCGGTCATGAAGTTGCCGATCGCCAGGTCACCGTAGGCGGTGCCGAGATACCGGCTGTAAGCGGCCACGCCGTGGCCGAACTCCGGTGTGCTGTTGGCGAGTTGGTGCTGCCCGGCGAACGCCGCGGCCAGAAGGAACGTGCCGCGGTCGAAGGAATCGTTGAGGGCGATCGCAAACTTCTTGCGTGGCGCGATCGGCGTGTAGTCCTTCTCCTCGGGATAGGTGCGGTAATTGGGAATGATGCCGAAGATGCGCTTGGGAGACTCTTCCGCGGGGCCGGCGGGAGGGTCGCTCGACTGCGCGCGGCATCCGCACACGGCGATGAGGCCCAGGGCGATGGGTAAGAGGGTGGGAGCACGCATTGGCGGCAGCGGCCGCGGGAGGCCCGCACCATTTATGACGCTGTCTGACGGCGTCCGGTTGCAGGATTAGCGGGCGAGCGCGGGATGCTGCCGGGCGAACCCGGTGGCCTCTTCGAAGGCGTGCGCCATCTGTAACACCTGAAAATCGTGTTTGTACCGGCCCACGATCTGGACGCCCACCGGCAGTCCTTCTGGAGTGAAGCCGCCGGGCACGGACGCCGCCGGGTTGCCGGTGACAGAAATGTACCAGCACGACTTCATCCAATCGATGTAATTGGTGAAGCGTACGCCGGCGATTTCCGCCGGATACTCGGTCGCCATATCGAAGGGCGGCAGTTGTGCGGTGGGCAGTACGAAGTATTCGTACCGTTCGAGAAACGCCTGGAAGCGGCGCCACATTTCGGAATGTGCGGTCTCGGCGCGCGCCACATCGCCTCCGCTGAGCCGCGTGCCTTCTTCGATCTCGCCCCGCAGCGTGACTTTGAACCCTTCCGGATGCTGGCGCAGCAGGTCGCCGTACGAGTGGGCCGAATTCCAGGCGCGCAAGAGGCGAAACGCGGTCTCGCAAGGCGTGAAGTCCGGTTCCGCCTGTTCGACGATGCAGCCCAGCGACTCGAACGTCCGGCGATGCCCGTCCACGATCGAGCGCACGCGCGGATCGAACGGCACGCCGCCCAGATCCTTGAAGAACGCCACGCGCGCGCCCTTGAAGCTGCGGGCGAGAGGGCGCGAGAACACTTCTCCGGGCTCCGCGATGGAGAGCGGGTCGCGCGCATCGGGTCCGGCGATGGTGCTGAACGCGAACGCAAGATCCGCCACGGTGCGTCCGAGGCATCCCGCGGTGGCGTACGTGGACCAGGCGAACGCCGCCTTCGGATTGGGCACGCGGCCGACCGAAGGGCGGAACCCGGCCACGTTGCAGAATGCGGCCGGGTTGCGCAGCGAGCCTCCGGCATCGGATCCGCTGGCCACCGGCGTGAGCCCGCAGGCGAGGGCGACGGCGGCGCCGCCGGAGGATCCGCCGCAGGTCTTGCTCAAGTCGTAAGGGTTGCGCGTGGCGCCGAATACCTGGTTGAAGGTCTGCGACCCCGCGCCGAACTCGGGCGTGTTGGTCTTGCCGATGGTGATGGCTCCGCCGCGCCGCATCCGTTCCACCACCAGGTGGTCCTCCGGAGGAACAAAATCGCGGAAGAGCGGCGAGCCGAAGGTGGTGCGGATGCCGCGGGTTTCCAGCAGGTCCTTGTGGGCGACCGGCAGACCGTGTAGCGGGCCAAGTTTTTCGCCGCGCGCCTGCATCTCGTCGGCGCGGGCGGCGGCCTCGCGCGCCGCATCGGCCACCAGGGTGACGATGGCGTTGACCTTCGGATTCACTCTCTCGATCTGCTTGAGGTGCGCGTCGAGAAGTTCGCGCGCCGAGAGTTTCTTCGCGCGGATCAGGCGCGCCAATTCGATCGCGCTCGTGAAGCAGAGAGACGCGTCCGCGGTCTGCGCGTCCAACGCGGCGCCGGCCAGGGACGCGGTCGAGAGCGCACGGAGAGCTTCGCGGCGGGTGGGATCGCTCATTGCTGCAATCCTACCACCCGCGGCGCGGCTACTTGTAGAGCAGATACGGCGCGCGTTTTTCGGCGAACTCCCGCACGGCATCCTGGAAGGAAGCCTGAATGCTGCGCGGATCCTCGCCGGCCTGAATGCGGCGGATGGCGTCGTCGCTGCCGATCAGGCGCGCGCCCAGTTTCCAGTCGATCCGGCCGGGATAGAGTTTCTCGATGGCGGCGGCCAGTTCCAGACCGAGGCGCGTCGCGTCCAGCAGTTCCCGGTTGATGATGACGAAGCGCACGCCTTCAATCCGCCTGCCCTTGAAGTTGGACTCCGTGGGAGTGAACGCGGTGGCGTAGGCACGCACTCCGGGCACCTGGCGCGCGTTGAGGTAGTGCGCCAGTTCCCTGCCCTGGATGAAATCGGCGCCCACCTGTTCGAAGGGCGAGCCGGTACCGCGTCCCACGGAGAAATTGCGCGCCGCTTCGAGCAGGCACAACCCCGGATACAACATCGCCGCGTTCAGGCTGCGCATGTTGGGCGAGGGGTTGATCCAGGTGAGGTTGGTCGAGTCGAACCAGTCGCCGCGCTCGTAGTCCTTCATGGCGATGACCGTGAGGTTTGCGCCGATCCCGCGCCCGGCGTTGTAGAAGCGCGCGAGTTCCCCCATGGTCATGCCGTGGCGCACGGGTTCGCCGGCGGCGTAACCGACGAATGAAGTGTGGGCGGCGTCGAGCAGGGGACCCTCGACGCGCACGCCGGTAATCGGGTTCGGGCGGTCGAGCACGTAGTAGGGGACGCGCGCTTTGGCCGCGGCTTCCATGGCGTACAGCATGGTGGTCTCGTAGGTGTAGAAGCGAACCCCGACATCCTGGATATCGAAGACGAGCGCGTCGAGTCCGGCGAGCATTTCCGGCGTTGGCCGCAGCGTCGCCCCGTAGAGCGAGTACACCTTGATGCCGCTGGCTGCGTCGGCGGTGTCCGGCAATCCTTCGCGGTCTTCCGCGCCGAGGAAGCCGTGCTCGGGAGAAAAGATGGCGGCGATCGAGACGCCGGCTTCGCGCATCAGTTCGATATTGCGGCGCCCGCCCGCGGAAAGGCCGCTCTGGTTGGTGATGAGCCCGATCTTCTTGCCCGCGAACGGCGCGAACTTTTCTTCTGCAAGCACATCGAGGCCGGTGAGGGTGCGGCCGTTGCGTAAGACCATGCGGCGGGCGCCGGCGCCGGTCAGCGTCTCGTTGTACCCGGTGAGCGCGACCTTCTGTTCGGTGACGCCGAACGCCGCGGCGGCGATGGTGGCTACTTTCGCGCGCAGCGGCGTGATGGCGGGACGCAGGTCGGGATGCACGCTGTTGGCGAGCAGGATCACGTACGTCTTCGTGACGGGGTCGATCCAGATGGACGTCCCGGTGAAGCCGGTGTGGCCGTATGAACCGATGGGGAACAGTTCGCCGCGATTGCCCGAATAGGGCGAGTCGATATCCCATCCGAGGCCGCGGAGGATGGGCTGGTCGGGCGGGCTTTGCGGCTCGGTAAATTTGGCGACGGTGAGCGGAGAGAAGACGCGCACGCCGTCGAGCGATCCGCCGTTGATCATCATCTGGGCGAAGCGGGCGAGATCGTCGGCGGTGGAGAACAGCCCGGCGTGTCCGGCGACACCGCCCATGTTGCGCGCGGTGGGATCGTGGACGATGCCGCGGAAGGGAGCGGCGGTCTTCGCAGGCCGCTCGGTGGGCGCGATCCGCGGGATCAGCGATGCGGGCGGCTGGAACATCGACTCCTTCATGCCGAGCGGCAGGAAGATGTGTTCGCGCGAGTAGTCGCTGAGCATCTCTCCGGAGAGGCGATGGACGAGCTCGCCGAGCAGGATGAAGTTGATGTCGCTATAGACGAAGCGCGTGGCCGGCGGCCCGGCGGGCGGGTCGGTGCAGGCGAGCCTGATGCCGGTTTCGTAGCCGCTCCACGGCTCCTTGAGAGGCACGTCGGGCTGCAGTCCGGAAAAATGGGTGAAGAGATTGCGCAGGGTGATTTCGCTCTTGCCACCCTGGAATTCCGGGATGTATTCGGTGATGCGGTCGTTGAGCCGGAACTTGCCCTCTTCGTAGAGCTTCATCAGGGAAGACGTGGTGGCGATGACCTTGGTAAGCGAGGCGCAGTCGAAAATCGTGTCCGGCGTCATCTCCTCGGAGTGCGGCACCACCGCGCGCTTGCCGTAGGCTTTGCGGTAGACGACGCGGCCATCGTGACCGATGAGGAGGACGGCGCCGGGGATGCGGTTGTCCCGAATGGCCTGCCCGATGACGTCGTCCAGAGCCTTGGCGGCGGGGAAAGTGGTCTGGGCGCTGAGCGCGGTCAGGGTGAGGGCCACGCAAAGGAGCGGTTTCATGTTCATATGATAGTTCGTGGCGCGGATTGGCCAGATGGAGACAGGGAGAGAAAATGCCGGTTAGTTTAGAGAACCAGGTGGTACTGATAGTGGGCGCATCGAGCGGAATCGGGCGCGAGACGGCGGTGCTGTTCGCCAGGGAAGGGGCGCGCGTGATGGCGGCGGCGCGCCGCGCGGACCGCCTGCGGGCGCTTCAGGAGGAGGCGCCCTCGATCCAGACGGCGGTGGCGGACGCGGGCAACATCGCCGCCATGCAGCGGCTGGCCGAAGAAACCCGCGCGCGGCTGGGAGACATCGACATCCTGGTGTACAACACGGGAACCAACGTGAAAGACCGCGCGCTCACGCGGCTGAATCCCGCCATCTGGGACATGATGCTGACGACGAACCTGAACGGCGCGTACTACATCACCAGCGCCGTGCTGCCGCGCATGCGCGAACGCAAGAGCGGGCACATCATTTTCGTATCGTCGATTTCCGGGCTCGTGCCGGATGTATCGGGCGCGGCGTACCAGGCGGCAAAGCGCGGGCTGATCGGTTTCGCGCACGCCATCCGGGTGGAGGAGCGGGAGCACGGCATCCGCACGTGCGCGATCTGTCCGGGGCTGGTGGATACGGAGATTCTGGAAAACCGTCCGGTGAAACCGGGACCGGAAATTCTGGCCAAGGCTCTGCAACCGGGCGACGTGGCCGAGGCGATTCTCGCGGTGGCGAAACTGCCCGCCCGGGTGGCGGTTCCGGAACTGCAAATTCTCCCGACGGTTCTGTAAGGAATCACGCAGAGGCGGCGCGCACGCCGGGGCTATACTTGGCGGGATGCGCCAACTCCTGCCGAAGCCGACGGATCGCTTGCCGCTGGGGAGCAGCGGGTTGCGGGTGAGTCCGCTGTGCCTGGGAATGACCGCCGACCCGGAGACGGTGCTCGCGGCGTGGGAGCACGGCGTCAACTTTTTCTTCCTCACGGCGGACCTGCACTGGCCGCTCTACGACGGGCTGCGCAAGGGCCTGGCGAAGCTGCTGGACGGCAACCGCGCGCGGCGCGACGAGGTCGTGGTGGCGGTGGTGTCCTACCTCGACAATCCGCTATTCGCATCCCTGCAGTTCAACGAAGTGATCGCCGAGGTGCCGGGACTCGAGCGCGTGGACGTAATCGTGGCCGGCGCGGTGGCCGGCGACGCGAGCTTTCACTCGCGGCTGGCTTCGATGGCGGCGGCGCGGCAAACCCGCCTGCACGGAGCGCGCGCCATTGCCGCCAGCTTTCATCAACGGACGCTGGCCGCGGCTGCCGATTACTACGGTTTGCTGGATGCGAGCTTCGTGCGCTACAACGCCGCGCATCCCGGCGCGCGGCGCGACCTGTTCCCCTACCTCCGCCCGGCGCGCGCCTGCCCGGTCTTCAACTTCAAGAGCGTGATGGCGCAGGTGACGCCGGAGCAGTTCGCCGCGCTCAAGCTGCCGGCGGGCTACTGGCTGCCGGAGGCGTGCGACTACTACCGCTTCGTGCTCACGCGGCCGGAGATCGACGGCGTACTGTGCGCGCCGCAATCGCCGGAGCAGATGCGGGCGCTGGTGAAGGCGCTGGAGCGCGGCGGCGTCTCCCGCGAGGAAGAGGAATACATGCTGTGGCTCTCCGGGTTGACGCAGGCGCCGGTGCTGGCGTGAGGCGCGTCACGCGGGCTGCGCGCGCCGTTTGTCCGCGGGGACGGCGGGGTTGCTCATGAGCAGCAGCGAAGGGACCTCGGCGGAATCGTAGAGCCGGAGGAAGAAATAGCCGATGCCGGCCAGGCCGAGCATCAGGTTGGGGGTCTCGCCGCCGCCATTGACGCCGCACGGCCACGGCAGGTCGTTGGGGACGATTTGCGCGATCACGCCGCGAGCCGCTTCTTCGGCGGCGGCGCGCAGTTCCGGCCGGCCCAGAGCCGTGGCGGCGGCGATGAGCAGATCCGCGTTGCCGCCCAATCCGTGACACAGACACAGGCCGCTGCCCGGCATCGCCACCCACTTCCGGCAGGCTTCCGCGGTGGTGGCCAGAGCGGCGTCGAGTTCGCCCGCGATAGCGGCGTCGCCGGGCAGAAGCTGGTGCGCGCGCAGGCGCGAGAGTCCGATGCCGGGCGCTCCGTGACACCAGCCCATGGCGTAGACCTGTTGGGCGGGCGCCTGCGGCTGCGCGGGAAGGTAAGGGCTCACGTCGCGCAGGTCGGGCCAGTTGCGATGCTCCGCGCTATAGTGGCTCCGCTCGTAGCGGAAGGCATCGAGGGCGGTGTCGCGGTAGCGCTTCTCTCCGGTAGCGGACCACAGTTCCAGCAGCGCGCAGGCGATGCCTCCGGCGCCGTGACCATACCCGCACAGATGGGCCGTGGTCTGGCCGGGCATCGTGTCCCAGGACGTGCCGCTCGCGCCGCGCACGGCCGCTTGCAGGAGGCGCGCGCCGTGTTCGCGGGCCTGCTGCGGGAGATCGAGTTCGAGCAGCGCCTGAATCGCGCCCGCGGCGCCGCCGAGGACGTCCAGCCACGGCGCCTGATCGGTGGCGCGCCCCATCCCGGCGGCCTCGCGCAGCGCGCGCCGGACGATCCGCTCGTCGCCGAGCGCGTCTCCGGCGGCTGCCGCGGCCCAAGCGATTCCCAGACCTCCGCTATACACGCCGCAGCGGACTTCCTCGGGAAGCGAGGGGAGTGCGGCGAAGGAGTGGTTCAGCGCGCCGATCGCCGTCTCGGCGAAGAGTTCCTCGCCGGTCAGGCGATGGATGCGCGCCAGGAAGAGCGCGATCCCCGCGGTGCCATCGTACAGATTGGGCGATTGCGCCTTGTACACCACGCTCCAGTTGCGGCCGAAGACATCCACGGCCCAGCCGAGCCAGTTGCACTCCTGCCCGTGCCACAGGGCATCGCGGCAAAGGCGGCGGGCGATGCGCGCCGCGGCGTCTATGAAAAGGGCGTCACGCATAGGCGAACTCCACGCGCGCGGGCGGCGGCTCGAGATCGGAGGACGAAGGGCTGAGGTACGGGTGGTCGAGGTCGCAGCCCGCGCGGGTGAACGCCGCGGCGATGGCGGCAACGCGCCCGGCGGCGGACTGCTCGCCGCGCGACCACGCATCGACGATCCCTTCGGCGGCGAGGCGGCAGCGGTGCATGCCGAAGCTCTCGCCCGTACCGGGATCCTCGGCCAATCCCGTGCCGTTCGCCAGCGGTAGCGTGAATAGCGGCGTCGCCGGACGCAGCGCGGCGGCGGTCTCGTGCGGCATGCGCAGCACGATGCGGGTAGCGGCCTGCTGGTAGCGGCGCGCGAGGTAGAGCACGATGGCGTCGGTGCGCTGGTAGTACGCCGGCTCGATCAGCGCCTTCATGCGGAAGGGAACCTGGTAGCGGTTGAGTTCCGCCGTGAGGTACTCGATGACCGCCGGCGCGGAGTCTGCTGTCGAGTGGAAGTAGAAGCGCACCAGTTGGTGTTCGTCCCACACGTCGGAGAGCGTCTGCCCGTAGATGAAGTAGAAGCCGGGCTGGGCCACGGCCGAATCGCGCGGCACCGGCAGGGTCGCGGCGGCGCCCGGCTGCGGCGGCACGCCGGGAGGACCGGCGGTCAGATACTCGCCCGGTTGCGCGGTGCGCTGGCGGTCGCCCTTCTGCAGGTAGACCTGGCCCGCGGCGCCCAGCGCGTATACGGTCCAGCCGGATTCCCATGCCGCCTGCGTCCGGTTGGCGGCGGAGAGTCGCTGCACATACGCGGGGTCGCTGGTGAGCACGGACGCCGGCGCGCCGTCTTCGAGCCGGCGCGAATAGCAGCGCGCGTAGAGCAGAGCCTGGAGTTCCCTGGTGAGCGGGAACTCCGGCAGCGGGTGCGCCGGCGCGCCGGGAATCGGTTGCACCGGCCCCGGGGTGACCGCGACGGGTTCGCCGCGGAAGATCAATGCCGCGGGCGAGAGGATGGCGATGGCGTCGAGGATTGGGGCGAGTTCGCTGCGGATGGGGTGCGGCATGGTGGTCAGTTCGCGGGCAGTCCCGCGAGTTGCGTCGCGGCAAGTTGGGGATGCTCCAGGATGCGGCTCGCGCTTTCCAGCATGAGCCGTCCGGTGGCGTCGAGTTGTTGGGCGAAAGCCGAGTATTCGAGCACCGCGATGACCAGGCGCGCGGCCGTGTAGCGGACGGCGCGGTCCAGGTATACGCCGGCTGCGGCGCCGTTCATGCCGCGTCCCGCGCGGTAGGCTTCCCAGAACGCGCGGAGCGACGGCCGGCCGGTTTCGAGCGTGACCTCCGGCGGCTCCGGCAGTTTGTGCGCGCGGGCGTGCTCGCGGGCGGCGTAGTTCAGCAGCGCGGAGGCGATGTACTCCTTGAACACCGAGGCGACATCCCAGGCGCCGTCGCCCAGGTCGGCGAGTTCCCAATCGACGATCAGCGGCTCGTCGCCGCGCAGCAGGCAGTTGTCCCACTTCATATCGCCGTGGATCAGGCTGTCGTACTGCCACAGCGGGCGCAGCGCGGAGAGACCCGCGGAGAGTCCAGGGGATTGCGCGATCGCCTGGCCAAGCTGCGTGCCGAGCGCGCCGTGAACGGAAAGGAATCCGTAGCCGGTCTGATCCAGCGTGAGCGGCCATGGGACCTGCGCGGGGAGCGAGGCGCGCAGCGCGCTATCGGCGGCCATAACCGGGCCGCAGGCATGGATGCGCGCCAGCGCCGCGCCGACCCGTCCCGCGACATCGGGCGGCACCACCGTGTCGCGCGCCTGCCGCTCGGCGAGGCTTTCGGCATCGCCGGCCAGCGTCAAGGTGAGCGCGTGACGCGAGGCGTCGTAATCCACGAACCGCGGGATCATGCCGGCGATGGCGGCGTAGCGCGTGTCCCCCGCAATCGCGCGGTAGAACGCGGCTTCCCGCTGAATGGTGTGGATCGCCTGCTGCTCCACGGTCTTGATCTGCTTGACGAACAGACCCGGCCCGCTGCGGCGCGCGACCTTGAAATTGCGGTTCCGGCGGCCGGCTTCGGCGAGCACGAAGTCCCCGGCGACCAGGCTCTCCTGCGTGATGAGCCCGCGGGCCACCAGGTAATGCGCGAGGTTGTAAGCGGTCAGAAACATAGGTATCGTGTGGGGCCGGAGATAGACCGGCCCCACGGCGGTTTCATCGTTCCGGGACGCGGCCTAGAAGCCGTACGTGCCGTAAGTGCCGATCGTCCGGGTCACGGTTTGCGGATACGTGTACGTGTTCCCTGGAGTAAGCGGACAGTGTATCGGGTAAGAGGGATGACACTGCCAGAGAATCTCGCTCGGGAAGCAGCCTTGCAGCGGGCTGATGCAGTGGACGTTGTTGCTGAAATGATGCGTGACGGTGGCTCCCGCGGTAGCCAGGTGGGCAGCCGCCTGCGGCGCCGCCTGCGCGGCGAACGTACCGGTTTCCGTCGCGGTCGGAATCGTCGTGTGTCCGGGCGTGGCGACGCAGACCGGCGTCGGGCTGCACAGCAAACTGTGGGGAATGGTACAGGCGACGAACACGCTGTGCGGCGGACAGAAGACGAACGGGCTCGGGTGGCAGCCGATCACGCTGTAGGGAATCGTGAAGGTCGGACCGCCAAAAGTGAATGCCTGCGCCGCAGCCTGTGGCGCCGCCTGCGCCGCCGCGGCTTGCGGCTGCACCACCGGCGAAGCCGTCTGGATGGTGGTCGGAATGGTCGTCGGGTACGTCGGCTGACACGTTGGACTCACCGGCTGCGCGCAGAACGGCAGCGGGCTGACGTGGCAGACCGCGGGCGGACTCGGCGGGCACAGGATGTAATGGCTCGGGCAGTAGTACGGAAGCAGACTGTGCGGCGGGCAATGGTAATACGGGCTGTGGCACACCGGGGTGATGGTGCGCGGAATGGTCTCGGTGACCGTGACCGTGATCGGAAAGTGCGCCGTTTGCGCGGCGGCGCCTGCGCCAGTGAAGGGGTTCATCGGTTGTTGTCCTCCTTGTGCTTGTTGAGAAAGGTTCGAGATCACCTTGGAATCGCGCTTGATCCAGAGGACCACAGCGCCCAGCGGATCCGTATCGGGGCACGGGCTGCTCGTAAGCCACATCGGCTTCCGGAACATCCCAATAGACGGAAAGGTCGGGGTTGGCGTAGAGACGTACGTGCCCCTCCACGGACGATGTGCCGCGGTAGCCCGCCAGACGCATCAGGTCGGGCGGGTTAGCCGGGTCGGGCACGAGTTTGGCGACAAAGTTCTCCGCCGGGCGGCGAGCGTCGGGTTTCTTGTCCTGATCTGCCATGCGGTTGCCTCCTCTGATGGCGATTGGGTGAAGAGTGGGTCGGCGCCTGCCGGAATCCCCTCCTGCATCCCGGATATTTCCGGACCGCGTTCAGGCTGACTCCGTGGTCCGAGCTAGACCGATTATAAGGATGAGTAACTCGGATTACGTCAGGCGTTTTCCCGACTTATATGGAATTATTCGTGTACTTTCGGGTGATCCATTACATCCGCCGGAGTGATAGGATGTAGACCCATGACTCTTCGATTACGGCTGCCGGCGCGGGCGGTGGCGCTCGCGCTCGCGGGCGTGCTGGCGGCGTCCGCGCAACTCACCGGCGTCATCGATATCCACGTACACGCCGACCCCGACAGCATGCCGCGGTCGATCGACGCGTTCGACCTGGCGAAGATCGCCCGCGCGCGCGGGATGCGTGCCCTGGTACTGAAGAACCACTACGAGCCAACCGCATCCCTGGCGTGGAGCGTGCGCAAAATCGTGCCGGGCATCGAAGTTTTCGGCGGCATCGACCTCAACCGCTCGGTGGGAGGCGTGAATCCGGCGGCGGTCGAGCGCATGGTGCTGATGAAGGGCGGCTATGGCCGCGTGGTGTGGATGCCCACGTTCGACAACGAAAACCAGGTGCGTTACTCGAAAGAGGACCGGCCGTTCGTCGCGGTTGCGAAGGACGGCGCGTTGCTGCCCGAGGTGCGCGAGGTGCTCGCCCTCGTCGCACGCAACCACCTGACGCTGGAGACCGGCCACTCCTCGGCGGCGGACGGCCTGCTGTTGATCCGCGAGGCGCGCCGCGCCGGCGTCGAACGCATCGTCGTGACCCACGCGATGATCGCGCCGGTCCACATGACCATCGCGCAGATGAAGGAGGCGGCGGCCATGGGCGCGTACCTCGAGTTCGTCTACAACGCGCTGATCGGGCCCAACCGCGAGTTCACTTTCGCACAATATGCGGCAGCCATCCGCGCGGTGGGACCGGAGCATTGCATCCTGGCCAGCGACCTGGGACAGGCGGCGAATCCGATCCACCCCGACGGGCTGGCCGCGTTCTTCGCCGGGCTGAAGCAGGCGGGAATCGCGCAGTCCGCAATCGACCTCATGACCAAGACGAACCCGGCGCGCGTCCTCGGTCTCGAGTGAACTCCGCCGCGCGCTAATTCCCCGCCGCCGAGGGCGCCGCCGCCGCTGGTTGCGGCAGATCGTTGAAGTGCAGAATCGCATTGGCCAGCATGTTGAACTCCCCGAGATTCTGCCAGCGGTAGGCCGGGTTGGTCGAGAAGATCAGGACCCTTCCCTGCCCCACCGGCTCGTCGAGGATCGCCGGCCGCATGCGGATTTCGGCGACGCCGCGCATCAGCCCGCTCAGGATGCTCTGGTCCGTGCCGGGAAAGCGCATCAGCACGCGACTCCGCTCTTCGTTCGGGACGCGCAGCAGCGGCCCCCCGGCCCAACGGACCGGCACGGTGCGCTCCGTATAACCGTAGAAAATCGGGTGTTCCGGCCGCAGAATTTCGGCTTCGACAATCGGCCCGGGCGCATAGAAAGCCGCCGTGGGCGCCGCCGCATCCACGGTTCTGGCGATGAACGCCTGCGGTGGAAAGTAGCTCGCGGCTCCCAGAGTGATGAGCAATCCACCCTGCCTGACGAATTGCTCGAACTCGCCGGCGCCCTGCAAACCCATGCCCCCCGTGATGTCGTCGCTTTCGCCATACATGCCGAGCGAGGGATACTGCGGGTCCTTCTGATACGCGAAGGTTTTGCCGGGCCGCGGTTCGACATCGAAGATGATGCCCTTGGCGCCGCCGCCGCGTCCGCCCTGGCTGGGCATCACGATCACATCGTAAGCGCCCCGCAGATTGCCCTGCTTCACGCGGTCCTTATAGATCAGGTCGTAGCCGACTTCGAACTTGTCGAGCGCGTAGCGCACCCAGCCGATGTCCTGCGTGTTGCCCCAGGAAGAGTAGACCGCCAGACGCGGCAGGTCGACGGCGTGCTTCTTCCCCTCGGGCGCCGCGGCCAGCCGGATCGCGCGCAGCCCCAGACGCTCGATTTCGGCGGCGACCCGCGGGCTGCTCGAGGTCAGCAGCGTGCCGGCGGGCAAGTCCGCGCCCCCGGCTTTGACGGGCGCTTCGATGGCGTCGAAGGCGACATCCTTCAAGCGGTAGCGCAGCGTGATGAGGTTGTTCGACCCGTTGTGCAGGATGGCGGTGACGGGTCCGGTCCCGGTCACGCTTCCGGGTGGATTGTAGACATCGATGTTGCGCACCGCAACGTCGAGAATGCGCCTGTCGGCGATCTCATCGACCGTGGCATGCGACATCAGCCCCATGGTCCAGCCGGTGTCGTCGTAGGTCGTGGTGGCGTCGGAAGGGAAGTTCTGGCGCTCCAGCAGGATCTTCGCCAGGCGTCCGTAGGGCTGATTGCGCTTGAGCACCAGCGAGCCTGCCGGGTAAGTCGTGTCACCGATCTGGAACGGCGCGGACGCCTCGCCGATCTCGATGCCCTGCTTGCGCAGGATGTTGACGATGAACGCGACGCGCGTGAGGTCGCGCTGGCTGGAGGGAAAAACGTAGCCGTAGGGCGCGCCGCTCGCGCCCGACTCGATCGAGTGACGGCTCTTCAAATAGAAGTTCTCCAGCACCGTCTGCGGGAACGCCGCGGTCAACTCGAGGCCGGCGAGCACGGCCGACTCCATGTAGTTGGTGTTGTTGCGCATGCTCCAGACGATCTCGCGCGGCGGCGGCAGCGGCCGGTACCATTCGCGCGCCGTCATGCCTCCGCCCCGTCCGGCAGCCGGCGGTGCGGCGTTCGCGCCGCCTCCGGGTCCGCCGGCCAGATTGCGCTTCATCGTGTTCGCGCCGCCGTTGCCGAAGGTTTCATACATGCGCAGCATGCCGTTGTGGTTCGACGCCATGAACCCGAGGTATCCGGGCGACCACATATCGACGAAGGCGTGGGTCCACACCCCGGGCATCCCGTAGCCCAGCATCTTCGTCATTTCGAAATCGGCGAACCACGGAAGCTCGCCGTAGAGGATCGGATCGAGCGTCGGGTTCTGCGGAGACTGGCCGCTGAAGGTATAGAGCAGCGGCTGGCTCTCGTGCAGGTCGTGCATGATGGGCGGGTGCCATTCCATATAGAACTGGAGCCAATTCGACATGGTCACCTGCGAGTAATTGATGTCGCGGTTGTTGTCGTGGTAGATGTACTTGCCCCAGTAAGGCGGCGCCGGCGTACGGTCGTTCTCACCCTCCTCGCTGAGCTTGTACTTGTAATACCAGTCGACGTAGCGGTCGCGTCCGTCGGGTTCGCTGGCGGCGTTGACCATCACGATCACGTTGCGGCGGATCGCGTCGTACGGCGCGCCCTCTTCGACCGCCAACCGGTAGGCCAGTTCCATCAGCATCTCCGGCGGACCGGTTTCGGCCGAGTGCAGACCGCCGGTGAGAAAGTAGACCGGCTTGGCGCGGCCCACGATCTGTCTGGCATCCGCGGCGGAGAGCCCGCGCGGATCGGCAAGTTTCGCCAGATACCCCTTGTAAGTGTCGAGATCGCGGATTGTGGCTTCGTCCGCGATGACCGCGACCAGGCACTCCCGCCCTTCGTCGGTGGTTCCGGCGGAGAGCACCTTGACGCGCGGCGACGCGGCGGCCAGCGCGCGATAGTATTTCCCGATTTCCGCGGTATGGGTCAGTTTCTTGGGCGCGCCGATGTAATAGCCGAGCACGTCCTTCGGGCTGGGCACCCCGGAGGCCTTGGGCAGATGGTCCACCAGTGGACTCAGAAACTCGGGGCTGGTGGTCCACTCCTTGACCAGCCGGGCGTATTCCTCGTCCTGCGGCTGCCGGGTCTGGGTCAGTACCAGCCCCGCGGCGCACGCCGCTGCCGCCAGTATGCGGGAGAGTCTCATTGGTATACGATAACCCCTCCACGCGGACGCTTGGGGATTCGTCTTACAGAGCGAGGAGACGCGTTTACCTGATGCGTACCATATTTCTACTTGCGGCGATTCTGGCGGCGCCGCTCTGCGCGCAGCCGCAGCGTGATGTATACAAAGTCGATTTCACGGTCCGGGATTCGGGCGATGCCGGGGGCAAAACCGGGCGGAAATACTCGATGATGGTCAATGCCGGCACCAAGGGAGTGTTCAAGATCGGCAACCGCGTGCCGGTCACGACCGGAAGTCCCGGCACCGGGCAGAACACCCAGTTCACCTACGTGGACGTAGGCGTGAACATCGAATGCACGGTGCAGGACGCGGGCGGCGGCAAGGCCGCCATGCGCGGCGATCTCGATCTGAGCACCGCCATCACCCAGGACAAGCCGGCGCCGGCGCCAACCATCTCGCAGATCCGCATTTCGTTCGACACCGCGCTTCCGCAGGGTAAGGCCACGCCGGTGGCGAGCTTCGACGATCCGGTGACGTCGCGTAAATTCGATCTCGAAGCCACGATCACGAAGGTGAATTGACGCGCTCTACGTCACCACCCGCAGGATCAGCCCCATCAACAGGGCGAGCACGGCGTCGGTGATTTCCGGGGTGCGTCCGGGCAGGCGGGTTTGCAGCATCTCCGCGGCGAACAACGCGGCGGCGAGTAGCACGGCGCCGGCCAGGTAACGAACCTTACCGGCGCGCAGCAGCCAGATCATCGCGCCATATTCATACGCCTTGCGGAGGATGACTACGACGTTGGTGGTGCCTTCGGCCTCCATGCTGGCGGCGAAGGGAATCCACGAGAAGGCGTGCGGCGGTCCGAAATGGAACGGTGCGAACTCGCGTACAAAGAGTGCGGCGATCATCAGCAGCCACGCCGCTCCGGGGCGGGCGGCATCGCTGCTCAGGCACCATAATGCCAGCGCCGCCCCGGCGGCCAGAAGGTCGCTCTTTCCCACCACGCGATCGGCAATCACCAGCCGCAACGGGACCACGAGCATCGCGAGCGCCACCCATCGCCAGGAGAGTTTCTCCCACGCGGCGCGCAGGGCGACGGCAAACACAAACCATCCGGCGGCGCCGGCCAGCACCTCCACCCACGAGATGCGCGAGGCCGTCAGTAGCGCCCACCCGGCCGAGAGCTTCGCGCGGGTGATCACGGGCAGCAGCGGGTATAGCTGCGCCGCCATCCAGCAGGCGGCGAGCAGCAGTCCGGGAGCGGCTCCGCGGCGTCCGGCGGAGGAGACGACCGCTTCGATGCGGCGGCGGAAGAGCAGCGCGAGCGTGGCTCCCGCCAGCGTCCCCACGGTGTTGAAGAGCCAGTCCGAGGCGCTCGACGTGCGCGTGGCATCGTAGTATTGCAGCAACTCGACCGCGAGCGAGAGCAGACTCCCGTGCAGCACCGCGAGCACGAAGGCGGCGCGACGCGGCCAGGGTCGCGCATAGGTGACGAAGGCGGCGGCGCCCAGCGGCACGAAGATCGCCACGTTGAGCACGGCGTCGCGAACGTTGCCCGGCGTGAATCCGCTCGGCCAGGAATGCAGCAGGTGGATCAGCGGATTGCCGGCATGATGCGCGAAATCGAAGCGGAACGGCGACAGCGTGCCGTAGAGCAGCAGCGCGACCAGGATCGCGAGAAGTGCCGGCACCTACGGTCTCGCGAACCGGCGCAGCCGGAAGATTTCGATCAGCGAAATATAGAGGTTGACGACGCCCAATCCGCTGACGGCGCCGCGCAGGTACATGTTGTCCCAATACGGCGCCCAGACCGGCACAGCGGTCGAGAAGAAGTTGACGCTCCAGTAATCGGTCCACGGAAAAATGAGCAGAAAGAGACCGATTTCGAGGCAGAAGGTAATAAAGATTACGGCCGAAAGCTTGTGATACCAGGTGTAGTGAGGATGGCGCGCGACGGGCGCGATCGGCGTGGCCTGGGGCGCGCTGCCGGCCCCTGAATCGTGCGGCGTCATACGGCTCCCGCCGTGGCGAACAAATCCATTTGCGCACCGGGGGCGAGCGGGAAGCGCGAGCAGGCGCGCACCGGTTCGAAGCTCAGGCGATGCAGCGGCGTGGGGCCGAATTCCTCGAGCGCGCGCAGGTGTTCGGGCGTCGAGTAGCCTTTATGTGCGGCCAGGCCATAGGCGGGATAAATCGCGTCCCAGGCGCGCATGCACGCGTCCCGCGCCACTTTCGCGATAATGCTCGCCGCCGCGATGGCGTGACACCGCATGTCGCCTTTAATCAGCGCGCGCTGCGGCAGGGCCACATCCAGCGGGACGGCATCCACCAGCAGGAAATCGGGAGCGGGATCGAGCCGGGCGACCGCCATCCGCATGGCGCGGCGCGACGCCTGGTAGATGTTGATGCGATCGATCGCAGCCGCGTCCACCCCAGCCACCGACCACGCCACGGCGCGTTCGCGGATACGCTCCGCCAGCACCTCCCGGCGCTCCGCATCGAGCAGCTTACTATCGTTCAATCCACGGATGGGGCGGTCTTCGGAGAGGATCACGGCGCCGGCGAAAACCGGTCCGAATAGTGCGCCGCGGCCCACTTCGTCAACACCCGCGACGAGGGAGAAGCCGCGCGCGCGCAGCTCTCGTTCGAGAGTGGCTTCACAGCGGATTTTGCCATTCGCCGCGGTGGGCTCCATGGCCGGATCTGGCGTTATTGGCGCTCGCGCAGGCGGGCGGCCTTGCCCTTGAGGTTGCGCAGATAGTACAGCTTCGCGCGGCGCACGCGGCCCGTGCGTACCACGTCGATGTGGTCGACCACGCGGGCGTTCAGCGGGAAGATACGTTCCACGCCCTGGCCGAAGCTGATCTTGCGCACCGTGATGCTTTCGCCCATGCCCGTGCCGTTGCGGGCAATCACAACGCCTTCAAAGGCTTGCAGGCGCTCTTTCTCGCCTTCCTTGATCTTCACGTGCACCCGGATGGTATCGCCGGAGCGGAATTCGGGCGCGGGTTTTTCCGCCTTGTTTTTAATGATGAACTTGGTCAACAACGCATTCTGCATGACAATGTCCGTAATGTACTAGTGTACAACACTTTCTGGATCTTTTGCGGCGACGATAGCGATATACTATCCGGCAGTGCAAGCACGCTTCCTTCTAGCCGGGATGCTGTGGGGAGGGTGGATCTGGGCCGCGGCCTCCGCCCCTGTCGAGTTCAATCGCGACGTCCGTCCCATTCTCTCAGATCGCTGCTATACCTGTCACGGTCCGGACCGCGCCAGCCGCCAAAGCCCCCTCCGCCTGGACCAGGAACAGAGCGCGCATCCCGCTCTCGCCCACATTCTCGAGCGCATCACCTCTACCGATACCGGGTTCCGCATGCCGCCCGCCTACATGGGTCGCGAGCGCCTCACCGACGCCGAAATCGACGTGCTCCGGCGGTGGATCGAGCAGGGCGGAAAGTATGAGCCCCACTGGTCCCTGATCCCCCCGAAGAAGGCGGCGCTGCCCGCGGTCCGCGAACCATCCTGGCCGCGCAATCCGGTGGATGCGTTCGTGCTCGCGCGCCTGGAACACGAAGGCACCGCGCACGCACCCGACGCCGATCCCTCTACCCTGGTTCGCCGCCTGAGCTTCGACCTCACCGGACTGCCGCCCACGCCCGCCGAAACCCAAGCTTTCCTCGCCGACCGCTCGCCCGACGCCTACGAAAAACTCGTGGACCGCCTGCTCGCCTCCCCGCGCTACGGCGAGCGTATGGCCATCCGCTGGCTGGAAGCCGCGCGCTATGCCGATACCAACGGGTACAGCAACGACGGTCCGCGTGATATGTGGCGCTGGCGCGATTGGGTGATCGGCGCGTTCAACCGCAATATGCCGTTCGACCGGTTCACCGTGGAACAGATCGCGGGCGACCTTCTACCCGATGCCACCGTGAGCCAGCGCGTCGCCACCGCCTTCAACCGCAATCACCGCACCAGCGCCGAAGGCGGCATCGTGGACGAAGAGTTCCGCCTCGGCTACGTGGGCGACCGCGTCGAGACCACGTCCACCGTCTGGCTGGGCACCACCATCGGATGCGCCCGCTGCCACGACCACAAGTACGATCCCTACACCCAGAAAGAGTATTACCAGCTTTCGGCCTTCTTCAATAACACGCCCGACCGCGGCTTCGTCTACAACTTCGGCAACGAGCCGCCGTACATCCACGCGCCGCTCCCCGAGCAGCAGGCCAAGCTGGACGCCCTGGACGCGAAGATCGCCGCCGCGCGCCAGCGCCTCGATTCCCTCGAGCCCGCGGTGGATCACGCTTACGCCGCGTGGACGCCACCGGCCGAGTGGAACGTCCGCGAAGGGCTGGTCACCGGCACGCCGCAACTCGAGTACAAGGACCCCTTCACCTTCGCCGCCCGCATCACGCCCAAATCGCCCAAGGGCGCGATCCTCTCCATCGGCGAAGACTATTTCGAGGGCAAGGGCCATTACCTGCTGCTGATCGACGGCAAACTGCGCTTGCACGTCACCTTCCGCTACAGCGACTTGAGCCTCCGGGTGGAAACCGCCGATGCCCTGCCCCCCGGCAAAACGCAGCACGTACTCGTCACCTACGACGGCGGCATGCGCGCCAAGGGCGTCCACATGTACGTGGACGGGCGCGACATGCCGCTCAAGGTCCTCTTCGATTACGGCATCTGGCCGATCGAGAACAAGGAACCCCTGCGCATCGGAGCCGGCGCGGGATTGCGCTGGGATGGCGCCATCGACGACGTCCGCATCTATAAACGCGCGCTCTCCCCTCGCGAAGCGGCGCTGGTGGCGATGACTGATGCCGCCGCCCGCGCCCGCACCCGCGATGCCTTCCTCGATCTCGCGCCGCCGCACGAATACCTCGCCGCCCGCGCCGCATTGCACGAACTCGAACGCGACCGCGCCGGCCTCATGGCCTCCATCCCTACCGTGATGGTGATGGAGGAACTGCCGCATCCGCGCGATACCTTCGTGCTCAAGCGCGGCGCGTACGATGCCCCCGGCGACAAAGTCGAGCCGCGCACCCCCGCCGTGTTGCCGCCGTTCCAGCCGGGCTGGCCGGCCAACCGGCTCGGCCTCGCGCGCTGGCTGGTGGACCGCGGCAATCCGCTCACCGCCCGCGTCACGGTCAACCGCTTCTGGCAGATGCTGTGGGGCGTGGGACTGGTCAAGACGGTGGAAGACTTCGGCTCGCAGGGCGAATGGCCCGCGCACCAGGAACTGCTCGACTGGCTGGCCGTCGAGTTCATGGATTCCGGCTGGGACGTCAAACACATCATGAAGACCATGGTGATGAGCGCGGCCTACCGGCAGGCGTCGCGCGAAACGCCGCAGTCGCTCGAAAAGGATCCAGAGAACCGCCTGCTGGCCCGCGGCGCGCGCTTCCGCCTCCCCGCGGAGATGATTCGCGATCAGGCGCTGGCCGTGTCCGGCCTCCTCGTCGAGCGCGCCGGCGGACCTTCCGTGAAACCCTATCAGCCGCCCGGCCTGTGGCAGGAGTTGTTCGGCGGCAAGGGCTACGTGGCGGACCACGGCGACGGGCTGTACCGCCGCTCCATCTACACCTATTGGAGGCGCACCGTCGCTCCGCCGGCCATGATGAGTTTCGATTCGCCCAGCCGTGAAGTGTGCGTGGTCCGCGAGGAACGCACCAACACGCCCCTGCAGGCGCTGAACCTGATGAACGACACCGTCTACCTGGAGGCGTCGCGCAAGCTGGCCGAACGGATGGTGAAGGGCGGCGGCATCGAATCCGGCGTGCGGCTGGTGCTGGGCCGCGACCCGCGCCCGGCGGAGCGCACGGTGCTCACCGCCGCGCTCGAAAAATTTCGCGCGCGCTATCGCGCCCATCCCGGGGACGCGGCGAAGTACCTGACCCAGGGCGAGTCGCCGCGCGATCCTTCCATACAACCGGCGGAACTCGCTTCCTGGACCGCGGTGGCGAGCCTGCTCCTTAACATGGACGAGGCGGTGACCAGACAATGAACGCAATCACCCGCAGACACTTCTTCGGACGCTCCGCGACCGGTCTGGGCGCGGCCGCGCTCTGGTCGCTGGCCGGCGGCACGGCCCGCGCCAAAGGCGGACTCACCGGGCTGCCCCACTTCGCACCCCGGGCAAAGCGCGTCATCTACCTGTTTCAATCCGGCGGACCCTCCCAGATGGAGACGTTCGACTACAAACCGCGCCTCAAGGATTTTCAGGGTACCGACCTGCCGGAATCGATCCGGCAAGGGCAGCGGCTCACCCAGATGTCCTCCGCCCAGGCCAGCTTCCCGGTGGTGCCGTCGAAGTTCGCCTTCGCCCAACACGGGCAGTCCGGCGCATGGGTCAGCGAGCTCATGCCCTATACCGCGAAGGTGGCCGACGACCTCACCTTCGTCAAGTCCACCTACACGGACGCGATCAATCACGATCCGGCCGTAACGTTCCTGCAAACCGGCTCGCAGATCGCCGGGCGGCCGAGCATGGGTTCGTGGGTGGTCTATGGATTGGGGTCGGAGACCGAGGACCTGCCGGCGTTCGTCGTGATGATCTCGCCCGGCGCGGGCGGCACCGGCCAGCCGCTTTACGACCGGCTGTGGGGCGCGGGATTCCTGCCCTCGCGCTACCAGGGAGTGAAGTTCCGCAGCGTCGGCGATCCCGTGCTGTACCTCTCGAACCCCGAAGGCTTCGGCGGCGCGGAACGGCGCGATTACCTCGACGCGCTGGCCAAACTCAACCAGGGCACCATGGACGAATTCGGCGATCCGGAAATCTCCACCCGCATCGCGCAGTACGAGATGGCGTTCCGCATGCAGTCCTCCGTGCCGGACCTGGTCGATTTTTCGAAGGAGACCGCCGCCACCATCGACAGCTACGGACCGGACGCGCGCAAGCCCGGCACCTACGCCTACAACTGCCTGCTGGCGCGGCGCCTCGCCGAGCGCGGCGTGCGCTTCATCCAGCTTTACCACCGCGACTGGGATCACCACGGCGGACTGCCCAAAGCGCTGCCCAAGCTCTGCCGGCAGACCGATCAGCCCACCGCCGCGTTAATCGCCGACCTCAAGCAGCGCGGCATGCTCGACGATACTCTCGTAGTTTGGGGCGGCGAGTTCGGCCGTACCGTCTACTGCCAGGGACGGCTCACCGCCGACGATTACGGGCGCGATCACCATCCGCGATGCTTCACCGTGTGGATGGCGGGCGGCGGCATCCGGCCGGGGATCACTCTCGGCAAAACCGATGACTACTGCTACAACATCACCGAGCGGCCGGTCCACGTGTACGATTTGCAGGCCACCATCCTGAATTGCCTGGGAATTGACCACACGCGGCTCACGTTCCTCTTCAAGGGGCGGCACTTCCGGCTCACGGACGTGGGCGGCAACGCGGTGAAGGAGATCCTGCGGGCGTAGCGCCGCCCGCTCAATTCGCCGGCTTCAACAGGTCGGGGCGCAGCCGCATCGTTTTCTCGCGCGCCGTCTCGCGGCGAAATCTGCGTATCTCGGCGTGATTGCCGTTGAGCAGCACATCCGGCACCTTCCATCCGCGGAATTCCGCGGGACGCGTCCAGTGAGGGCAATCGAGCAGCCCCTCGCCGTGCCCGGTCTCGGAGAAGGATTCGAATTCGCTGGACGCCTCGTTGCCGAGCACGCCGGGTATCAGCCGCGCCACCGTATCCACCACCACCGCCGCGGCGAGCTCCCCTCCGCTCAGCACGAAGTTGCCGATCGAGATCTCCTCATCCGCAAGGTGCTCGGCGACGCGCTCGTCCACGCCCTCGTAGCGCCCGCAGATGAGCAGCAACTCCCCGGCGCCGGAGAGCCGCTTGGCCATCGCCTGGTCGAACAGCCGTCCCTGCGCGGAAAGCAGCACCACCTTCCGCTCCGGGCCTCTCTCGGGCCAGACCGTTTCCACCGCACTGAAGATGGGATCGCACTTGAGCACCATCCCTTCCTCGCCGCCGAACGGGCGGTCGTCGACCGTCTTGTGGCGGTCGTGCGTCCAGTCGCGCAGGTTGTGAATCCGGATGTCCAGTACGCCGGCGTCCTTCGCGCGCTTGACCACGCCGTGGGCGAAGGGTCCGTCGAAGAACTCGGGGAAGATGGTCAGGACGTGGAAGATCACGGCCGGTTGAGGTCCTTCAATCCCTCGGGCAATTCTACCGCGATGCGCCGCGCCGCCGGATCGATCTCCACGCAGATCTTGCGCGCGAATGGGATCAGCAGCGCGCCGTCGCCCGAGCCGACCACCAACATACCCGCGCCCCCGCCATCGTTCCACGCGGTCACGCGCCCCAGCGAGACGCCGGTAGTGCGGTCGATCACGTCGCACCCGATCAGGTCGTCCTGGAAAAATTCGCCGTCATCGAGCGGCAGCCGTTCCGCCGCCGGCACCCGCACCTCGGCGCCGGAGAGACGTTCGGCCTCGGAAATCGAATCCACTCCGCGGAACTTGAAGATGAGGGCGCCCGCGTGGAACCACGTGGATTCGACCTCGAAGCGCTCCCCGCCGCCAAACAGATACACTTCACGCAGTGACTCGTATCGCTCCGGCCTGCCGCTCAGCGCCAGCGCCGTCACTTCGCCGCGATTGCCCCGCGTCTTGCCCAGCAGGGCGATCGTGACCCACGCGTCCTGTGCTCCGCTCACTCGATAATTTCCAGAGTGAAGCG